>JACRCI010000079.1 GCA_016219105.1 Deltaproteobacteria bacterium | reverse complement strand
TCGGTAAGATAGCCTGAACCCCCTGGGCCTTTGACCTGCACCGGAACCTTCTGGGGGGTGGTCGTTGTGTTGTTGCCGGCCTGGCCGTATGCGTTGTATCCCCATGCCCAGACCGTGCCGTCGCTCTTGCGCGCGAGGGAGTGATAGCCGCCGCCGGAAACGGCAGTCGTACCCGAAAGACCCGAAACAAAAACCGGGGAGGAACTGTTTGTCGTTGTATTGTTGCCGAGTTGTCCGTATGCGTTGTTCCCCCATGCCTTGGCCGTATCCCCCTGACTGTCCTCTATCACCGCGCTCTCGGTTACGCCGGTCGAGTAGTTCGCCGCCGTGTCAAAAGTGCAAATTCTATAGTAATACGTGGTCTTTGCCGCCACGTCCGAATCCGTGTAACTCTCGCCCAAGCCTGTGTAAACGACCGTGCCGTCGCTGCATGTCGGCGACGGGAACCAGTCGGTGCTTCTTACTATCTTTACCCCGGCAAAGTCGCTGTCCGTGGTGGGGTTTATCCATGTAAGGTATATGGCTAATAATGCCGAATCCGGCGTTGCCGCAAAATCAGTCACCTCGGCCGGAGGAATGCCGTCCCAGGGAGTGCCTGTCCCGGTAACACCCGTGGAATAGGCCGGCACGCTGTCATAAGTGCAGATTCTGTAGGAATACTGGGTCCCCTGAATGAGTCCTGTATCGGGGTAAGAAGTCCCGGCCCCTGTATATACCGCGGAGCCGGTGCAGTCAACCGGAGCCGTTCCTCCGGTTGCCCGGACAATCTTAACCCCTACGAAATCAGGGGGGAGCACGGGCGGGTTGACCCATGAAAGGTTGAGCGTGGTGCCTGCTCCGCCGGCATTGGTTACGGTAAAGCCGGTTACCTCGCAAGGGCAAGTATGGTAGGGCCCTATTACCTGGGGGTTTGTCCCTGTAACCCCGTCCGGGTCCGTATGGGTTATCTGTATCCAGTAATCCGTATTCTGCGTAAGCCCGCTGATTACGCACTGCCTCGGAGCGGGACCTGAAACCGAGGCGCAGGCGGTTGTCCATGGCCCGCTCCCCGACGTAGAGTATTCGAACATGGTCGAGTCGTTGCCGTTATTGCCGCCGTCGAAATCTGCCTTCGCGGTTATCTGCGTTTTACTGTCGACAGAGGCCGAGTTGGCGACAACCACTATGCCGCATGCGCCCGCGTCCGTGGTCTGGCTCGCGCTCGACGAATAATTGCCGTCTCCAGTGGCATTGGTGCCTCTGACCCGGTAACTGTACGTGGTGTTGCAGACAAGATTGAAATCGCCGTATGAAGTCGCTGTAACTCCGGACGCAATCTGCGACCACGTAACGCCGCCGTCGCGCGAATGCTCCAACTTATAACTGCCGGCCCCGTTGACCGGCGCGGTCCAGCCGACGAGAAAGACATTCCCAGTTATATCCTCCCGCCCGTTCCCGCTGTTATAGAGCGCGGATATTTCGTCGTTGATCAGGACGCGGTTCCAGATTGCGACCTCGTCAATCGTGCCCGGGAAGTAACCGTAATCAGCTCCTCCTTCGCGGCCGATCGCGAGGGGGGCATTCGATGTGGCTAAAGAATAATTTTCCGGTATGGTGTCTGTGAGCGTTCCGTTTTTATAATATTTAATGGCATTCGCGGAATCGTCATACACGACGGCCACATGAGTCCAAGCGCCGGAGGATATTGGCGTTAAAGCGCTCATTGCGCCTCTCCATGTGCCGCCGCCGTCAATAAATTCAAAATCCAGACAAACAGCGGCGCTTCCGCAAGTGGCAGCGTCTTTTACGACCGCGAATTGGTAATTTGCGGTAGTCCCGGCGGCATTGCCTTTAAAAAGAATATCATAGTAGCCATCTGCCGCGGGAATAGACGGCAAATAAATCCACGCCTCCGCGGTCAATTGCCCGGTAATGTCAAGACTGCTTGCGCCGGGGTCCGGCACATTCACATAATCGTCCGTCCCGTCAAACTTCAATGCCCTGCCCAGTTTCCCCGCATTTGTCCGGGTCCCGTTCGTTGATGTGCCGTTATTGCCGAACCCGGAAGAATCCTGTATAAGCCATGCGCCCTCGTTCATGTGCCAGCCGGCTACAAGCCCGGATTCATTGCCCGCGAGTTCCACGCCGCTGCCGGAGTTGTATCTCGCGCTTACTTCAGCCGCGCTCAATGCCTTGTTCCAGATTGCGACCTCGTCGATGGTGCCGTTGAAATAACCTTCATAACCGGTGTACGGGCGCATGCCTATTCTCAAAGGCGTTGCCGTCGCCTGCATAGTTCCCGAGGTTCCCGTGGTTGTAATGGCCTGCGAGACGCCGTCCACATAAATGAGGAAACCGCTGCCGCTGCGCACCCCTACGACATGATGCCAGCCGGTATCGGAAATGGCCGTTGCGTTGGTGGTCGCGTAAACCTGCGCGGCGTCAGAAGTGTTATAGCTGATGCGGATTTTATGGCTATCGTCATTGGCGGCATCTACCATTAAAAAGAACTGGCGTTGGGCCGTGCCGGCGGTCGCGTCCTTGCTGACAATGATTTCCGAGCCGGCTTGAGTGAGGGAGCCGAGTTTAACCCATGCCTCTATCGAGAAATTTCCGGAACCGAAATCAACGGTTGAGGGGTCTCCCATATCCACATAATCATTCGTCCCGTCAAACACCCCTCCTCTTCCCAGTTTTCCCGATGCGGTTGTGTCAGCGCCGTTTTGCGCTATTCCGTGACTTCCGTTCGATGAAGAGTCCGCCACAATATCGTTCAGATGCCAGAGGCCCTTAAGGCCTGTGCCGTAGTTTATAGGCGTAATCGTAAGCGCAGTAGGCGCGCCCGGATATGTGAGGTAGGGGCCGTTCAGCTGAGGGGTTATTCCAACAACCCCGTCCGGGTCGGTGTAGGTCAATCTCATGTAGTAATTTGTATTGGCCGCAAGGCCCGTAACCGCGCACTGCCTCGGGGATGGGCCCGTGACGGTCCCGCCTGTGCCGCAGGCCGCGGCGGTCCATGGCCCGCTTGAGGACGTAGAGTATTCGAACATGGTCGAACCGTCGGCGTCCGCATCCCCGGCGAACGTGGCGGACGCGGTGAGCTGGCTTGCGCTGTTAACGACGGCCGAACCCGCCGGGGACCCTGTGGCATTGGGGTCGGTAGAGCCGGGAGTGAACCATGCGTTGTTATTCCCGCTGTCTATGGAGTTAGGCGGGTCAATCGGCAGATAGAACGCGTCGGACCAGCTCGCATCGCCGTCCTGTACGTCAACGTACTGTATGCTCTTGGCCGACCCCGGGAGCATCGTAAAATACCAGCGCGTTCCGGGCGTGGAAGAGCGCAGGCTCAAACGGCCCGTTGTGCCGCCCCTTAAGGATACGGTTCCGCTAATCGTCTGGGTCGCGCCCGCCTCGAAGGTAAGGGTTCGCGGAACCGAAACAAGTTTAGTAAGGTTATAGAAATAGATGGAGCCGCTTATGGATTGGTTCGCTCCGTTGAGGGTGACTGTGCCGCTTCTGGACCTAAAAAAACCGGATTTGGAGAAGTTTCCGGCAAGGTTAATGCTGTAACTGCCGCTCGACACATCGAGGGTGGCCCCGCTTGCGATAGTGAGGTTCCCGCCTACGGTAAGCGCGCCGCCGAGGGTCAGGACGCCGCTTGAAATCGTCAGGTTGCCGTTTACGGTAAGGGCCGCATTCAGGGTCCATGCGCCCGTGCCCGCAACGCTCGCGAACGTGAGGGCTGTGTAAGGGCCGCTGCCAGTGGCGAGGCCGGTATATGCGGCGTCGCCGTAGTAATACACCGTGCCCGAGTATGTCCGCGTCGCGGCGCTCACTGTCTCGTTGCCCTTAAGTCTCAGCGTGGCAGAGGCCCCCACGGTCAGGACGTCGTTTACGCTTAAGTTGTATCCGGCAAGGTCAAGCGTTAATGAGGTGATGGTCAAGTCCTGTCCTGAGCCGTTGAGCGTGAGGTTGGATGTTAGAGTTGCGGTGCCCGATGCCTTATTGATTGTGAACGTGCCGTCAGGGAAGTCTCCGCCGCTTATGGTCTGGTCGAGGGTTCCGTTGAGCGTGATTGCGCAGTTGCCTCCAACTATGCCGTCGCTCGATGCCACGTTGCCCGCAACGTTTATCGGGCCGGTGTTTATGATGTTTGCCGATGTGATGGTCAGATTCCCGCTTACATTAACAGTCCCCGTGTAAAGAGCGGAGGATACGCCGCCTGTCATGTTGACTGTGAAATTGCCGGCCACCGTCATGGTCCCGCTTATTGTGACGTTGCCGTTATATGAGTTGCTTATAGAGACGTTATTCAGGACAGCCGAGCCGGTATTTAGCGTATAGGCGGATGATGTGTCAAATACTATCGTTCCGTTATTGTGGGTGAAGGTCCCGCCTGAGATGGTCGTTGCGCCGGATATGTTCATAGTCCCGGACGTTGAGGTGAAACTCCCGGCGCTCAGCGTAAAGGCGCCGTTTACGTCAATTGCGCTCGCATCGCCGATGAATGTTCCGCCGTTCACATTAATGCCTCCGACCGTAAGGCTATAGCCGGTTATGTCAAACGTCCCCTGCGTGACAACGAGCGGGAACGAATCGCTTATGTTGGAAAGGAGGGTAACGCTGCCTGAGGGTTTGTTGATGGTGAAATTGCCGTCCGGGAAGTTCCCGCCTGTTATGGTCTGGGCGCCCGCGCCGTTGAGCGTGAGGTTGCCCGCGCCGGTTACCGCGGCGTCGCTCGATGCCACGTTTCTCGCAACGTTTATCGCGCTCGTTATGGAATATGCCGCTGTGATGGTAAGGTCCCTGCCTACGTTGATAGTCCCTCCGGAAAGAACGGCGGATGAGGTTGTGCCCGTCATGTTGACCGTAAGGTCCCCGGCTACCGTCATTGTCCCGCTTATGGTAACGGCTGCGTTCATGGCCGTGCTTATTGAAACGTTGTTTAAGGCAGCAGAACCGGTATTTACCGTTACCGCCGCCGTCGGGTCAAAGACGATAGAGCCGTTATTGTGGGCGAATGTCCCGCCTGAAATGGTCGTTGCGCCGGATATGTTCATAGTCCCGGACGTCGAGGTGAAATTCCCGGCGCTCAGCGTAAAGGCGCCGTTTACGTCAATTGAGCCGCTGCCCCCGAGAAAAGAACCGGCGCTCATTGTAAGGGCGTTGGCAGTGGTGGTGGCAGTGGTGGCAGTGAAACTGCCGCCTGCTATTGTAAGGGTGCCGTTGACAGTAATTGCGCCGCTTCCTCCGTCGAATGTGCCGAGGGTCTTCATGCCAGGGGTTGTTACGTTTCCGCCCGGAGAGAAACTGTGGCTTGAGGGGAGATAGAGAGTGCCAGCGGTTACTGTCAGATTATTGCTTGCCACAGTATAGGTGATATCGGCGTCGGCGATATAGGGGCCGGCGGGGTAGCCTTTTGCGGTAGACATGTTGGCGTTTGTGAGTGTCCCGCCGTTATCGTGGCGGGCAATCACATAGCCCTGATAGATATCAAAGCCGGTTATGTTTGCGCCGCTCGCAACCGTAACCGTTGTGCCGTCCGTTGTGACAGCATCGTCCGTGTAGACGAGTATGGCATCGCCCGCGTTTACGGTGGCGGTTATCGAGTAATCCCCGCTTACTGTTAGGGCTGTGCCCGCGCTTACGCCGTTTACAAGGAGCCTTATGGTTCTTGCGGTGGTGTATTTGGTTACGCCTTCATTGGAATAGACGCTGCCAGAGATGGTCGCGCCGTGGGCAAGAGAGGAGAAGAGATAGAAAAAGGCCATCAAAAAGAGGGGAAACAAAAGCGCCTTTAAAGACGCACTCATCCCCTCTTCCCGCGCCCTCTCTACGACCCTTACCCCATTATTAGGTGTATCGGTCATATAACGGTGCACCCTTTACAAAGAAAACGCCCCCGGAAAATACCTTTTTCCATGGAGGCGCCATCACCTCGCTACATTAATATAGGAATACAGGAATTCACACCACTTTCTAATTTAGCACAAGTATAACTTTTTTTACCCGACTTGTCAAGAGAAAAATGTTAAAACATTTTAACATTTCTCCCTATCTGCCAACCCGTTTCTAACGACCGCAAGGATTAATATTGTAAGGAAGTAAATTAAAATTTGCCTACCCTCCCCGGTAGTATTTATAATATATTTACTCATTTTCATCCCCCCCTTCCGCCCCCCTCACCCGTCATTGCGAGGGACGGAGTCGTTGCGAGGCGAAGCCGAAGCAAACCCGGAGATTCCTCGCTCCGCTCGGAACAGGCTCCGCAATCTCATCCTTATCGAGGAGGGGGTTGCTTTGCTTCGGCCTTGCGGCCTCGCAACCGCGAAAAACCGCTCCTCGCAAAGACACCTTTTTTGTCGTTGCGAGGGCGGGGCACCCACCCGCCTGCCTGTGCGTGTCCGCACGCAGACAGGAAGGGTTGGCCGGGGTCGGGCGAGCGCCCGATTAAAAAAGAGGGTGCTCAAAGGAAATATAAAGGAATACGCCGTGTTCGCCGCTTGAGGGTCCCAGTCCTATCGGGACCGCAATCCCGGGCACGACCTGAAGCCCGGACTTGAAGTCCACTGCATAGCGCATCCCCGGATTAACAAAAAAAGCGTCTTCCCTGACTTTACTTCCATCCGCCTGAACGGTCTCCGTAGAATTCCAGACGGACTCAAGCATGAGATTAAAGTTTTTCGTCGCGAGGTAGATAAAACTGGCGCCGAAGTTCGTCCCTACCGTGTCAGACTTTGCCCCTCCTTCTTCTTTACTGCCAGGGGTAAAAGTCAGGCCCATATTCCAGTGGGTTACCCATTTATCGGAAAGCTCAACACTGAGCGGGATGTTTGTCTGAAAGCCCAACGCCCCGGTTCCAAGCCCCTTTTTGTAATCTCCGGTCGGGAGAAGCAGGGAAAAACGCGGGGAAAGCGCTACCGCCTCTTTAAAGACAAGCTGATAGCGGTAATTGAGCGCTGTGTCCCCGATGCCTGTTTTCCACTCAGGGTCAGAGACCCTGCCAAAAGGGATGGTGTAAGACAGCTGGTGGGTCTGTCCGGGTACCGGCCACTCCTGTGTAAAGGTTAACCCCCATGTCCTGGCCTTTTTCAGATACTGATAGGTGAAAATATGCTGGATAACTCCGTCTTCCTGGTTGTATGCCTCCTCGAGCAAAAACGAGTTGTCCTGAATCTTATCCGCTCCTTCAACGGCCGCGGCCATCAAGGAAAAGAAGATAAAGGCAGCGCATAAAATACGCCCTGTCTCACGCATGGGGCACCTCCATTTGAGTTAAATTTTGCGGGCAGAATATCGAAAATGATTTCCATTATCAATACCACACGATACTTAATACCATTATCGCTGAGCCCTGTCAAGGGGTTTTTCCGGCGGTTACAGACGTGAGGCCCTGTCGAGGAATTCTTCCATGAAGAGAAGCGGCTCTTCCTTTACGAGGCCTGTTTTTTTTGCCGCGGCCTCGCTGAAGGAGTCTCCGTTTTTTTTCGGACCCCCTCCCCTGTATATTGCATAGGGCACCGGGGCCGAGGTATGGGTCTTAAGGGCCACGGGAGTCGGGTGGTCTGTAATGACCATGAGTTTATAGTCTTTAAACCTTTTTATCCCCTCCATAACGCTTCCTACAACGAGCCTGTCGAAATCCTCTATGGCCCGGATCTTTTCCTTAAGAAGCCCCTGATGGCCCGCTTCGTCCGGCGCCTCGACGTGCACGCAGACAAAATCCCTGTCATTAAGGGCATGGAGCGCGTACCCGGCCTTTCCGGTGTAGTTTGTGTCGAGATACCCCGTAACCCCCGGGACCCTTATAACCTCGAGCCCGGCGCATACCCCGATGCCGTTCATAAGGTCTACCGCGGATATTATGGCGCCGGTCATGTCAAAACGCTCTTTGAATGCAGGCATGGCCAAGGCCCTTCCCTGCCCCCAGAGCCATATCGAATCAGCCCTCTTTTTGCCTCCGGCCTCCCTCTTTCTGTTCACCGGGTGGTCTTTAAGCATCTTCAGGGAGCGTTCCATGAGGCCCTTAAGTTTTCCGGCGCCCACGCCTTGCGGAAGATACCCCTCTATCGCCCTGCCGCTTATATCGTGCGGGGGGGTGGTCTTTACATCCCCGCTTCCACCAGCCCATACCATCAGATGGCGGTAGGATTTCCCCGGATAGAACCTGACCCCTTCCTCGGACAGGGCGCTGTCGAGTGTTTTTATTATCTCCGAGGACTCTTCAGTAGAGATATGCCCGGCGCTGTAGTCCTCCATTATCAGGACGCCTTTTTCCCCCCGGAGCGTTACGAGATTGCACCTGAAGGCAATATCGCCTTTTTCAAGTTTCACCCCGATGGACGCGGCCTCCAGCGGGGCCCTTCCCGTGTAATATCTTTTCGGGTCGTAGCCGAGGATACTTAAGTTTGCGACATCGCTCCCCGGAGGGAAACCCTCGGGCACGCTTTTAAAAAGCCCGAGTTCCCCGCATGATGCGATAATATCCATATTCGGGGTCTTTGCGGCCTCGAGAGGGGTCTTCCCCCCGAGTTCCGGCACGGGGTTGTCGGACATCCCGTCGCCTATGAGTATCGCGTATTTCATGGTAAATACCGTTCTCCGTGACCGTGTAAAAAGATTAACTACCGTAATTCGTGACCGGGACCCGTGACCGTAAAAAAACCTTTCCACGGACACGGTCACGGACAACGGTCACGTTCCGTTCTTAAACCCCCTTCTCC
>JACRCI010000005.1 GCA_016219105.1 Deltaproteobacteria bacterium | reverse complement strand
TTGCGAGGACGAAGTCCGAAGCAATCCCGTAGTGCGGATATTAAACAAAAGAAGCGGCCTCTACTCCTTGAGTACCGTTTTTATCTCGGTAAGCAGCTGTTGCACGGTAAAGGGCTTGGTAAGGCACCTCAAGGCGCCCGCCCTTACCGACTGCGCCATCTCGCCGGAACCGGCAACCCCGGAAAATACTATGACGGGCATCGGCGAATTTATCTTCTTCAATATCCGCGTCGTGTTTATGCCGTCGAGGTTGGGCATCATGATATCGAGAAGGGCTATGTCGTATTTATTGTCCAGCACCTTTAAGACCGCTTCCACCCCGTCATGGACAAGGTCAACGGCGTAGCCGCCGGATTCAAGTTCGCTCCTTAAAAGCTCTGAAAATCTCTTTTCGTCATCCGCGAGAATAATTTTTTTCATCACAACAGCAATTCCTTTCGATTTTTAGTTTATGTTAATTGGAAAACTACCGGGTGTCAACCCCCCACTACCCATTTAACCTGCGTCAGGAGCCACTGGGTGTTGAAGGGTTTATGAACGAACATAAGGGCGCCCGCGCTTATGGTCTCTGAAAGGCGCTCGTGGTGCATGGAGCCGGACATGGCTATTATCGGCATTTTCTTGTTCATCTTCCTGAGAATCCTTATAGTGTGAAGCCCGTCGAGCTTGGGCATCGCCATATCTAAAAGCGCTATCGCGTAAACGTTATCAGCCGCCTTCATGACAGCCTCCACGCCGTCGCACGCCACGTCCACGATGTATCCGGCGGCCAGAAACTCCTCCCTTAAAGGCCCTGCGAGGTTTTCTTCGTCGTCGGCCAGAAGTATCCTCTTTTGCTCCGACACGGCATTAACACTCCTCATTAGCGGCGCTCCGCGCCGTGAGCCTTCGCCTTGTGAGGAAGAGGCGGCCTTGCCTTGCCCCCCGCCCCGATGATTTTTATGTTTTCGTCGTCAAGGGAAAACTTCGCGGCGACCTCGTTAAGGCTCTCGGCCTGCCGGGACATCTGCTCCGCGGAAGAGGCCAACTCCGTCGAGCTGGAGGCGTTCTCCTGGACCATCTCCCTCAATTTTTCCATGCCTTTCACCACCTGCTCCACCCCGCTTGCCTGCTCGTCGGCGGAAGAGCTTATCTCCTGAGTAACTTCGTTAAGCTTACCCGTCGCCTTCGATATCTGCTCACATCCTCCGGACTGCTCGGACGTCGCGGCCCCTATCTCCTGAGAATACCTTGCCACCTCGGCTACACTTTCCTCTATCCTTTTGAGCGCGCCTTCGACGTCTACTGACATCTTTAGCGCCCTATCCACCACCTCTACGTTTTTCTCCACGTTCTTTACGGCCGAGGCCGCTTCTTTCTGTATCCCGTAGATAAGCTCGGATATCTCGCCGGTCGACTTCGCGCTCCTCTCGGCGAGCTTTCTTACCTCCTCGGCCACCACGGCAAACCCCATGCCGTGTTCTCCGGCCCTCGCGGCCTCTATGGCCGCGTTAAGGGCACGGAGGTTTGTCTGCTCGGCTATGTCGTCTATGACCTCGATGATTTTCCCTATGTCCTCTGTCCTGCCTCCCAAAAGCCTTATAGTGTCGGCGGACGCGTTCATAACGCCCGTTATGTTCTTAACTCCTTCGGAGGATTCGTTTACGGCGGCGCGGCCCGAGGAAACAACGCTCCTGCTTTGTTGCGCAATGTCAACGAGCCTTTTCGCGTTCTCCGCGACCCTGTGGATGGAGACGAGAAGCTCTTCTATCGAAGCGGTGGTCTCGGTAACGGACGCGGACTGGCTCTGTATGCTCCTTGCTACGTTCTGGATGTTAGCGCTCATCTCGTGCATGGTGGAGGTTATCTGCTCCACGGCCGTGGCGGCGCTTTCCGCGTTTCTGCTCGACTGCTCGCTCGTCGCGGCTATCTCGCTTGAGGCGCTGGAAATCTGCTCGCTTCCTGTCCGCAGGCCCCCGACGATATCCCTCAACCCCATAATCATTTTCTTGAAGGCATGGCCTAAAATATCCTTCTCGGATTTAGGCTCCACCTCCTGCCTTAAATCCCCTCCGGCTATGCCCTCGGCCGCGTGGGCCATGCTCTTGAGGTAGGCGGTCATGTTTTTAAACGCACTTCCGAGGACGTCTTTACCGGATTTAGGAGACACGTCAACGTTTAAGTCCCCGCGCTCTATGGCGTCCGCGGTTCCGGCCATATTTTTAAGGTAACCTATCATATCCCTGA
>JACRCI010000074.1 GCA_016219105.1 Deltaproteobacteria bacterium | reverse complement strand
TTCCTCGAGGACCGGGAGGTCGTCACGATAACCGCGGCGGGCGTGAGGGTAACGACGCTCGAAGGCCGCGTGAAGACCAAGACCCCCAGGACCATAGACTGGAGCCCTGTCATGGCCGAGAAGGGCGGCTTCCGTCATTTCATGCTCAAGGAGATTTTCGAGCAGCCCAGGGCCGTGACCGACACCTTCAGGGGGCTTTTGATGGAGGAGGAGGGCGATATCTTCTTCCATGACTTCAATATCGGGCTTAAGAACATCGAAAGGGTTTATCTCGTCGCCTGCGGCACGTCATGGCACGCCGCGCTGGCGGGAAAGTTTTTCATCGAGGAGATGGCCGGGATTCCGGTTGAGGTTGATCTTGCGAGCGAATTCCGCTACAGGAACCCGCTCGCCGGCAAAAAAACGCTCGTGGTCGCCATATCCCAGTCCGGCGAGACGGCCGACACGCTGGCGGCCGCGAGGGAGGCCAGGAGGAAAGGCGCTCCGGTAGCGGCCGTATGCAACGTGGTCGAAAGCTCTCTGGCGAGGGAGGCCGGATGGACGCTCTACACGCACGCGGGCCCCGAGATAGGGGTCGCCTCCACGAAGGCCTTTACGGCCCAGCTCGCGGCCCTTTACATGCTCGCCGTTTATCTCGGCAGGAGAAAAGGCAACATCGGGCAGGAGGACGGGGTGAGGCTCGTCGAGGAACTCGTAAAACTGCCGCGCAGGCTCGAAGAGACGCTCGCCGCGGAGGAGGGCGTAAAAAAAATCGCAAAGGATTATTTCCATTACAGGGACTTCCTCTATCTCGGGCGCGGCGTCAACTACCCCATAGCCCTCGAGGGCGCCTTGAAATTGAAGGAGATATCCTACATACACGCCGAGGGCTACCCGGCCGGAGAGATGAAGCACGGGCCCATCGCCCTCATAGACGAGGATATGCCCGTTGTGGTGCTGGCGCCAGGGGACGCGCATTACGCGAAGATGCTGTCGAACATCGAGGAGGTGAAGGCGAGGGGAGGCAGGATAATAGCCATCGTGAACGAAGGCGACAAAGACGCCTCGCGCAAGGCCGACCGCGTCATTACGGTGCCGTCCTCATCCGGCCTCCTTACGCCTGTTATAATGAGCGTGCCCATGCAGCTCCTTGCGTATCACATAGCCGTCCTCAAGGGCACGGACGTTGACCAGCCCCGGAACCTCGCCAAGAGCGTTACGGTGGAGTGATGGACTCCGTAAACCTCTTCCATCTCTTCCTCATACCCTTCGCCTATCTCCTCGGCTCGGTCCCCACCGGGGTTGTCGCCGCCAGGCTTACGGGCGGCGTTGACCCCAGGAGCGCGGGAAGCCGCAACATAGGCGCCACAAACGTCGGCAGGACCTCCGGCAGAACGGCCGGCGTCCTTACGCTCGCCGGGGATATGCTGAAGGGCGCGGCGCCGGCTGTCATTGCCGCGTATCTGAGCGGGAACGAGGCGATCGTCGCCATGGCCGGCCTTTTCGCGTTTTTAGGGCATCTTTTCCCGGTCTTCCTGGGGTTCAAGGGGGGCAAAGGGGTTGCCACTGCCTGCGGGGTATTTCTGGTCATATCCCCCGCAACGCTTTTTTTAAGTGCCGGCGTATTTATTTTAATGTTGCTTATCACGAGGTACGTGTCGGTCGGCTCGATGGCCGCGGCCTTAAGCCTTCCGGTATTCATGGCCGTATTTAAGGCCGGGTCCGTTTATATTGCGCTCGGCGCCGTTGTGGCCCTGCTCATCGTCATAAAACATTCGGATAATATAAAGAGGCTCATCGAGGGAAGGGAAAACAGGTTTAGAGCTTCTTGATCCTCCTCTCCTTTAGACGTTCCTTTTTCTTAAGTCTCCGCGAGGCCCCCTTTTTGTTTTTTACCGCCTCATCCTCTTCCCCTTCCACTCCCTTAATCTCCGCGTATTCGCACGCATCGAGAAGGGAACCGAATTCCCCGGACTGGACAGCCACGCAGCCTTTTTTCACGGCGTATGAGGCCACGTCCCTGTCCGAGGTCACGACCGTAAGGCCGCTGCCGAACCTTCCGGCGTATTCCTTTATCAGGGAATCGGCGCTTTCTCCAGCGCCGGTGAATATGACCGTAACGCCGTCGCGCGTCTCTCTTGTCCTCGCAAGCCTTCCGAGGCCGGCGCCGTCAAAGGCCAGGGTTATCCTCGCGGCCTTTGTTTTTCTGTAGCGTATAAGCCTCTGAACGAGCCTTTCCCTCTCGTCTTCGATATCCGGGCCGAGGCCGGCCTCCCTGCGAGCGCCGATAAGGTTGTAGCCGTCTATGATTATGTTAATGGCCATGTTGGAAGAGGATAGCAGTAATCCGCCGCGGTTTCAACCGCGCCCTGGTATGCAGGACATCTTGCCGCCTCCCGCGCCGGAACGCCCCATGATTATTTTATAGGCAGACCAATGCCGGGGTGCATAATTTTTAGCCTTTTTACGGCGCTTTTCTTGCGGAAAAGCCCTGATTTTACGCCCTTCAACCCCGGCACGCAAATTGCATTAAAAAAGTAGTCGGAAAGTTTTCAAAGGGGCGTTTTTCAGCCGGCCTGCGCAATAAACGCTTTACAGCAGCCCCCCTTTATGGTAGTTTTTTTTGACTCATGGGGGAGGTGCGTATATGAAAAAAATTGAGGCCATAATAAAACCGTTCAAGCTCGATGAGGTAAAAGAGGCCCTCAACGAGATAGGCATAAAGGGCATTACCGTAAGCGAGGTAAAGGGCTTCGGCAGGCAGAAGGGGCACACCGAGCTTTACAGGGGCGCCGAGTATGTCGTTGATTTTCTGCCCAAGATAAAGCTCGAGATAATCGTCAAGCAGGAGCTTGTGGAGAAGGTCGTCTCCACTATCGTCGAGACGGCGAAGACGGGCAGGATCGGCGACGGAAAGGTATTTGTCCTTCCGGTCGAGGAGGTCGTCAGGATACGGACGGGCGAAAAGGGCGAAGACGCCATTTAGCCGGATGCCCGGCCGTTTGAGTTCTTCGGAGGCAGCGCCGCTTTAAAACAATGAAGGAGGAGATGTTTATGACGGCAAAGGAAGTGTTGAAGATCGCGAAGGAGAACAAGGCCAGGATGGTTGACATGAAATTCCTGGATTTCATCGGAATATGGCAGCACTTCAGCATTCCGATCAATCAGCTCAAGGAGGACGTGTTCGAGGAGGGGCTCGGCTTTGACGGCTCGAGCATACGCGGATGGCAGCCCATCCACGCAAGCGACATGCTCGTCGTGCCTGATCCCGAGACCGCGGTGATGGACCCGTTCACCGAAACCCCCACGTTGAGCCTCATATGCAATATAGTTGACCCGATTACGAGGGAATCGTATTCGAGGGACCCCAGGACCATAGCGCAGAAGGCCGAGGCGTATCTTAAATCCACCGGCATAGGCGACGTCGCGTATTTCGGCCCGGAGCCGGAGTTCTTCATACTCGACGACGTCCGCTACAGCCAGGGGTCTGACCACGGCTTTTACTTCATAGATTCCGTCGAGGGGACATGGAACACCGGGAAGGATGAGGCCCCGAACCTCGGGTACAAGCCGAGGCACAAGGAGGGTTATTTCCCCGTGCCCCCGACCGACAGCCAGGAGGACATCCGCACCGAGATGTGCCTCGTGATGGAGCAGGTGGGCATAGAGATAGAGCGCCAGCACCACGAGGTCGCCACCGCCGGACAGGCCGAGATAGACATGAAGTTCGACAGCCTCGTGCGCATGGGTGACAAGCTCATGTGGTTCAAGTATATAGTTAAAAACGTCGCGAAGCGCTGGAGAAAGACCGCGACCTTCATGCCCAAGCCCATATTCGGGGATAACGGGAGCGGCATGCACACGCACCAGTCCATCTGGAAGGGCGGAAAGCCGCTTTTTGCTGGCAGCCTCTACGGCGGCATGAGCGAACTCGCCATGTACTACATAGGCGGGATACTGAAGCACGCGAGGGCGCTTAACGCCTTCTGCAACCCTGGCACAAATTCATACCGCAGGCTCGTACCAGGGTTCGAGGCGCCGATAAACCTCGCCTATTCGAGCAGAAACAGGAGCGCCTCCATAAGGATACCCATGTATTCGCCCTCGCCAAAGGCGAAGAGGATAGAGGTGAGGTTCCCTGACCCCTCCTGCAACGGTTACCTCGCCTTCGCGGCCATGCTCATGGCCGGGCTTGACGGCGTAAAAAACAAGATAGATCCGGGCGAACCGCTGGATAAGGACATATACGGGCTTTCTCCCGAGGAACTCTCCAAGGTGCCATCGGCGGCCGGTTCCCTCGAGGAGGCGCTCGACGCCCTGACTTGCGACCACGAGTTCCTTTTGAAGGGCGACGTCTTCACTCAGGACGTCATAGACACGTGGATCGAGTATAAAAAGGACAAGGAGGCCGATCCCGTGCGGCTCAGGCCCGTGCCCTACGAGTTCACGCTCTACTTCGACTGCTGAGTTTTTTTGATTGCCCGATCAAAAAGCCCGGGGTCTTCACGCGGCCCCGGGCTTTTTGATTTTCAAGGCGTAATAACGGGTATTACCTTTTATGCAGCCTTATTATCCTCCGTATGATATCAGTCGTTGACCTTCCCCTTGCCAGTTTTATCCGGGAAACCCTGCCTCCGTAGCTTCTTACAAGCCCCTCGCCCACAATCTCCCCCTTTTTCCAGTCCGCGCCTTTTACGAGAATATCCGGCCTTATGGCCTCTACGAGTTTTATCGGGGTCGGGCCGCCGAATATCACCACGTAGTCCACCGGGGCGAGCGAGGAGAGGACCTCCGCGCGGTCTTTCTGGTTGACTATGGGCCGGCCCTCGCCTTTTATCTTCCTTACGGACGAGTCGCTGTTAAGCCCTATAATAAGCATATCGCCGAGAGCCTTCGCCTTTTTCAGGTACCTTACGTGGCCCGCGTGGATGATGTCAAAGCATCCGTTCGTGAAGACCACTTTTTTTCCGCGCCCCTTCAGTTCCCTGAGGAGTTTTTTGAGCGTAATCACTTTTTCCATCTGCCCATCCTTTATACGCCGTTAACAACAGGCTTTTATCACAGGCGGACGACCCTCGCAAGCGTCAGGACATAGACCTCGGCGCCGGCCTTTTTAAGCGCCTTTGAGCACTCCCTCACGGTCGCGCCCGTTGTAAAGACGTCGTCAACGAGGAGGACCCTTTTTCCACTGAACCGGCAAGGCCGGCTGGTTGGCCGTCGAGGACGGCTGATTGACCATAGAGGACGGCTGATTGACCAACGGAGGTCCGTGACCTCAAAGGCGCCCTTGACGTTTTCAAGCCTTTCCTTTTCCTTCATCTCGACCTGGGGCGCGGTGTGGCGCGTTCTTTTAAGGCTTAGCCGGTCCACCTCGATGGAGAGCGTTTTCGCCATTTCACCTGCGATTAGGAGCGATTGGTTGAAGCCCCTCGTTTTAAGCCTCTTGCAATGGAGCGGCACAGGCACGATCAGTTCCGGCATTTCCCCGGCCGGAAAGACCTTCAACGCGGCCCCGGCCATAAGCCTTCCGAGCGGAGCGGCAAGCGCCATGTCGCCCCCGTATTTGAAGCCGTGTATCGCCTCGAGCATCACGCCTTCGTAGTAAAAGGCGCTACGCGCCCTTACGAACGGGACCCTGTCCGTAAGGCACGCCGCGCACGTCCACCGGTTTTCCGCTTCGCCCTCAGGGCCGGTTGCGGCAAAAGGAAAAGGCGTCCCGCATACCGTGCAAAGGGGCCCGTCTATTTTCTTTAAACCCCCAAGACACGTGGCGCAAAGGCCTGCGTGGCCGGCCGAGAGCGCCTTTTTGCACAGCGGGCATACCGGCGGGAAAAAGAGGTTCAGGAAAGAACCGGTGAGGTTGTTCGCGGCAGTGTCCATTGGACCGTGTTAAAGGTTTTTACCCGGCGTGGCCGGCTGGCTGGCCGGCGCGGCCGGGGCGCCTATTCCATCGCCGGTATGGTTATGCGAAAGGTCGTTCCTCTTCCGTATTCGCTCTCAACTTCGATCGTGCCGCCGTGCTCCCTGATTATCCCGTAGCTGATAGATAGCCCGAGGCCTGTGCCTTTGTCAACATCTTTTGTCGTGAAGAAAGGCTCGAAGATGCGGTCTATTATCTCCGGGGGGATGCCGCTGCCGGAGTCGGCGAAGCTTGCGCGGACGGACTTTTTACCGTTCTCCTCGATGCATCTCGTGGATATGATGAAAAATCCGCCCCCCGCCATCGCGTCCCTCGCGTTCGTCGCGAGGTTTACCACGACCTGCTCGAGCCTGTTCGCGTTCCCCATGATGCGCGGAAGGGGCGAAGGCTTGAACTCGACCATCACCGAGTGTTTCCTCAAGAGTTCGTTCATCATTATGAAGGCGTCCTCTATTACGCGGTTCAAGTCGATGGGTTCCAGCCTTGGCTCATCCACCCTCGAAAACGTCCTCAGGTGGCTTATTACCTTCTCCATCTTCCGGGTGGCGCTTTCCACGATGACGAGCTTTTCGTAATCCTGCGAGTCATCGGGCGTTCTTTTGATGATATGCTGGGTAATCCCCCTTATGACCGTCAGCGGCTGGTTCAGCTCGTGCGCCAGCCCGGCGGCAAGCTCTCCGAGGGCCATGAGTTTGGTTGACTGGATGAGCTGCGCCTGCGTGTCCTTAAGCTTATTGTATGCGTCCTTGAGTTCTTTTTCATTGCGGTCGAGGTTGCGGATCATATGGAGGATGCCCTCCCTGAACTCTTCGAGATGCCGCACCCGCCGGGTGAGTTCGGCCTTTGTGGTCTCAAGTTCGTCTCTCAGGGAGGCTTTTTCCCTCTCGTCCCTCGCCATCATGATGATCGTATCGTTGGAAAGAGAGGCGCAGACCGTTACCGGGATTTTTTCGCCGTCAGAAGAGGTGTAGACGCGTTTAAGGCCGCATACGGAGCCGTCCCGCCTGACCATGGAGATTACGTGAGGGTCTTGCCCGTCGCATATCTCCCCGAAACGCTTTCCGACGGCGTCGCCTTCGCTGTATTTAAGCATATCGAGGAACGCCCTGTTCACCTTTTTTATTACGCCGTAGGGGTCGGTAACTATAAGGGCGTCATGCACGCACGAGGCGATATCGTCCGCGTAATCCTTTATTAGGGAGAGCCTTCCTGTGGCTTCCCGTATGGCGTCCTCTATGTCAGGGATTCCGGAGGAGTGCCGGCTGACCATCGTGGGTGGCTGACTGTCGGCCCGTCCCGCTCCTATAGCGTCCGTCAGGCGCGTCGTCGCCTCGCACAGGAGCTTAAGCGGC
Source organism: Deltaproteobacteria bacterium (assembly GCA_016219105.1). GTDB lineage: Bacteria > Desulfobacterota > GWC2-55-46 > GWC2-55-46 > DRQE01 > JACRCI01. Next base: position 1,869 of record JACRCI010000074.1, on the reverse strand, counting down.
GTTATTACCCGCCTTGCCAGCAAAAGCCCGGTGAAAACGCCCAGTGCCGTTGCCGCGAAGGCGGCCGTAAGGGTCACCTCCGCAAGGACGCCGTTGGCATTGAGACCTCTCGACCCGGCTAAGAGGAGATTGAAGTCCTGGATAAAAACGTAGACGAGCGCCATGATAACGACCGGCACAAGCGCCGTCACGACGAACAGGGCCGTTATCCGCGCGTAGATCCTTCTGAGTATCGCCTTCCTGACCGCCTCTTCCACCGTTGTCTATGCCCCTTTTTTCCCCTCCGGTTTTTCCCCTTCCCCGTCCATCGTGGATGGCTGGATGGCCGGCCCTTTAAGCCACTGCCGTATCTCCTGCATCTTCATCTCCCTCCTTACGGCTATGAGGGAGAACTCTTCGAGGTCCTCGACGGTTTTCCTGAGTTTTTTGGAAGTTTCCTCGGCATCGAGCCTGGCCTTTTCGATATCATCCATCATCCTCATGGTCTTTTCTACGTCCTTTACCACGCAGCGGAACCCTGTCACATCCTCTCCGTCCCGGATGGGGACGATGTTCAGCTCAACGTGAGAGGCGCCTTCTTTCAGCCTGAGCCGCGTCGGGAGGCCCATTAGAGTTGCGCCGCTTAATACCCTGCCGTAGGCCTCTTCGGCCGCGCTCCGGTCTTCCTCCGGGATGAATTCCCTGAAGTTCTTTCCATTGAGTTCCCGTTCCGGCCAGCCGCTCCTTGCAATCGCCATTTTATTCAGGTATCTGATATCGCCGTTCCTGTCGAACTCTATCACGGCCACCGGTATTGTCTCGGCCAGGTCCCTGTAGCGCCGTATCATCTCGCCGAGAGACATTGTCATCTCGTTATACGCCCCTGCCAGCGCCCCAAGCTCGTCATCGTATTCGACGGCGATCCGGCGGTCGAAGTTCCCGCTTCTTATCTCTTTAACCCCGGCGGTTATTTCGGATAGAGGGCCGTGGATGCGCCTTTGCAGTATGGTCGTGATAAAACCGAGCGTTACAAAGGAGAGCGCCGCCACAACGACAAGTCCCTCTTTGAAGCGCATGACCTTTGCCGCGGACACGGTATCGAGGAGGGATACCGTCCTGTCCAGTGATTCAAGGAAAACCGGGACGACTTCGTTGCCGAAATACCTGTGCCTTTCCATCATGCTCCCCGCCGGGGAGGACATGTGCTCCGCGAGATGGCGCTTTACCTCTTTCCACAGCCTGGAATTTTCATCCAGCGAGTTTATAACCCTCGTGTCCGAGGCCTTGATGAGCCCTATGTCCTTGTCGCCGTATTTAAGGCCATGGAGGATTTTTTCAAACGCCTCCATATCGGCGCGCAATTGCCTTGCGAGCGTTTCTTCCTCGGACGGATGGGAGTCCATCCTTTCCGTGAGGTAGGCGAACCTGTAGGTGCGGTAGCGCTGCTGTCCGGCGAGGTTGATGCTCGCGGAATCCCCCATAAGCGCCTCGGAGAAGACGAGTCCGAGGAGGACGAACAGGAGGACGAGAAAGGACACCGCGCCCAATGCGGTGATTGTGATACCCCGTACGTTCATGTTCTTTTGACTTAAAGGGATATTCCGCTTAATTCAAAGCGATTAATTTTTAATGGTATCGCGCTGATGGTTCGAGGTGTATAGTCCGCGGAATTGTGCTTCGAGTTGTAAGATATGGCTTATGTTTAAAAAGTAACATATCGCGGCCAGAGAGTCAACTGGTGCGCGGCCCCATGTCAAGCCAAAATAGAAATGTCCTCTTTTCGCCAAAATAGAAATGTCCTCTTTTTGGCAGCGTGTGAATACTTCCTCCAAGGGTGGTCCTTTGGCGGGGGGATACGCTTCTTTCTTATCTTAAAGGGTTTTGAAGGTG
>JACRCI010000073.1 GCA_016219105.1 Deltaproteobacteria bacterium | reverse complement strand
CCTTAAAGACACTGCCGGGGAGCTTGGAAACGCCCTTAAATCCATTGACGAACGGCTTAAAAAGCTCGAAGAAAAAGAAGGGACGACGAAAAATGACGCGGCAGTCCCGGACGCAACGACGCTTTACCTCGAAGGCCTGGACCTCGTACGGGTAAACAAGGATTACGAAAAGGGGCTTCAAGCCTTTGAGCGTTTCCTCTCCCTGTATCCCGACCATGAGCTTTCCGACAACGCGCAATACTGGATAGGGGAGGCTTACTACGCGACCGGGGACTGGGAAAAGGCGATCCTTGAGTTCAACAAGGTGATAAAGAATTACCCAAAGGGCGACAAGGTCCCGGCCGCGCTTCTTAAACAGGCATTCTCGTTTGAAAGGCTCGGCGCGATGAAGGAATCAGGTATCCTCCTTAAAAAGGTGATTGCCGAGCACCCCAAGAGCACGGAAGCCGAGATAGCCGAAAAACACCTTAAGGAGCCGGACAAAGAAGGGACGAAAGATAGAAAGAAATAGACACGTGCCTTCCGGAATTGCCTGCCATAAAAAGAAACCTTTTCACGCCGTAAGGAAAGATGCTGTCCGAAGTTTCAATCCTTAAATGCAAAGACTACTCAGCCGACGCGGTCGAGCGCGCCGTAAAAGACGCGGTCAAGCTCGTCGGCGGCATGGAAAGGTTCGTCAAAAAAGGCTCGCGGGTGCTTCTTAAGCCCAACCTCCTTGCGGCCAAACCGGTTAAGTCCGCGGTAACGACCCACCCCTCGGTGGTAAGGGCGATCGCCCTTCTCGTAATCGAGGCCGGCGGCGCCGCGGTTGTAGGGGACAGCCCGGCCATAGGGAGCGCCATGAAGGTGGCGGAAAAATGCGGCATCGCCGCCGCCGTAAAAGACCTCCCGGTCGAGTTCGTTGAACTCAAGACCGCGGTCGTTGTGGAAAACCCCTCCGGGCTTACCTTCAAACGGCTGGAGATAGCTAAAGAGGCACTGGAGGTTGACGCGATAATAAACATCCCGAAGCTCAAGACCCACGCCCAGATGTACCTCACGATGGGGGTCAAGAACGTCTTCGGGTGCGTGCCGGGCGTGAGGAAGGCCCAGTGGCATCTCACGGCCGGGGTTGACACGTCCTCTTTCGCCGGCATGATACTCGACCTGTACCGGTACCTGAAGCCGGCCCTCACGGTGATGGACGCCGTTATTTCCATGGAGGGTAACGGCCCGAGCAGCGGGACCCCGCGGCATACCGGCTTTATCGCCGCGTCCTCGGACGCGGTGGCCCTCGACAGGGTCGTTGCCGAGATCCTCGGATGCGCCGTCTCCGACGTCCCCATACTCAAAAAGGCGGCCGTGGAGGGCGGGCGCTCCACCGACATCAGCCGCATAAAGATACTGGGAGAAGCAATCGGCGACGTAAAGGTCCACGGCTTCAAATTTCCCCCGGCCATGGACACGGACTTCGCGGCGATATTGCCCGGTTTCATCGGCAGGCGCGTTAAAAAGGCCCTTACCTCGCGGCCGCACGTCACGCACTCGGTCTGCAGGCTCTGCGACCTGTGCGTGCGGGTATGCCCGGCGAAAAAGATGTCCCGTTCCACGACCGACCGCATCGTCATAGACCACGACGGGTGCATAAGGTGCTACTGCTGTCAGGAGATATGCCCGTGGGGGGCGATATCGGTCAAAGAGGGGTGGCTCAAAAAAATAGTGCCGGGGCTGTAACCGGAGGGGCCGTTGAAAAAAAAAGAGATAACAAAAAGACCGCTCAGGAAGATCAGGCCGTTTACGGTCCTCATACTTTTTCTCATCGCCCTCTCCTTCACGCTCTTTTTCTCCTTTCTCCCCATAGACTTGACGGACAGGGCGCCGCAGGTAAAGTCCTGGATCGAGGCACGGATAAACGGCCGCGTCGAATTCAGCCGCATGGTGCTCCGCGTCCTTCCCTATCCGAACATCACGCTCGAATCATTCGCGCTCTCGGACGGAAAAGAGACCGTAATAAAGGCCGAAAACGTAAAGGCGGGCTTCTCGCTCCTGCCTTTCATCTTTAAAAAGATCAACGTAAAAAAGCTCACCGTAGACAACGCGTATATCCTCGTGAGGATTGACGCCGCGGGCAAGACGAACCTCGAGAAGATACGCAAGGACGAACGCTACGCGGTGGAACTGAGGAACTTGAGGCTCAGGGACTCCAATATCCGCGTGATAGACGGGACGCACGGGGACGCCGCGTTTGAAATGGACCATGTAAAGGCCTACCTGAGCCAGACCCCGGGGGGCACCACATACAGCGGGACCGGAAGATTAAAGCCGGGTGGGGCCTTATCCTTTTCCGGCGAGGCGCGCCGCGTCGGGGCCGAGGTAAAACACTCCGGCACGCTTAAGGTGGAGGACCTCGACGTCGCCACAGCCTCCCCTTACCTCAAAAAAGAAGACCTCGGAGGGTTGGAGGTCATAGACGGCAGGCTTGGCGCCGAGCTTTCGTATTCGTTCTCAAGGGAGGCATCCTCGGTAACGGCCGGGGTCGTGAAGGGAACCCTCACCGCGAAGAAACTCGAGGTCAGGCACCCCGGCCTCTTTACAAAGGCCCTCAGCCCATCCGAGGCCCTCGCTTCAGTTGACATGACATGGAGGGACGGCAATATCGCCGTCGCGCTCAACGACGCCAGGGTCAAGCTGGAGTCGTTCGACATCTCCGGTTCCGTCAGGGCCGGCCTGCCTTCGATGTCCATCGAGGTAATCCTCTCGACAACGGCAATACCCCTTGCTTACCTTAAAGAAGTCTTCGTCCCTGAGGCCATGCCGGAGGCAGTAAAAAGAACAACGGCCGGGCTTAAAAACACCTCCGGCGAAGTAACAGTCAAAAAGCTCGTCCTTTCCGTCCCGCCGGCCAACCAGACGACCTCGACGGCCAACCAGCCGGCCACGCTGGCCGTCTCGCTTGACGCGGTATTCAAAGACGCGGGCTTTTCGCATCCGCGGTTTGAAAGGCCATTTTCAGCCCTTAACGGCGAGGTATCTTTTGAAGATAACACCTTTACGTTCAGGGGGTTAAGCGGCAACTACGGTCATAGCGCGGTCAGGGCCGTTGACGGAACGCTGTCGTTATCCGGCGCGCCCGGAATACGGCAGGGCCGGAGTGCCGGGAAGCTCAAGGTTGACGCGGACGTTGACTGCGTTGAAGCCCTCGCTGAACTGAGGAAAATCACCGGGCTTACGGTGTTGATGAAGGCGTCGCTCGCCGGCAGGGTACGGCTCAAGGTCTCGGCCGAGGGAATCCTGCCGGCCGGCGTAAAGGCGGAATCCGGCCTCGTTTTCAAAACCTCGGCGGACCTCACCGACGCGTCAATACGCTACGGGGGCGCGGTTGAAAAAAACCCCGGCTACCCGGCGCGGTTTGAGGGCCTCATCAGGGTCGGCCCGGACGACACCGTGATAGAAGACGGCAGGGTCAGCTTCGGCTCCTCGTCAGGCGTCGTCCGCGGACGTCTTTCGAATACCGGGGCGTCCCACACCATTGATGTATCCTCGGACGGAGCCGCAGTCAGGGATATCGTGGATGTCTCCCCTTACTTTATAAAGGATTCCCCGTCGCACGGCACCGTTAGTTTAAACGTCCGGAGCGTAAAAAAAGCGAAGGGCAGACACACGGCCTTAAGCGGCGAGGGCAAACTGACCAGCGGGCTTTTCACGATGCGCTCTTTCCCGAGGGTGATGAGGGACGTGGAGGCCGCGATGAAGCTTGACGGGAACACGGCGCGGATATCCATATCCTCCTTGAAGACGGGAGAAAGTGAACTCTCGGGCAGGATAGACCTGACCGACGTGGAAGGAAGGGTGGCGGACTTCAACCTTCTTTTCCGCGGCTTCAACACGGCTGATTTCTTCAAGTCCGGCTCATCGGGAGCGCCGGAGGCATCTCCCGGCCACTCCCCGGCAAGCATGGTTACGGGCAAGGGCAGGATAACCGCCAGAGAAGGGTTCCTCCACGGCATTTCGTTCAAAAACCTGTCCGCGGACATAACGATAACCTCTGAGGGCGTGCATCTTAAACCCGTGGCGTTCACCTCGCACGACGGACAGGTGTCCGGGGAATTGACGTATATGCGGTCGGACACGAACCCGCTCCTGTTCGAGGCCGGATTCAGAGTGTCCATGATGGACGTTGAAAGCCTCATCCGTGAACTCGGCGCAAAAGACAGGGTGCTATCGGGAAGACTCACCGCCGATATAAAGCTCAGGGATAGAAGGACCGACCCCTTGACCTCCGGATTGGACGGAGAGATCAATATTCTAACAAAAGACGGCAAACTGTGGAAATTCGTGGTCTTCAGCAAGATCTTCTCCATCGTAAACATAATCTCGATAACCGAGCTATTTGACTCCGGGCTTCCATACGATACGATAACGGGGGGTTTCGTCATAAAAGACGGCAGGGTCTCGACCGAAGACCTGCTGCTGGCAAGCTCTTCGATACGCATGTCGGCCGTGGGCGTAATCGACATCCCGAAGATGACGATAGAGTCCACCATGGGGTTGCACCCGTTCGTCACCATTGATAAAATAATATCGAACATCCCGCTGGCGGGATGGATAATAGCGGGCAGGGAAAAAAGCACGATAACGATGTATTACGAGATGAAAGGGCCGCTTAAAGACCCCCAGGTCGTCCCGATACCGGTCGAGGGCATCGGCAAGCAGATACTCGGCATATTCGAGAGGGTGCTGACAACGCCCATCAGGGTCATGGAGCCGCTCATGCCGGAGAAACCGGAAGAAAAACAAACTGAAGGACAGGATAAAAAATCCAATGGGAACTGAAAGAAAGGGGTTCTGGAACCGCTTGAAGGCCGAATGGTACTCGAGGGGGCTTGAGTCTTCGAACGTAAGCCGCACGGTCATATCGGTGATACTACCGAGGGCTGGAAATGCAAAGACATTTTTAGACGTCGGCTCCGGGTGCGGCACGCTGGCCATACCGCTTGCCAGGGCCGGCAAGAAAGTAACGGCGCTCGACCCCTCCCCCCACATGATAGGGATACTCGAAGGGCTCATAAAAAAAGACGGACTAAGGAACATCAAAACCATAAACGCCGCGTGGGGAGAGGCCGCCTTGAAGCCCCATGACGTTGTAATCTGCTCAAACGTCCCGGAGCTGTTAAAGGACAATCAGGGATTTCTCAAGGGGGCCGACGCGCTTGCGAGGAAAATGGTGTTCCTGATAGCCGGGGCCGACCCGCACGCTGACAAGTTCTACTATAAGGAACTCTTCCCGCTCATTTACAACAAACCATTCCTCCCGAGAAGCGATTATTTGAAGACCTACACGAACCTCCACTCCCTCGGCATATTCGCGAACGTCGAGATCATAGAATACGACTTCGACCAGCCCCTAAACGACATCGCCGAGGCCGTCGAGTTCTGGAAGGAGCACATGGGGATAGTGACAGGGGAGCACGACGAAAAGCTGAGGGCCTTCCTCGCGAAAAAACTCAAAAAAGTCCACGGCGGCCTCCGGGCCGAATTCCACAAAAAGAGCGCGGTCATCTGGTGGAGGAAATAAAACCCGGCAAAAGAAATTTCTCATTACCATCAAAAGCTGTGGCTGCTCTTCATCAAAAGCCCCACCCCCAGATAGGTAAATGCGACGATTACAAACCCTATTATCGCCGCCGCGCTCAAGCCCTTCGCCTTCCACTGCCTGACGTAGAAGAAATGTATCGCCCCCGCGTACCAGAACCATACTATGAAAGACCACAGTATCTTGGGCTCCCACATCCAGTACATGCCCCACGCCAGATACGCCCACACCGCGCCGGCGAACATGGACGCCGAAAAGAAGAGGAACCCCCAGAGCATGCCCCTTCCGGCGATGTCCTGAAAATCGCCGGGGTTTTCAACCGCTCCGCCCATTCCGCCGGCGAATATGAGATATAGGACCGCCCCTGAAAACGCGAGGGTGAAAAGCGAATACGCCGCAAAGGACGTCAGGACGTGGACCTCAAACCAGTACGTCCTCAATATGAGCGGCAGTTTCCTCGGCTCCGACATTATGAAGAGGGAAACGAACATGGTAAAGATGGCCACGGGCATTGTCACGAGCTCCGTAAACCTCTCGCCGTAACGCAAAACGACTATCGCGCTCAGCGCCGCGGTTACGCAGCTGTAAAAAAGGAGCGTCTCGTCAACGCTCGCTATGGGGAGATGTCCGGAGAGATAGGTGCGCAGGACCACCGCCGCGGCGTGGGAGGCGACCCCGGCATAGAGACACCACGCGGAGAAGGCGGAAAGACCGCTTTTTTTCAGGATATGATAAAAGACGACCGTTATAAAACCGGCCGCGTATAGGACCGCGGATAAGATGAGAAGGGGTTTCATGCGGTAAGAGGCTTAACGCGCCGGGCTACCTCCCTTTTTCCTCCTCCCAGATGTAACTGTGGAGCTGGAGCTGAAGCCTGACCTTCAGCCCGTCCTTCAGTATCCAGTCGGCGAGCTCCGAGGGCTCGATCCTGGGCCTTACAGGCGCGAAGAGCACCCTCGCCGTTATCTCCCTCAAGAAGTCCTCCATGAACTTCTTCGCGTAATCGTAGTCGCCCCTGTCGCCTATCACGAACTTGACCTCGTCCTGCTGCGTTATGTAATCGAGGTTCTCCATGAGGAACACGCCCTCGTGGCCGCTGGAAGGGCATTTTACGTCAATTATCTTTACAACCCTCTCATCGAGCCCGCCGACGTCAGCCGAACCGTTCGTCTCGAGGAGCACGGTATAGTCCTCGTCGAGGAGCCTGTGCGCAAGCTTTTTCGCGTCCGCCTGAAGGAGAGGCTCTCCGCCGGTAATCTCCACGAGCCACGGCTTGAATTTTTTGACTTCCCCCACGACGTCATCCACCGTCATCTCGTATCCCTCGGAGGCGTCCCTCGCGTAGGCCGTATCGCACCACTTGCACTCGAGGTTGCATCCGGCAAGCCTCACGAATATGCAGGGCAGGCCCGCGTATGTGGACTCTCCCTGTATGCTTAAAAATATCTCGCTTACCATCATAACGTTTAATCTCCGCTGTCTGCCGGCCAACCAGCCGTCCCTGACGGTCAGTTGCCTTTGTTCCCTTCTTCCTTTTTTCCTGATTTTTCCGTCGCCTTTGCCTTCTCCCTTCCGAACTCCTTGAAGCTTTTGGCAAGCCCCTTAAGCCTTTTTTCAACGAGGGAATTCATCGTGCCGTCGGGGAAATTGCCGCTCGTATCCCTCTCGCCCACGGGCGTTGCGGTGAGTATCTCAAGGCCCTCATCCACCATCTCTATCGGGTATATCGAGAACGAGCCTTTTTCAACGGCCTCTATGACCTCCTGCTTGAGCATGAGGTTTTTAACGTTCCTCCTCGGCATTATAACGCCCTGACGTCCGGTAAGCCCCTTTGCCGAGCACACGTCGAAAAAGCCCTCTATCTTCTGGTTTATGCCGCCAATGGGCTGGACCTCCCCCTTCTGGTTCATCGAGCCGGTCACCGCGATGCCCTGGCTTATCGGGACGCCTGAAAGACTCGAAAAAATGGCGTAAAGCTCGGCGCACGTGGCGCTGTCGCCCTCTATCTCCTCGTAGAGCTGTTCGAAACATATCGAGGCCGAAAGCGTAAGCGGAAAATTCCTGCCGAACCTCTCGCCGATGAAGCTCGAAAGGATCATCTGGGCCTTGTTGTGTATGCGGCCGCTCATCTTGACCTCGCGCTCGATGCTCACAAGCCCCTCGTCCCCCATGAACGTCATGGCCGTTATCCTCGACGGTTTGCCGAAGGCGTAATCGCCCATGTCCAGCACCGCTATGCCGTTTACCTGGCCCGCGACCGCGCCGTCGGTCGAGACCATGATGGTGTCCTCTTTTATGAACTCCCGTATCTTGTCCTCTACCTTGGAGTTCCTGTATCTCGCCTCCCTGACGGCCCTGTCCACGTGGGCAGAGGTGACGGAGGCGCTTTTTTCCACGCCGGCCCAGTAGCCGGACTCGATAATGAGGTTTTCCACGGCGCCGAACCTCGATGAGAGCTTTTCCCTGTCGCCGGCGAGCCGGGAACCGTAATCCACGACCCTCGCCACGGCGCTCCTGTCGAAGGGCGGAAGGTTTTTCTCCCTGCATTTTGCCGCCATGAAATGCGCGTATTTGGCGACGTGCTCCACGGTGCGGGGCATCACGTTGTCGAAATCGGCCTTAACCTTGAAAAGCTTCCTGTACTCCGGGTCGAGGTTGTAGAGGAGATAATACAGGAACGGCTCGCCTATGATGACGACCTTCACCTCTACCGGGATGGGCGCCGGCTTGAGCGCCGAGGTTGAAAGAAGCCTGTACTGCTCCCATACGTCCTCTATCCCTACCTCTCCGTTCTTTATGGTCCTTTTGAGGGCATCGTAGACGAAGATGTTCTTGAGCATGTCCATGGCGTCTATGACGAGATACCCGCCGTTTGCCCTGTGGACGCTCCCGGCCTTTATCATCGTAAAGTCGGTCACGGCGACCCCGTATTGCACCCTGTGCTCGACCCTCCCGAAGAGGTTGTAGTACGTGGGGTTGGTCTCGACGACCACCGGGGCGCCCCTGGTGTCCCTGTTGGACACGAGGAGGTTGACCGCGTATCGCTCGAAGGAAGGCTCGGTCTTCGGCACCTTTATGCCGAACGGGAGCGGCATCTCCTCTTTGGGCCTGAAGTCGTCTATGTTCCTCAGGATGTCCTCGCGGACCCCGTTTAGGTAGTCAACCACCTTTGCAAAATCCTTGTATTTATCCAGAAGCTCGTTCATGAGCGGGTTGACCACGTACTGGACGACCTCCCTGTCGAGGGCGATTATCCTGTCCTTGGCCTCCTGCTCGACGCCTCTGGCCTCCCTTATGACGTCGTTGAGCCTATCCTGCAGCCTCCTTGATTCCTCTTCTATTTCCGCCTTTTTGGCCTTTGGCATGGCGTCATAGTCCTGCGGGCCGATTGGTTTGCCGTCCTTTGCCGGCACGACGGCAAGCCCGCTTACGCTCTTTTTGAGTATGAAGCCCTTTTCCTGAGCCTTCTGCTCCATCTTGTGAAAAAGGGCCTTTGTCCTTTCCTGCTGCCCCTCGATTATCTCATCGCGGTGTTTTTCATAATCCTTGCTCTCGAACACCCTCGGTATGTCCCTGCGGAGCTTTTCAACGAGCTCATTCATGTCCTCCTTCACGACCACCCCGGTGCCGGGCGGGAGGCTCAGGGCGTTGGGCCTGTCCGGGTCGGAGAAGTTGTAGACATAGCACCAATCGTCCGGGACATGCTCGGCGGCCGCCTTCTCTTCAAGACGCGCCTTCACGATGGAGGTCTTCCCCGTGCCGCTTTCGCCGAGGACGTAGATGTTGTAGCCATCCTCCATCAACCCCAACCCGAAATCCAGAGACTTCACCGCCCGCTCCTGCCCGATGACCCCGGGCGCGACGTCCTTGACATCGCCGGTCGAGTTGAAAGGAACGCTCTTCGGGTCGCACGTGGAGCAGAGCTCTTCAGCGGTTAATGGTTTTACCTTCGCCATAGATCCTCCGTAATCTCCGGATTTTTTTTGAAAAACGTTCAGACCGGGAATTTCATTGAAACCTGCGGTATTCCCTGTGCACCATGTCCCTGAGCGCGCCGTTTGCCTCGCACCCGGGACACTCCGCCTGAATCGTAGTATAGAAGATATGATGGCGTTCGGCAAGTCTTTCGTTGACGGTCTTCAATATCTCGGCCCTGCGGACTATGTGGCGCGAGTCTATGTCAAGATGCGCGCTGAGGGCGTATATGTTGTGGCAGATGCTCCAGATGTGGAGACTGTGAACCCCGGCCACGCCCTCGACCGATCTCACGTCCCCCGCAACCCTGTTGAAATCCACGTCGGCCGGCACCCCCTCGAGCAGTATATGGGACGACTCGATAACCACCTTCACCGAGCCGTAGAGTATTATCACCCCGATAACGGCGCTTATCGCCGGGTCAAAGACGTAAAGGCCGGTAAAAGATATGACGATTGCGGCCGCTATCACCCCGACGCTCGCCACCGCATCCCCCACAACGTGCAGGAAGGCGCTCTTGACGTTGAGGTCGGTCCCCGCAAAACCCTTAAGCATCACGGCGACAGCGACGTTCACCGCAAGGCCCACCGCGGCGATTATGAGCACGCCTGCGCTTTTCACCTCCTGCGGGTTTAAAAACCTGAAATAGGCCTTGTAGAATATGACGAGAGAGATGACCACAAGCGTCATTCCGTTTATGAAGGAGACAAAGACCTCCCCCCTGTGCAATCCGTACGTCCTTTTTTCACTCGGCGGAAGCCCGGATATGTATATGGCGAAGAGGCTTAAAGAGAGCGCCAGCAAATCCATAAACACGTGCATGGCGTCGGACATGAGCGCAAGACTGTTCGTGAGATAGCCGCCCGCGGCCTCCGCGAGGAAAGTAACCCCGGTAAGGGCGGCGGCGAACTTGAACCTCTTTTTAAGCTCCCTGTCCAGATGCGCGCCGGAAATAGCCAATGTGCCCCTCCATGAAAAACCCTTGAGTCCTGTCACGGCAAAATGGACTTCAGAAAAGAAACTCCGTTCGGCAGTGGTTCCACGCCGAAGAACTCCGCGATCGTCTGCCCGATGTCGGCGAAACTCTCCCTGGTTCCGAGGCTTACGCCCCTTTTAAACGCGGCCCCGTATACGAGGAGCGGCACATATTCCCTCGAATGGTCGGTCGAGGGTGTAGTGGGGTCGCAGCCGTGGTCGGCTGTAACGACGAGGACGTCACGCGGCCCGAGGAGCTTCATTATTCCCGGTATCCTCATGTCCGCCTCTTCAAGCGCCCGCGCATATCCAGATGCGTCGTTACGGTGGCCGTAGAGCATGTCGAAGTCAACGAGGTTCGCCAGTATACACCCGCCGCGGGCCCTTCTGAGCGAGTCCTCCACCCGGTCCATCACCTCCATGTTGCCGTGCGCGCCCACCTCTTCGCTTAAGCCCCTGTGGCTGAATATATCGCCTATCTTGCCGACGCCGATGACCGCGATACCGCGGGCGTTGAGCCTGTCGAGGAGCGTCGGGAAAGGCGGCTCGATTGAAAAATCCTTCCTGAGCGCGGTCCTTTTAAAAGAGCCGGGCCTTCCGGCGAACGGCCTCGCTATGACCCTCCCGATATTATACCCGTTTAAAAATCCGCGCGCCACCCTCGATATCCGGTAGAGTTCCTCGACCGGCATTACCTCCTCGTGCGCGGCTATCTGGAAAACGCTGTCCGCTGACGTATAGACAATGGGACTGCCGGTCTCAAGATGCTCCTTCCCGAGCCTTTCGATTATCTCGGTGCCTGAGGCGGGTTTGCCCCAGAGACAACCGCGGCCCGTTAAGCGCCTGAACCCATCGAGTATCTCGGGGGGAAAACCATCGGGGAACGTGGAGAACGGACGGGTGAGCGCCACCCCGGCCATCTCCCAGTGTCCGGTGGTGGTGTCCTTGCCCGGGCTTTTCTCCTTCATCCTGCCGTAAGACGCCAGAGGCCGCTCGACCCTCTTTATGGAACTTACGCCCTCGATAAGGCCCAGCCCGAGGGCCGAGAGGTTTCCGAGCTTGAGCGGGCCAGCGGCCTTCGCCACGTTGTCGAGCGTGTGGCTTCCCTCGTCGCTATAAAGACCGGCATCGGGCAGTTCCCCTATGCCGAGGCTGTCTATCACCATGATAACCGCTCTCTTCAGGTCTTCAGACATGGGGTTAAACGCGCTCCGTGTAACAGGCTGCTGAAAAAGTCCATCTGCTGCGTTGTCTTCGTCGCTCGTCACTGCGGCGTAGATGGAAACTACGCCTCATTCCTCGTTCCTCGACGCCTTGCATCTGGAGCTTTTTGAGCAGCCTGAATAAATTCCGAGTTTTTCAACATCCCCTTTAAAATTTAGCAGTAATTCGCCGCCCCGGCAAGAAAAAATCCCATAAATCAGTTGCCGGACAAGGCCTGTTTGTAGTAAGATTGCCTTTATGCCAAGGCTCATAACCCGTTATATATTCAGGGAAATGGCGGCCCCCTTCCTTTTAAGCGTAGCCGTACTGTCGGTCACGGCCCTCCTCGGAAAAAGCCTCAAGCTCGTGGAACTGTTCATCGCCAGGGACGTGGGGCTCAGGGACATACTGTGGCTCGTGCTGACGCTCGTGCCGTCGTTTTTAATCTACACCCTGCCGGCCTCGATGCTCGTGGCGGTGCTCCTTGCGTGCACGAGGCTGAGTTCGGACAGCGAAATAATAGCGATGAAGTCCTCCGGCCTGAGCCTTTTCGCCGTCGTAAAGCCGGTATTCCTGCTCGCGGTCCTGACGTTCGCAACAAGCCTCATCGTAACGGTCTACCTCTACCCATGGGGCAACCACAATTTCAAGAAACTCCTCTTCGACGTCGCCCGGAAGAAGGCCACGGCCGGCATAGAGGAAAAGACGTTTTACGACAGGTTCAAGGGCATGGTCCTCTATGTTGACCGCGCCTCCGGCGGCGGGGAACTGGAGGGCGTATTCATATCCGAAAGGGCCGACGACGGCGGGGCGAAGGTAATCCTCGCGGAAAAGGGCAGTTTCATATCCAAACCCGAAGACCTCTCGGTCGTGCTGAACCTGAAAAACGGCAGTATCCACAGTAAACGCGCGGGCGAAGGCGCATACCACATCGTTAAATTCGCCGGCTACACAATGGAGCTCGGGGTCGAGGAAGCGGCCATAGACAGAAAGGGCCTTGCCGGCAGGGACCTCTATCTCGGCGAGCTTTTAGAAAGGAAGGCCCAGGCGGAAATCGCCGGCAGGAACACGGCCTCTTACGTCATGGACTTTCACAGGAGGTTCGCCATGCCGGCGGCGGTCTTTGCCTTCGCCATCATAGGCGTGCCTCTCGGGATGCAGCGGGTGCGGTCGGCGCGGACCGCGGGGTTCGGCCTGGCTATCGGGGTGATTCTCGCCTATCACGTCCTCTCTAAAACAATCGAGGCGCTCGGCTCGAACGGGATCATAAACCCCGCCCTTTCGGTGTGGGGCTCGGACATCGTGATAGGGGCCGCGGGCCTCGTCATATTCTACAGGGCCTTAAGGGAAAAACCCGTCGTGACGGTCATTGTCCTCGAAGACGCGCTCCATCTCGTCATGAGCAAGATCACGGGGGCGGCGAAGTGAAGATACTCGAAAGGCACATACTCGGCGAGTTCGCGAAGGTGCTTCTCGTAACGGCGGCCTCGCTTATCGCGCTATTTCTGATAATAGACATCGTCGAGAACGCGGACAGGCTCATCGAAAACGCGGTGCCGTCGGGCGAGGCCGTCAAGTTTTTCCTCTTCAAGATCCCGGCCATCATACCGCAGGTATTCCCGATGGCCGTCCTTATCTCCGTGCTGCTTTCCCTCGGGATACTTAACCGCTACGGCGAGATTACGGCCATAAAGGCCGGCGGGATCGGGCTTATAAAGGTGCTCAGGCCGCTTATCGTGACAGGGATTGTGATAAGCGGCTTCGTGATGGTCGTAAACGAGGCGATAGCCCCGCCGGCCAAAAAGGCCGTGGACAGGATAGAAAAAAGACGGCTTGGGCACAAAGAGCCGTCGCACTTCGGAAGGGAGGGCCTCTGGTTCAAATACGGCTCGTCCATCTACAACGTAAGGACCATTGACGTCAAGAGGAAGACCCTCCACGGGATAAACGCCTACGGGTTTGAAAGGCCTTTCAGGCTCAAGCAGCACGTCACGGCGAAAAGCGCCGAGTGGAAAGACGGCTGGTGGGTCGGGAGGGACGCGGTCGTGCTTAAATTCGCGGACTCCGGAGAGGTGGAAAAGACCCGCCTCGACAATTTCGTGTTCGCGGACTTAAACGGCCCCGAGGCGCTCCTTACCGCTGAAAAAAACTACGAGAGGATGGATCTCTACGAACTCAGAAACTACATCAAGGCCCTCGAGGCCGAGGGATACGACACGTCCAGATACCTTGTCGAGTTCTACACCCGGGTTTCGTTCCCGCTCGTAAACCTCATAATGGTGCTCGTGGCCATACCGTTCGCCCTCACGACCGGGAGGAAAAGCGGCATAGCCGCGGGTGTGGGCACGAGCGTCATAATAGGATTGAGCTACTGGATAATATTCGGCCTGTCCAAATCCCTCGGACAGACCGGGGTCCTTCCGGCCGTTGTGGCGGCCTTTTTCCCGGACTTGTTGTTTATCGCGATAGGGGCGCTGATGTTCGGGTACGTGAGGCAGTGATGGGGGCTGTCGAGGAACGGATACGACTGTCCCTACTTCTTTGAGGAAAAGCTTGCCCCGTACTTGATACGGGGAGGGGGAGGTAGAAAAATATGGGATGTGCTGTACATGTGTTCATAAATTATTCCCAACGCCGGAAACTCTACTTTAAAACTGTCTACCTGACGGGGAAGCTTACGGGGACACATCCCATATTTTTCTAAATAAGGACAGCCACCGTTTTCTGTGCTATTCGAATTCCAACGCCGATTCATCTATGCAATGGCTTTTTCTTTGCCTTTTAATTCATAAAGTATGCCCTGCGGTTCGGAAACCTGTTCCGAGGCGTCAAGAATTTCAATTGAAACCACTTTTCCGTCCTTGCCGTAATCAACTATAATGCCTTCCTTTACCTCGTCGCTTTCCACAATCTTCACGTCCCTCAAAATGATGCTCAACGTATCGGTTTCCGGATCGAATATCACCCTCATATTACCCTCCTTTTATCCAATACTTATCACTCCTCGACGTTTTATAAACGGTTATAACCTTGTAGTTCCCGGCAGACTCGATTACCACTACCCTTAAAAGCATTTCTTTTCCTTCTATTTTATCATAATACTTACTTTGCGCTATAATCCTTCCTTTTTTCGACATTAATCTTTGTTGCGGCCTCTCAATAACGGATATTATAAGGTCTTCCGCTATACCCCTTCTAAGCGCCTCAAACTTGGCATGTTCCGTAAAAATAATTTTCATTTAATACCGTTAGACAAAATCAAAATAGGGACAACAGCGACCGTTTTTTAAATATTTCTTTCATGCCGCTATTCTATTCCCTATGCACCGTAAAATCAATCACGTCCTTTTTCCTCCACCATCCTTAGGCAATTTTTAAGCAAGAACCAGCACGGGTTTTGTTCCGGGCCTTTTATTGAAACATATCCGGTGTCCGGCCGGCTAAGCCGCCGGCCTCCATCCCCCGCCCCCTACCCCTTCTTCACCACCCTTAAAGATAATTCGTCAAGCTGTTTTTTATCAACCTCGGACGGCGCCTCGCTCATGGGGCAGAAGGCCTTCTGCGTCTTGGGGAAGGCTATGACGTCCCTTATGGACTCGCTTCTGGTCATTATCGCGAGTATCCTGTCGAGGCCCAAGGCGATGCCGCCGTGCGGCGGGGTGCCGAAGGAAAGGGCGTCGAGCAGGAACCCGAATTTCGCCCTGGCCTCCTCCGTGCCCATGCCGAGCAGGCCGAACACCTTCGACTGGACCTTCTGGTCGTGTATCCTTATCGAGCCCCCACCTATCTCCTCGCCGTTCAAGACTATGTCGTATGCCTTGGACCTGACCTCCAACGGGGCGCTTTCGAGTTTCCCCGCGTCCTCATCCATGGGAGAGGTAAACGGGTGATGCATTGCCACGTATCTTTTTTCGGTCTCGTCGTATTCGAACAGCGGGAAGTCCGTGACCCAGACAAAGCTCATGGAGTCCTTGGGTATAAGGCCGAGCCTTTTCCCGAGCTTCACCCGTATCCTTCCGAGCACGGCGTTGACGACCTCCTTTTTGTCCGCCGAGAATAAAATCAGGTCCCCGGGGGCCGCGTCCACGGCCGCGTCTATCCTTTTCCGTTCCCCGTCGGTCAGGAACTTGGCGATCGGCGACTGCCACCCCTCTTCCGTGACCTTTACCCACGCGAGCCCCTTGCCGCCGAATATCGCGGCGAGTTCCGTCATCTCGTCGAGTTCCTTGCGCGTAAAGGCGGCGCATTCCTTCGCGTTCAACGCCTTCACGACGCCGCCCTTCGAGGCAACGTCCGCGAACACCTTGAAGCCCGAACCCTTTACGATATCCGTTACGTCCCTGAGTTCGAGCGCGAACCTCACGTCGGGCTTGTCCAGCCCGTACCTCCCGACGGCCTCGTCATGCGTGAGCCTCGCGAAAGGCGTCTTAAGCTCCACCCCGAGCGCTTCTTTGAACATCCGCGCCAGAAGCCCCTCTGCAACGGCCATTACGTCAGAGGTGTCAACGAAACTCATCTCAAGGTCTATCTGCGTGAACTCGGGCTGGCGGTCGGACCTCAAGTCCTCGTCCCTGAAGCATCTGACTATCAGGAAATACCTGTCAAAGCCCGCGACCATGAGTATCTGCTTGAAGAGCTGCGGGGACTGCGGAAGGGCGTAGAAATGCCCGGCGTTGAGCCTGGACGGGACGAGGAAGTCCCTCGCGCCCTCAGGGGTGCTCTTTGTAAGCATCGGGGTTTCCATCTCGATAAAGCCGTCCCCGGAAAGATAATCGCGCGCGCCCTGGCAGACCCTGTGGCGGAGGCGGAGGTTTTTCTGGAGCGCCGGCCGCCTTAGATCAAGATACCTGTATTTAAGCCTTACGTCCTCGCCGGCGTCGCACTCGTCTTCTATCATGAAAGGCGGGACCTCGGCGTCGCTCAACACCTTAAGCTCGCCGGCCAGCACCTCAACCCCGCCGGTCTTGAGAGAGGGGTTTTCAGTGCCCTCGGGCCTCTTCGATACCGCGCCCTTTATCGCGATTACGTATTCGCTCCTCAGACCGTGGGCCTTTAAGTGGACGTCCGCGCCTGCCGAAGGGTTGAATACGACCTGCACAAGACCCTCTCGGTCCCTCAGGTCCACGAATATCAGCCCGCCGTGGTCCCTCCTCTTCTGAACCCAGCCCATGAGCGTGACTTCGCCCCCGATGAGGTCTTTCGACACCCCGCCGCAGTATGCGCTCCTTCGCCAATTCCCCAGACTTTCCAAGAAGTTACCTCCGCCAGAATTTGTTTTTCGCCTTGATTTCAGGGCGTAAAAACCATAATTCGCATTTTATACCATACAAGACGGTTTGTTTTCAATTTTTTATATTAAAAATTTTTTAATTTTTGACTTGACAACCGCCCCGTGCATTTGAATATAATACGGAACACATTTTTGAAAAGCTCAAGGGAAAAACATTTTCAAAAAAAGGAGGCTCTTACATGAAGAAGAAAGGACTCTGGTTACTCCTCCTATCTTGCGTCGTCTGGGGCATGGTGCTCGTGGTTCCTGGCCATGCGGAATACGCCGACATAGTCCTCAACAGCAAGACAGAGAGCATGAAGAAGGCCGGCGTCAAGCCCGTGGTATTCCCCCACTGGTTCCACCGGATCAGGTTCAAGTGCAAGGTCTGCCACGAGGACATCTTCATAATCAAGAAAGGCGCGAATGACATAACGATGGCCAAGATAATGAACGGGGAATTCTGCGGCAAGTGCCACAACGGGCTGACGGCGTGGGAACCCCTTTACTGCGAGAGATGCCATTCGTATCAGGGAGAAGGACAATAGTCCGCTCTCCCGTCCGGTTGCCGGCCGGTTGTTAATGACCGGCCAGGCCGATTATGATGAAAGGAGGAATTCAGATGACCATAAAGTTTATCCGCAGTTTCTATTTAAAGGTGGCTATCCTGTTAGCTTTCGCGCTCGCCGCGGGGTTGTGGTACAGCGCGCCCGGCAGGGCGGCCGAAAAGGCCCCGGCAAAGATACTCGACCCGACCGACCCCAACAGCATCCTCTACCTCGACACCTCCGGCAAGCTCGCCGGAACGGGCGACCCGAACAAGCCCGCGAGTCTTTTCTACCGCGCGGGTCAGGGATGGCACCCCAAGGCGCTCGCTGAGAGCACCCTGCCCAAGGACAAATACGGGCTCATCAACTGGGTCGAGTCCGTTAAAACCAACATGATAAGACCCAGGGCCTCCATCGACCCCAAGGAAGAGGAGATGCCTCCCATGGAACTCGACATAATAATCGAGGCCAAGAGCGACTACGTCAACGACGTAAAATACCCCCACTGGATACACACCTACTGGCTCAAATGCGAAATCTGCCACGACACCAAGGGCGGGGCCATGTTCATACCCCAAAAGGGCGCTAACAACATGAGCATGCTGGGCATAGGCGAAGGCAAGTGGTGCGGCAGATGCCACGGCAAGGTCTCGTTTCCGCTGGCCGACTGCCTGAGATGCCACACCGTTCCGAAAGGGGCGAAAAAGTAAATAATGAGGGGAAAGGCATCCCTGTTAGGCGCGCTCCTTTTAGCGGCAATCACGGCCGTCCCGGCCTTGACCGCCGGCGCGGGAGCGCCGGCGGTTCTAAAGCTCGACGACAAGATAGAAAGCATGAAGAGGGCGGGTGTGGGGCCTGTAAACTTCCCCCACGCCCGTCATGAAAAGCTCTACAAATGCGCCGACTGCCACCCTAAGATATTCAAGGAAAAGGTCAACACAAGCGATATATCAATGAAAAAGAACATGGAAGGGAAGGCCTGCGGCACGGCCAAGTGCCATGACTCGATAAAGGCGTTTCCCCTCTTCCAGTGCGTCAAATGCCATACGAACGTAAAGGCGGCCAGATAGCCGCCTTTACGTTTTTTTCCTTTTGGCTTCCCAATCTCCCTTACTGATGTTCAAGACAAAATGGCGTGCCCGCCCGCTTAAGCGGCGATTATATTGTTTCGTCCTTGGGTCCCGCCCCAGTTGCCATCCCGCGGGCGTGGTTTGCGGCGCCTGAAAGCGCGCATCTCGGATTAAGCAAGACATGGACCGGGATCTTCGACAAGAGCCCCATAAACCTCCCCTTGTCGCGGAATGCCTTTATAAAGAGGCTTTTTTTGAGCGTATCCGCAATGGCTGGCGCAATGCCGCCGGCCACGAAAACGCCTCCCGTAGCGAGCGATTTAAGGGCGAGGTTGCCGGATTCAGCCCCGAGCACGGATACGAAGATTTCAAGCGCCTCCCTGCACGCGCGATCGCCCTTTTTTTTCCGGGCCTCGTCCGTTATGACAAAGGAAGGGTCCTCGCGTTCAAACCTCTTCTTTATGGCCTGGCTCACGCCGCCGTCTCGTGTGACGAAATCATATATGTTCTTAAGGCCAGGCCCGGAAACGACCCTTTCATAGCTTACGTGTCCGAACCTCTCCATCAGATAGACAAGCAGTTCAATCTCGCGGCGGCTTTGCGGGGCAAAGTCCGCGTGCCCGCCTTCGGACGGAGAAGGCGCGGATGAGTCATCCTTGCCGCGGAAAATAATCACCTCGCCGAGCCCCGTGCCCGGGGCTATTACAACGGCGTTGCCCTCCCGGCCAGCCGTACCGGCCTGAAGGGTGATGTAATCCCCTTTTTTCAGAAACGCAAGCCCGTATGCCGTTGCGACCATATCGTTTATGAGCCTGACATTTTTAATCTTAAACCGTTTTTTGAGCCTCCCGGCGCTTATCGTCCAATCAAGGTTGGTGAGCCTTGCCGAATCGCCTTCAACCGGGCAGGCGACCCCGATCGAGGCCGCCGCTATTTCCCCGGTCACGCCCGCCTCGCGGGCCGACTTGAGAAATTCCGCGATAACGTCCTCGGGGCTTCCGTAGAGGCTGTTTTCAAACCGCGCCTCTTTAACGGGCCTGAGCACACCGGCGGCAATCTCGAACAAACCGAGGTCGGTCTTCGTGCCCCCCATATCCCCGGCCAGGACAATCCCTTTCCGGCAAACCATGTCAGCCATGAAAGTTCCTCAAACGGTCAAGGCGCGCCATGCGCAGTGATAATCGCTGCAATCTTCTTCATTGCCTCATCGAAGAATTCTTTCGGGGACGGCTGACCGGCGTTCTTCAGGGTAACGAACATAACGGCCCTTTCCTTCGCGTCGAGGGCCTCCATGTCACCGAGGGCCTGCGAAAATTCGAGTCCGGAGAACGTGTATCCCTTGCCGGGCACGGCGATATCCAGCCCCTGACCAAGACGTTCGGAAAGAGACCCCTGCGGCCGGGCGGTGATAATAAGGAACGCCCCGCGTCCGGGCCCGCCCTTATGCAACTGTCCCGTTGAATGGAGGTAACGCGGCCCGTAGCACATCTGCGTGGCGACGCAAAAGGTGTCCGCAAAAAATCCGCGGATATACGCAAGGCCGTCGAAAAAAGATTCGTCCTCAGGGTCGAGATACGCGAGCACGGCAAGATACGAGCCTTCCTTCAGCAAGCCTGTAAATTCCCTTATAAGCCCGCCGGGGACGGCTGGTGGGCCGCCGGGGGCCGGCTCATTGCCCGCCAGCCGTCCACGACGGCCCGCCCTTTCTATAATTGACCTGCCGAAGGACATCCTTATATCCTCATCATCCATAAAGGCCGGGGGGAGGTCCGTGGTTCCTTTGCTCCCGATGGCGTCAAGGTATTTCCGCGTCCTTTTTTTCGCGTCCTCCACGTCCGGCTGATCGAACGGGTTAATCCCGAGCGCGGCCCCGGCCGCCGCGGCCGCGACCTCCCACATGAAAAATTCCCCGCCGAGCGAATATACGTCCTCGAGTTCGATCTTTATAACGGGATGCCCGGCGCCGACGAGTGAATCGAGGACGCCGGCCCCTTCACCTTTTCCCTTCAGCCCTATATGCACGAACGCCCTGTCGTTGCCATACTTTTCCGGCTCGCCCATCGGCTCGCCCACAACGGGCACAAGCCCTTTTCCCTCCTTGCCCGTGCTTTCCGCGAGGAGCTGCTCTATCCACAGGCCCAGGGTCGCGATATCATCCGGCATGAAGAACGTAACCTTGTCCCTGCCCCTTAATGCGAGAGCGCCGAGAGAGGCGCCGAGCACGACCCCGGGACTTAAGGCTTCCCTGACCCCTGGGGATGACGCGTCCACGGCGCGTTTTGCGCCGTCAAGAAGACCCGGCACGTCCACTCCCATCAGTGACGCGGGCACAAGCCCGAAATACGAAAGCGCGGAAAAACGGCCGCCTATGCCGGATGGGTTTAAAAATACGTGGAGGAAACCCAGCCTTCCGGCAAGAGCCTCAAGGGAAGTCCCGGCATCGGTTATCGCGGCAAAATTCTCCCCGGCGGATGCGCCCTTGCGTCTTGACACGACGTCATGAAAATGACTGAAAAGGCTCATGGGCTCTATGGTCGTGCCTGATTTGCTCGCAACGATAAAAAGGGTTTTTAAGGGGTCTATCGCCCTTTCCACCCTCTTTACGGCCGCCGGGTCAACGGAATCAAGCACCTTAAGCCCCGGATATCCGGCATGGGAGGGAAAACTCTTTGAAAACACCATGGGCGCGAGGCTTGACCCTCCCATGCCGAGCAAAAGGACGCGCTCAAACCCCATGTCCCTTACCCGGCGGGAAAAGGATGCAATCTCGCCTGTTTTTTGCCTCATCAGCTCCGGCGCCGCGAGCCAGCCGAGGCTGTTTCTGATTATGTCTTTATGTGCGGGAGATTCTTTCCAGAGCGCGGGGTCTTTGTCCCACAGCCTCTTCAAAAAACGCCTTCCCTCCAAATCCCTGAGGACGGCTGAGGCTTGCGGGGCAAGCCCGGCGAGAGAGAGGGTTATTTTTTCCAGACCCGGCATGGCGATTATCGCGGCCTCCAGGAAGGAACCGGGCTTCCCGGCCCATGCCTCGCCCTGTCCGGGAAGGCATTACAACGGAAAGCCTTGGGGTTTTTATGTCTTGCCGGAAGTGCGTCCTTTTTTCGAGCTTACAAGTTCCATGGCCTTTTTCTCTATATTCTCGACCGTGAAGCCGTACTTTTCAAAAAGCACCTTTGCCGGGGCCGATGCGCCGAAGGTCGTTATGCCGATTACAGCCCCCTCGTCCCCCGCGTATTTGTGCCATCCCATGGGAGAGCCGGCCTCGACCGCGAGCCTCGCCCTTAAATCCGGCAAAAGGACGCTCTGGCGGTATTGCTCGTCCTGCTTCTCGAAAAGCTCCCAGCTCGGCATGCTTACCACCCGCGCCCCGACCCCCCTCTTCTTCAACCTCCCGAAGGCGCCGAGCGCAAGATGCACCTCCGAGCCTGTCGCCATTATTATCACCTCCGGGCTTCCGTCCGGCGGGTCGGCTATCACATAGCCCCCGCGCGCGAGGTCATCGGCCGATGACCTGCCGTATCCGGCCCTGTCTATTATCGGGACGTTCTGCCTCGTGAGGATGAGCGCGACCGGGCCTTTTATCGAGGTCAGGGCGGCCTTCCATGCCGCCGCGGTTTCACCCGCGTCCGCCGGCCTTATAACGGTGAGGTTCGGCATGGCCCTTAATGACGCGATGTGCTCGACGGGCTGGTGCGTGGGCCCGTCCTCGCCGAGGCCGATGGAATCGTGCGTAAAGACGTATACGACGCGGAGGTTCGAGAGGCACGCGAGCCTTATCGAAGGCCGCATGTAGTCAGAGAACACGAGAAACGTCCCGCCGAACGGGATGATGACCCGCCCCTGGCTCAAGCCGTTCATTATCCCGGCCATCGCGTGCTCGCGCACGCCGTAGTGGATGTTCCTTCCGGCCTCTTCCCGCGACATGTCGCCCGCGCCCTTCATATAGGTGTTGTTGGAGGGCGCAAGGTCCGCGCTCCCGCCGATGAGGAAAGGGGCCTTCGGCGCTATGGCGTTTAAAACCATGCCGGACGCGCTCCTTGTGGCCATGTCCTTTGCCCCGGGGTCGAACGAGGGCAGGTCTTGTATCCAGCCCGTGTCAAAGTCGCCTTCGCTTAATGCCAGGAACTCCCGCGCAAGCTCCGGGTATTTTCTGGAGTATCTTTCAAACGTTTCGAGCCACTTCCCTTCAAGCTCCGCCCCCCTGCCAACGGCCTTTCTGAAAACTCCAAGCGCCTCATCGGGTATGTGGAAATCCGGCTCAAGCGGCCATCCGAGGCCTTGCTTGGCGGCCTTGACCTCTTCCGGGCCAAGGGGGGCGCCGTGGGCCTCGGCCGTGTCGGCCTTGCAAGGACTGCCGAACCCTATGCACGTGCGCGCGACGATAAGGGAGGGCCGTGCCGTCTCCTTCCTGGCGGCCTTTATGGCCGCGCCAACCGCGGCGATGTCGTTTCCGCCCACCTTTTCCACGTGCCAGCCCATGGATTTGAACCTCTTTGCCACGTCCTCGCTGAACGAAAGGTCGGTTGACCCCTCGATGGTTATATGGTTGTCTGAATAGAGATAGATTATATTGCCAAGCCCCAGATGCCCGGCAAGGGACGCGGCCTCGCCCGATATGCCCTCCATGAGGTCGCCGTCGCTCGTTATCGCGTAGACGCGATAATCAAAGAGTTTAAAACCCGGCCTGTTGTAGCGTTGGGCGAGATGCCTGCCCGCGATGGCCATGCCCACGCCGTTTGCGAAACCCTGTCCGAGCGGGCCCGTGGTGGTCTCAACCCCCCTTTTCGGGTCGTATTCAGGATGCCCCGGCGTATGAGAGCCCCACTGCCTGAAGTTTTTAAGCTCCTCAAGCGCAAGATCGTATCCGGTAAGGTGGAGGAGCGAATAAAGGAGCATGCTGCCGTGGCCAGCGGACAGGACGAAACGGTCGCGGCCGGGCCACAGGGGGTTACCAGGGTTATGCCTTAAAAAACGCGTCCACAGGACATAGGCCATTGCCGCGTCCCCCATGGGCATGCCTGGATGCCCTGACCGCGCCTTCTCAACGGCGTCCACGGCCAGGAAACGCAGGGTATTGATGCACAACCCGTCAATTGTGGTTTTTGTCTTCCCTGTTTTCTTTGATTTTTTCATGCGCATCCTTCCTGTCTCCGGAGCTTTCAGGAGAGATATCCGCGCCCCCGGCGCAAGCGTCACACCATAAGATGCAACAAGACGCACCGGCAGTCAATAAGATTTTACGCGGTGTCAAGCCAAAATAGAAATGTCCTCTTTTCGCCAAAATAGAAATGTCCTCTTTTTGGCAGCGTGTGAATACTTCCTCCAAGGGTGGTCCTTTGGCGGGGGGATACGCTTCTTTCTTATCTTAAAGGGTTTTGAAGGTGT
>JACRCI010000070.1 GCA_016219105.1 Deltaproteobacteria bacterium | reverse complement strand
TGTAAAAGAACTTTCCGGAGATTGAGAAAGATTGAGGAGGGATAAATGGAAAAGAAAAAGACGATAAAGCTCTACTTTGATAGACCCGTAGATAAAGATGTGCCGATAAACATGGACGGCGGTCAGTTCGGCGCTCCGAGAAATAAAGGCCGTCGTCCGCACAAGGGCCTGGATTTCAAGGCCTACCTGAAACCTGTCTATGCGAGCGAACGCGGCATCGTCGTCTATTCCGGCACGAGAGAGGGTTCGATAAGCGAGACCAACTATGGCGAGACTATCGTCATAGACCATACCCCTGCAATCCCTGATGATGAAAGACATATTTACACGCTGTATGCCCACCTTGACAAAAAAAGCGCGTATAGGGGGCAGAAGGTAGAAAAGGGAGATACGGTCGGCATATCCGGCAATTCAGGGACAGTGGCTTATTACAAGAAGCTCAACCAGAGTTTTCATCTTCATTTTGAGGTGATAGATTCGCCAACCGAGATAGACTGGAGTTATGGTTGGCATAGCGGAAATCGTAAAGACCCGACTGATTATCTTGGTGGGGTCACGACCATCGAGTATGATTTGGGCGATATGGTCGAAAAAAGCGTGTACAGCAGAGGGCATCTGATTTGACCTGAAGAGCCCCGAACTATAATTGCGTTTACAGCCCATCTTTCGGTTGCCCTCGGATTATCCTTCTGAAGCCTTGAGATGATTTTTCCATTACATGGATTCAGATACCAGCCGGGCAAACATCTTCACCTGCTCCTTTTGGCTCTCAATCTGGGTTATCGGCCTGAGGCTCCTTTCGGATATGGGAGGTTTCCCGTTAACCGGCGGCATGGAGAGGATGTAGTCTTGGATTTCGGGGGCGAGGTTCAGGAGATTAAGTATCTGGGTCATGCGGGCCCGGGTGATACCGAGTTCTCTGGCAAGTTTTGCCTGCGAGCCCCCGGCCCGGCGATCAAGGGAGCGCTGGAGTTTTTGAGCGGTCTTTAAAAGTGTCTGGATGTTCGGCGTTTGAAACTTCCTATCTTCGGATTCCCTGAGAGCCTGTAGCGCTTCTTCTCCGATAAGACGCTTTCCTCCATTACCAGCCCTTACAATGCCAAAGCCGAACTCGTCCCGTAGCACATAGGGGAGCTTTTCCGCGTCGTCCTTGGCAAAGAGAACCTCCGGGTATTTGAGCTTTACCGCTGGTTTTCCCTCAAGGTGCGACCGAGATGTGCAGGCCGATTTTTCGTTTATTGGTGCTCTGCCGCCGAGCCAGACTTGAACGCCCAGACGAAACTGGGTTTCTATTCTAACCCCGCGCAGACCGGGTATTCTGCGCGGGGTTTTTTATTGTCAAGTATGTTCTGAGATGGCGGGCTGAACCCGCCCTACCCGGCTACAGTTAAAAAAATCAAAGGCGTTCCGATAGTAACGGCAAAGAAATTCATTGAGAATGACGGCTCAAAAAGGTATGGTTATCTTGCCCATGGCCGAGGTGAGGATGCTTGCGAAGAAAATACCCAGGGATGGCGGCGGTGGGCGGAAATGATGGCAGGAAAATAAATCCGGCCCATTTTACCCAAAAGAAAGGAGGCAGGACTCTAATGCACAATAATGGTTTCTACGGACTCGGAATAGCGCCCGCCTTACTCGATAAGGTCGAAAAATTAGGTTTCAGCGTTCCAACTCCCATCCAGCGTAAAGCCATCCCCATTGCCATTGAGGGCAAGGATATCATGGGGATCGCCCAGACAGGCACGGGCAAGACCCTTGCCTTCGGCATTCCCATGGTCCAGCGCCTTGCCCAGAAGAAGGGGCGCGGGTTGGTGCTGGTACCCACCCGCGAGCTTGCCCTTCAGGTCAGGGACGCCCTCATGCCGTTTACGCAGGCCCTTGGTATGGGGGTAACGGTGATTATCGGCGGCGAATCCATGATGCCGCAGATCTCTTCCCTGAGGAAGAACCCCCGCGTAATCATCGCGACGCCGGGACGTCTCATAGACCACATCGAACGGCGCAACGTGCGTCTTGACGACACGCACGTCCTCGTCCTTGACGAGGCCGACCGCATGTTCGACATGGGTTTCGCCCCGCAGATAGAACGGATACTGAAAGGCGTCCCAAAAGACCGTCAGACCATGCTCTTCTCGGCGACCATGCCGGCGGAAATAGTGAAGATCGCTTCCGTCCACATGCGCCTGCCGGTACGCACCGAGATTGCCCCGCCCGGCACCGCGGCGGAGAAGGTATCCCATGAGATATTCGTGGTGAAGAAAGAGATGAAAGGGGCCCTCCTCGGCGAACTCCTCAAACAATATACGGGCCCCGTGCTCCTGTTTACCCGGACCAAACGCGGCGCGCATAAGGTGGCGCAGTTGCTGAGAACGACCGGAAATGCCGCCGCCGAGATCCATTCAGACCGGTCTCTGGGACAGCGCAAGGAGGCTCTTAACGGCTTCAAATCGGGCAGGTACCGCGTCCTCGTCGCAACCGATATCGCGGCGCGGGGGATTGACGTGATCGGCATCGAACTGGTCATCAATTATGACCTGCCCGACGACCCGGAGAACTACGTCCACCGGATAGGCCGTACGGGAAGGGCGGGACAGGAAGGCCATGCCATTACCCTCGCGACCCCCGACCAGGGGAGGGACGTGCGCAACATCGAAAAACTCATCAAGACGTCCATAGCGTTATCCGAGCACCCCGGGTTTCCCGCCGACCGCTTCAGCTCCGCCCCCGCGGCGCAGACGCGCGCCAAAAAATCGCCCAGGGGCGGCGGGTGGAGGAAGAGATAAAAGGCATCGAAGCGAAATCGCCGTCACCCGAACGCCTTCTGGCAGAAGGGGCAGTACTTCCAGTCGGCCTCCCTGTGCCTGCCGCAGTCCGGACATCTGTCCACTATGGAGTACCCGCAGTAAGGGCAGTTGACGAAGTCGGTCCGAACGTAACTGCCGCAGTTCTTGCACACGAGCACCCCCTCCTCCTGCACGTAGAGGACCCTTATCAGTTCGTCTATGGAGGTTGTCCCAGATTTGACCTTGTCTATCCCGTCCTCGCTCAGGGACTTCATGCCGGTCTCAAGGGCCACCTTGAGTATCATCTCCTCGGTCGCGCTGGTCGCTATCAGCTCCCTTATCTGCTTATTGAGGGTGAATATCTCGAATAGTCCGGTACGTCCCCTGTAACCGGTGTTTGAACATTCCTCGCAGCCCTTTCCCCGGTAGAAGGTGAGGCGCGTCGCGTCCTTTTCCTTCAGCCCGATCTTCAGGAGCTCTTCCTGCGACGGCTTATAGGGCTGTTTGCATCTCGCGCAGAGTTTGCGCACGAGCCTCTGCGCGATGACGCCGTTGAGCGAAGACGCTATCATGTAGGGCTGTATGCCAAGATTACGCAGGCGGTTTACAGACTGAATCGAGGTGTTTGTGTGAAGGCTCGTAAGGACAAGATGCCCGGTAAGGGAGGCCTGCACCGCGATGTTGGCGGTCTCGGCGTCCCTCATCTCGCCCACCATTATCACGTCCGGGTCCTGCCTCAATACCGACCTGAGGCCGTAGGCGAACGTAAGCCCGGTCTTTTCGTTTATGGCGACCTGGTTGACGCCCGAGAGTTCGTATTCTATGGGGTCTTCGAGCGTTATTATGTTTATGGCCTCGGCCTTTACGCTGTTTATCACGGCGTAGAGCGTTGACGTCTTGCCGCTTCCGGTCGGGCCGGTCACGATTATGATGCCCTCGGGCCTTTCGACGGCGTTTTTAAGCCCTTCGCGGTCTTTCCCGGTCATGCCCAGGTCTTCGACCTTCAGCACCGCGGCCTTTGTGTCAAGTATCCTCACCACCACGCTTTCGCCGTACTGGACCGGCAGGGTGGATATCCTCAGATCCACCTCCCTGTCCTCTATCCTTATCTTTATCCGGCCGTCCTGCGGCACCCTTTTTTCCGCGATGTCGAGCCTGGCCAGGATTTTTATCCTCGACGTTATGGAGCCCTGCACCCACTTGGGGAACTGGAAGACCTCCCTCAGAAGCCCGTCTATACGCTCCCTGACGAGCACGTTTTTTTCCCTCGGCTCGATGTGTATGTCGCTCGCGTTGTTGTTTACGGCGTGGAACATCACGTTGTTGACCATGCGGATTATCGGCGGGGCGCCTATCTTTTTAAGCTCGGCCTCCATGTTATCCATGGCCTCCACCCGCGTCGTCATGACCTCGACAAAACCGTGGCTCATCTCCTCCACTATCTCCTGCGTCGGGTCCGCGAGGTGGTAGAATTGCTTGATGGCCTTTTTTATATCCTCGGTGGTGGATATAGTGGGGCGTACGCTTCTGCCCGTGGCGAACTCAACGTCCTTTATGGCCTCGAAGTTCAGGGGGTCGGCCATTGCTATGGTGATGTCCCGTCCTTCTATGCCGAGGGGGAGTATGAGGTGTTTTTCGGCGAGTTTTTCCGGGACCGATTCAACGGCCTCGGGTTCGACCACGGCCGAGGAGATGTCTGTATAAGGTATTGCGAGCTGGATGGAAAGGGTTCTTGATATGTCGGCTTCGGTCAGGAGCCTTGATTCCACGAGGACCTCGCCGAGCCGTTTCCTGGTCTTTTTTTGCTCCTCGATGCTCCGCGAGAGCTGGTCTTTGGTTATAAGGCCGGATTCAACCAGTATCTCGCCGAGTTTTTTGGAGCCGTTCAGTGTTTTCATGGTCTTTAATCCGGTGTTTCTAAAAAGACCGCGGCGTTTCAGGGGACGAGTTTGCCGTCTTTCAGTATGGTTGCGTCCTCGCCGCCTTTCTTTATCTCCACGGTGGGGTTGAAGAAGACGAAATCCTGGTGGAACGGGACCCTGACGGTGCCGCCGAAGGTGGAGTTGTCGCCGAGGGCTATGTGTATGGTCCCGAGTATCTTTTCGCTTTCGAGGATGTTGTCCGGCTTTGTCGCCCTGTCGTTTGTCCCGACGCCGAACTCCGCTATGTTCGCCGCGAGCGGGGTTTTTTTAAACGTTTTTCTAAGCTCTTCCGCGAATTCCTCTTCCCCGGAAACCTCAAGGACCTTGCCTTCCTTGACGACGAGCGTGACCGGGCTGGTCAGTTTCCTCGTGGGGGCCCATTCGAGCACCATTACCCCGTCGGAGGTGCCCTCTCTGGGCGCCACATAGGCCTCGCCGGCCGGCAGATTGCCGAAGGCGCCCGGCTGGGTCAGTATGCCGGTATCGGCCAGCACCACGCGGCCCTTTATGGAGAAAGACAGGGACGTGCCGTTGGGCGCGGTGACGCGCACGAGGTCGGCGTCGGAGAGCTTCTGGGCCAGCGCCACGGTCCTTTCTTCTATGGCGTTCCAGTCCGCGGTCATCACCCCGGTAATCATCGTCTCCTCGAAAAGGGGCATGCTCGCGTATCTGGCGCCGGCGCAGCGGGTAAGCATTTCCCTGAATCTGGTGTGGGACGTGGAATAGTTGGAAAGCGCGATAACGCAGTCCACGACGTCTTCCATGTTCTCCCTCACGATGGTTTCGGCGAGCAGCAACTCGATCTTCTCCGCCTTTTTACGCAGTAACTTGTCAAAGATGTTTTTCTCCCGGAATTTCTTTACGACGGCCTCTCCGAAGGCCTTTTCCCACGCCTCGGCCGGAGGCTCGGCCCCGTGGCTTCCCACGGAAGGGAATTCCAGGTAGGCCGTCGTAGCGAGACCCTGCCCTATGCGGGCGGCCTCCCGCGCTATTTTTCTCGCGGCCTCCCGTTTCTCCCTTTCAGCCGCGCTTACGCGTTCGTCCACGCCGATTGTGTCGGTGAAAACGAGCACCCTTTCGTCTTTCTGCACGCCGAGATTTACCCTGAATATATCGGTTAAAACCTTTTCCACCTTCTTTACCGCCTTTCTGATTGATAAAACGGGATGCCCGCCTGAGCCGAGGGCCGCTGTCCTGAGGATGAACCTGTGAGCGATATTATGGTGTTTCAATATAACCGCCAGAGGCTGTTTTGTCAACATACTTGACGGCCCAGCACCACTTCCGGCACGAACGCCTGTCATCCTCAAAATGCGCTCGTAACGGAAGTGGCGCTGGGCTGGATGGCCGGAACGGGCGGCAAGGCCTGCCGGTTTTTACACAGTTTTTTCCTTTGACATCGTCTTTTCTTTTGGTAGTATTTTAAAACCCGCCGGCAAGGCCGGCGGGATGGTTGGTTCCGGGGGTTTCAAGCCTTTCATGGCGAGGAGGCTCATTCAGTGGATGCGCCTGGGGGGTCATATATGCGGGCACCACATCGAAAGCGCATGGGTTTATGGAATTAAAGAGGACGCCCCTGTATGAAGTGCATGCGGGGCTCGGAGCGAGGTTTGTTGAATTTGCCGGCTGGGAGATGCCCGTCCGGTACAAAGGCGTCATGGAGGAGCACCGCGCCGTGCGCTCCTCGTGCGGCCTTTTCGACGTAAGCCACATGGGGGAGATCGAGATACGGGGCGTAGGGGCGCTCGAGGCCGTGGAGCTTATTACGGCCAACAGGGCCTCTGGCCTTAAAGACAGGCAGTGCCAGTATACGTTTATTCTCAACCGCGACGGCGGGGTTGTGGACGACGTCGTTCTCTACCGGTTTTCAGCCGAGAGGTTCATCCTCTGCGTCAACGCCTCCAATACGGACAAGGCGTATGGCTGGATACGGGAAAACGTCTCCGGCATGGCGGACGTGAGGGACGTAAGCCTTGAATACGCCCAGTTCGCCCTGCAGGGGCCAGGGGCGGAAAAGATACTCAAGCCGCATGTGGCCTCCGACATCTCAAGGATAAAGTATTACCACTTCGAGGTGACCGAGGTGGCGAACGAACTCGCCGTCGTTTCGAGGACGGGTTATACAGGGGAGGACGGCTTCGAGATATATCTCGAACCCTCCATGGCGATAAAGGTATGGAAGGTGATAATGTTCGAGGGGAAAAAGCTCGGGGGCGTCACACCGTGCGGCCTCGGAGCCAGGGACACCCTGAGGCTCGAGATGGGTTATCCGCTCTACGGGTTCGAGCTTAACGAGGATATAACCCCGCTCGAGGCCGGGCTTGGCAGGTTCGTGTGCCTGGGGAAGGAAAGGTTTATAGGAAAAGAGGCCCTCGTCCGGCAGGCCGCTGATGGGGTTGAAAAAACCCTCGTCGGCCTTGAGATGGACGAGCCGGGCATCCCTCGGCCGCATTATAAGGTTTTTAAGGACAATGACGAGGCCGGAGAAATAACGAGCGGCTCTTTCTCTCCGTCGCTTGAGCGCGCCATATGCATGGGCTACGTCAAGTCGTCTTTGAAGGCGCCGGGAACGGCCGTTGAGATAGAGGTAAGGGGGAAAAGGAAAAAGGCGCATGTCGTAAGGCCGCCTTTTTATCATAGGCCCGGAGGGCGGCCCGGCGCGGAAGGCGGCGAGTGACCGTATCTCCAAAACACCTCCGATAAATTTTTGTTGATTTAAGCCCGGCTTATTAATAAGCTACTAAGGGACAGGGAAACGCGGCAATAAAAACAGAAAAAATCCCGCGACTACGGGGTTGGATGAAAGGAGAGGCGGAAGATGGAATTTCCTAAGGATATCAAATACACCAGGGAGCACGAGTGGGTCAGGGAAGACGGCGATACCGTGGTCGTGGGTATCACCGATTACGCACAGGACGCCCTCGGCGACGTGGTATACGTCGAACTGCCGCAGGAAGGCGGGTCCGTGACGAAAGACGAGCCCTTCGGCGTCGTGGAATCGGTCAAGGCGGTCTCCGACCTCTACGCGCCCATAAGCGGCACGGTTGTTGAGGTGAACGACGCGATAGTGGACAGCCCCGAGGTCATAAACGAAGACCCCTACGGCGACGCCTGGATGGTAAAGGTCAGGCCGGGCAACCCCGACGAGATCGAAGACCTCCTCACTGCCGATGAATACCAGAAATACATCGAGGAAGAGAAATAACCCTTTCAAATGAAGAAAAGCCGGGGCTTCCCTTACATCCCCCATACGGAGGAAGATATAAGGCGGATGTGCCGGGCCGTCGGGGTCGGCTCGGTTGACGAGCTGCTCGATATCTTCCCGGCCGGTCTGAGGCTTAAAGGGCCGCTTAATCTGCCTGACGGCCTGAGCGAGCAGGAGGTAAAAGGCCTCCTTGA
Source organism: Deltaproteobacteria bacterium (assembly GCA_016219105.1). Lineage (GTDB taxonomy): Bacteria > Desulfobacterota > GWC2-55-46 > GWC2-55-46 > DRQE01 > JACRCI01. Next base: position 6,842 of record JACRCI010000070.1, on the reverse strand, counting down.
GAAGATAAGCGCCGGGAACTCCACAACCGCCGACTATTCCTCTTTCCTCGGCGCCGGCGCCTACAACCACTACATACCTTCCGCAATAGACCGCATAATCTCGCGTTCGGAGTTTTACACCTCTTACACGCCTTACCAGCCGGAGGTGAGCCAGGGCACGCTCCAGGCGATATTCGAATACCAGACCCTCATATGCCAGATGACCGGCATGGAGGTATCCAACGCATCCCTCTATGACGGGGCCTCGGCCACCGCCGAGGCGGTCCTTATGGCAAGGCGCATAACCGCCAAAAAAAAGGTCATTTTGAGTTCGGCCCTGCACCCGGAATACAGGCAGGTCGCGCGCACTTACTTAAGCGGCGCCGGGGACGGCATAGAAGAGGTTTTCTATTGCACCGAAAAGGGGACGACGCTCCCGGAGGCGGTTAAAGCGGTAATGGACAACGATACGGCCTGCCTTGTCGTCCAGCATCCCAATTTCTTCGGCTGCTGCGAGGACGTCGCCGCACTCGCGGATATCGTCCATGAGAAAAAAGCCCTTTTAATCGTTACGGTGACAGAGCCGCTGTCCCTCGGCATTCTGCGGCCGCCCGGAGAGACCGGCTGCGACATAGTCGCCGGAGAGGCCCAGTCATTCGGCATACCGCTCAACTACGGCGGGCCCCATCTCGGTTTTATGGCGACCGGCGGCAGGAATTCAAGGCAGATGCCCGGGAGGATAGTCGGCCAGACAATTGACAGGAAAGGGGCGCGGAGTTTCTGTCTCACCATGGCGACGAGGGAGCAGCACATAAGGAGGGAGAAGGCCACCTCCAATATCTGCACGAACCAGGGCCTCAACGCCCTTGCCTGCGCCGTGTATCTCGCGCTCCTCGGGAAGGGCGGGCTTGTGGAACTCGCAAGGCTGAACCTCTCAAAGGCGCATTATCTAAAGGAAAGGCTTGCCGCCGTCGGCGTGAAAACGGCTTTTTCTTCGCCTTTCTTCAACGAGTTCGTGATAGAGACGGAGGAGCCGGCCAAACAGCCAGCCTCGACGGCCAGCCAGCCGTCCTCGACGGAGAGATTTCTCAAGACGCTTTTAAAGAAGGGTATCATCGGCGGGCTGTCACTGAAGAGGTTTTATCCATCTCTCGACCGCCATGTGCTCGTTACGGCGACCGAGATGAACTCAAAAGAGGAAATCGATGGGTATGCCGCGGTTGTAGCGGACGTTTTCCTGAAGGCGTAGACCATGGGTGAAAAAGCGGAAAAGACCGCCATCGAAAGATTTAAAAGCGAGCCCCTTATATTCGAGAGGTCTTCAAAAGGCAGGGCCGGGGTTCTTCCGCCTGCCCCGGATGTGCCTTCCGTGTGTCCGGAAGACGTCCTGCCCGCGGGGTTTTTGCGCGGCGATATCGAGGGCTTCCCCGAGGTGAGCGAGGGCGACTGCGTAAGGCATTACACGCGGCTTTCGCAGATGAATATCGGGGTGGACAGCGCCATGTATCCGCTCGGCTCATGCACCATGAAATATAACCCCAAGGTAAACGAGGACACCTCCCGCCTCAGCGGCTTTTCCGCGCTCCACCCATACCAGCCCGAGGAACTCTGTCAGGGCGCGCTCGGCCTGATGCACGAGCTCGAAGGGTATCTTTGCGAGATAAGCGGCATGGACGCCGTAACGCTCCAGGGCGCGGCCGGGGCGCAGGGCGAGCTCTGCGGGCTTTTAATGGCGGGCGCGTATTTCAGGGCGAAGGGCAGGCCGCGGCTGAAGGTGTTGATACCGGATACCGCCCACGGCACAAACCCGGCGAGCTCTTCTCTGGCCGGGTTCAGCGTTGTGAGGGTTGCATCCGGCAGTGATGGGGTCATACACCCGGAAGACGTGAAAAAGCTCATGGACAGGGACACGGCCGCGCTTTTATTGACAAACCCGAACACCCTCGGCCTGTTCGAGGAGAATATAATGGAGATAGCGGATATCGTCCACTCAAAGGGCGGCCTTCTGTACTGCGACGGCGCGAACATGAACGCGCTCATGGGCATCATGAAGCTCGGGGACATGGGCGTTGACCTCGTGCAGATGAACCTGCACAAGACCTTTTCAACCCCGCACGGCGGAGGCGGGCCGGGCAGCGGGCCTTTAGGGGTTAAAAAGGCGCTCGTCCCGTATCTGCCCGTACCGAGGATACGGAAAAAGGGCAGGCGGTTCGCCCTTGATTTCAACAAAAAGAAATCCATCGGCAGGCTTAAGGCGTTCTACGGCCATTTCTCCATCATGGTCAGGGCCTATACATACATACGGCTCATGGGCTACCGCGGCCTGAGAAGGGCGAGCGAGATGGCGGTACTGAACGCAAACTACATGAAGGAGAGGCTTAAAAAGAGCTATCACCTGCCCTTTGACAGGACCTGCATGCACGAGTGCGTCTTGAGCGACAGGTTACAGACACCCAAAGGCGTAACCACTCTCGACATAGCCAAAAGGCTCATTGATTACGGCTTTCACCCGCCCACGATATATTTTCCGTTCCTTGTGCAGGGCGCGATGATGATAGAGCCGACCGAGACCGAAGGCGTGGAGACCCTCGACGATTTCATGGAGGCCATGGAGGCCATCGCGAAGGAGGCGGAGGAAAACCCGCGGTTATTGAAAGATGCGCCTCATACCACAAGAATTTCGAGGGTTGACGAGACTTGGGCCGCCAGGGAGCCGGTCCTTAGATGGACTGGGGAAAAACTCAAAATTCACTCAGGCTGCTCAAAAAGCTCCAGATGCAAGGCGTCGAGGAGCGAGGAATGAGGCGTAGTTTCTCTACGCCGCAGTGACGAGCGACGAAGACAACGCAGCAGATGGACTTTTTCAGCAGCCTGTTGGGGAAAAATCCTGAGTCTCAGCGCGAATACATCCTGTATTCAAAGCTCGCGTGGATGTTCACCCTGTTTATGTCGAAGTTTTCCGGGAACTGGCTGAACGGCGAGGCGAGCCTTATGGCCGTTATCGCGGCGTCGTCGAGCGCCGGGTAGTTCGAGGATTTCACTATTTTTACGCCCTCGACGCCGCCGCTTCGCGTTATGGTGAAATCCACGGTGAGCTTACCCTGCTCCCCTCTTTTCGCGGAAGAATCCGGGTAATCCCAGTAGAATTCTATCCTCTGCTTCATGTTGAGCAGGTATCCGTAATACCTGAGTTCCGAGGTGTTGAGTGACAGGACTTTGCCGGTCTCTCCCTTTTGCGGCTCTTTTTCATAGCTCTCGCTGAGTTCCGCAATCCTTTCGTCCGTGGGAAAAAGGCTTAAAGGGGAATCATTGCCTGAAGCCCCGGCCCGGCCGCCCGGTCCGCCCGATCCCCCGCTTCCCCTATCGCCGGCGAGGCCGGCTGGTTGGCCGGACGAGACACCTGGTATTGCGCCGAGGCGCACCACGGTCCCTCCGACTTCCTTGGTTCCGGTATCCGGCTGTATGCCGCCGGCGAGGCCGGCTGGTTGGCCGGCGAGGCCGGTTGGTTGGCCGGCGAGGCCGGTTGGTTGAGTTGTCCGGGGCATCCCTCCTTCGCCTTTTTTATACCCTTCAGCCGGCCCCTTTTCGGGTTTTTTTTCCTGTGCCCTTGCGTGATTGGGTGCAACCGGTCTTTTCATGGCCTGTCGATGAGGAGGAATAGTTCTTCTTGCGTATGGCCTGGGCCGGGCCGTTATTTCCTTCTCAACCCTGTTGGGCCTGTTCGCGAATATTGTCGGTTTTTCAGGCTCTTTAGCCTCACCCTTTGCCGAGGGCAACAGTTCCACGATATCCACAAAAATCGGCGTCTTTTTTAACGGCGCCGGATTAAACGGACTGAATATCCTGAATTCCCCGGTAAATCCCTGACTTGAGATAAAAATCCACAGAAGCCCGGCATGGATGACGAGCGAGGCCAGCAGGAAAATTACCTTTTCATTGCCGGTATAACCAACTTGCTGACCGGCAGGGCCGGTTTGGCGGAATGTTTTTGTTGACATAAGGGGCTTATTCTGTCAATATTAACGAAAAAGGTTACAGGCCGACTGGGCTGGCTGGTTGACCGGCAAGGCCGGTTGGTAGAGTTAATTTTACACCAAAAACCTTTTTATAACCAGACAATTGAGGGCCGCTCAAAGGGAGCGGCCAGGGAGGGAACCAATATGTTCGGTATCGGCACATCTGAGCTTATCCTTATACTGATTATAGTCCTCATCATCTTCGGCGTGGGGAAGCTCCCTGATATAGGGACGGGTATGGGCAAGGCCATCAGGAATTTCAAGAAGGCCACCTCGGACGACGGGATAGACGTAACGCCGGAAAAGGAAAAATTCGAGGGCGAGGCCAAAAAGGGTAAATAAGCGCGGAGCGCTTACCCGGTAAAAACCCCAAGACCCCGTTCAAGTAAAACCCGCCTGAGGCAAGAACGTTGCCCTCCGGTCATCGCAAACCCAGCACCACTTTCCGGCGCGAACGCCGGTTCTTCAGAAGAGTCAATAACGGAAAGTGGTGCTGGGCCTGAAAAATCTACTCTTCCCTTTCCTTGAGCAGTTCCCCTGCGCCCATACGCACCTGCGGATGGAGGGTACTGTCCGCGGCCACGAGCTTCAAATCCTGCGAAAGAAGGAGTTCGAGAAGGGCCGTTGATATCCTCGGCGGGGTGTAAGGGTTGAGCACTATCGCCGTGACGATGGCGTATCTTTTGGACCATTTCCCGTGCGTGGCAAGCAGTTTGAGTATCTGCGGGGAGTTCGGTCTTTTCGAGGCAATCTTCAGGACCTCCCTTTCGGTTATCCTCGGGTTTGAGAGCAGGTTCGCTATGACGGTTGGGTCGGGGTCCGAAAGCAGGCGGTCGAGGGTATCTTTCATGCCGCCTTTTGACAGGGCGCGCCTCTGGCCGAGGCTTAAAAGCTCCATCCGCGCCTCTTCTTCCTTGTCATAGCCGACAACACCCTTTTTGTGCGGCGGCAGGTCGGTAAAAAGGCGGCTTACCTTTTTGAAACCGAGCTCGATGGATGCGAGATAGGTGAGTTTGTATCTGTCCGGGCCGATGGCCTCCCTGATGCCCTCGGGGTCAATCAGCATGGATTTCAGCCTGCGCGAGGCCGGAAGGTTCGCCTCCTTTGCGTAAAGCATGTTCAAAAGACGCGCGATCTCGTCGGGCTTAAGCCCCGAAAGTTTGCGGCCCAGAAGCCCGAGCTGCATAGTCCTTTCCGGAAGGGACTCCACGTCCCTTAAGAGTTCGTTCAATATCTGAGAGAGTTTTTCCATTGTCCGCCACAGCGGCCATCCCGTCAACCGTCGAGGACGGAGTGCCGGCCGTCAGGGGCGGCTAACTGGAGGCAGGGCAATTGTAAGACGGCGCTTTGAAAGAGCAGCCTGTTTTTCCGGCCTCTTCCGCCATCTTATGGCGCGGGTTCTTCCACTATTACCTCTACCTGAAACTCGGCTACATCAGGCGGTAGATCGGTAAACACGAGCATGACCGGTATGGTGCCCTTTGCCGGGACGGAGCCGGCCGACAGGTCAGTGAAGTGCTTGAGCAATTCCTCTTTCGGCAGGGTCTTGAGTTCTTCTTTTGATGCGAGCCTTCCGGGGGACACCACGCGCGTGGCCACGGGATTGCCTGAGCTTGAATAGATTATCCCGCGCACCATCTTTATGGCCTGCGGCTCTTCGGAGGAATTTTTTATCCTGCCTTCTATCGCAAAGACCGTACCTGCCTGCTCATTGTCCGTAAAGGCGCCCGTAAGGCCCTCAACCTTTATCTCGACCGGCCTTGCGGGGCCTTTTGAAAAACGATGGATAATGGGGTCAATCGCGCCGCTTACGTAAAGGATTGCGCCGCCTCCATAGAGGAGGACGGCCACTAAAACGAGTACGAGCCATTTGAGTTTTCCACCCGGCTTTTCGAGCGGCACCCCCGCGTCTTCCGGCGCCTTCTCGCCGGTTGTCTTCGCAGCCTCAACAATATCATCGAATTCTTTCTCCGGCAGATACTGCTCCCCGGGTTTTTCCTCCCAGGCCTCTTCCTCCGCTCTTTCTCCGGCGGGGAAAGGAATTTTTTCACCGGCGAGGCCGGCTGGTTGGCCGGCAAGGCCGGGTTTTTCTTCTTCAAAACCGAAGTCCGTCCCGCCGAATGCTTCTTCTTTTCCGGCAGGGGCCGGCATGGCCGGCTGGCGGGAAGGGACTGTTTCCTCTAAGGGGGTTTCTTTCCCGCCCGCCGGTTCCTCTTCAAAGCCGAAGTCAAACTCCGTGCCGCCTCCCGGAGGAGTTTCTCCGGCTGGCCTGTCTGCCTCTCCGGGTTTTTCCTCTTCCCCGAAGCCGAAACCAAAGCCCTCACGCGCGCTGCCTTTTTCTCCGGCCTCCCAGTCTTCCCCATGGCCGGCCGGCGGGGCCGCACCCTCCTCCTTGAAGCTGAAACCAAAGCCTTCTTCACCGGCATGGCCGGCCGGCGGGGCGGGAGGTCCCGGCGGACGAGTCCCGGCGGCCGGCTCTGCCCCTGGTTCTTCCTTCCTTACGATGAAAAGATGCTGGCACTTCGTGCATTTGACCTTTACGCCTTTTTTGCCGACCTTTGAGTCGTCAAGACGGTATTTTGCCGAACACTTTTCGCACTGTATTATCAATCCGTCACCTCTGATTTTGTATGCAACCGCTCGTCCGTTGGATTTCCAGACAAATGTAGCATAACGAAATATGGAATTCAAGGTTCCCTGTAAAAAGTGTCAAGCCAAAATAGAAATGTCCTCTTTTCGCCAAAATAGAAATGTCCTCTTTTTGGCAGCGTGTGAATACTTCCTCCAAGGGTGGTCCTTTGGCGGGGGGATACGCTTCTTTCTTATCTTAAAGGGTTTTGAAGGTGT
>JACRCI010000069.1 GCA_016219105.1 Deltaproteobacteria bacterium | reverse complement strand
AGGACTATCTTTTTCGAGCCGGCCGCACCCGGCGTATCTTCGCCGTGGCTATGCATGGATGAACCTCCCTGAAGCCCTGGCCTTGGGGTATGGTGGGACATCGTTCCAGACGACTCAAGGCTTGTTTCGAGGAATCAAACCCGCATCGCGGGATTGATTTTAATATTCATTTTCATTCATGGTAGAATAAAAAAAGCCTCGAGTCAACCCTTATTTTTCAGACGCAGTCCTTGCAGTAGCCGTAGAGCTCGAGTTTGTGACGGACGACCTTGAACCCGAGCCTGCGCGCCACGGCGGACTGGAGCCCTTCAATCTTACGGTTATGGAACTCTTCTATCCCGGAACACCTGAGGCATATCATGTGGTCGTGGTGGCCGTCCTCCGGCACGTTCTCGTAGCGGGTCTGTCCGTCCCCGAACTGGCGCTCGAGCGCCAGTTCGCACCCGGCCAGGAGCTTCATCGTCCGGTAGACCGTGGCGTAGCCGACGCCGGGGTTTTTCCTCCTGACCTTCCGCAGCAACTCTTCGAGGCTTACGTGGGTGGTGGTCATGAAAAACATGTCGGCGATGTCGTAACGCTGCCGGGTGGACTTAAGCCCCTGCCTTTCGAGGGCGGCGTTAAAGACTTCCATCTTGGCGGGGATTGTTTCCTTCTTCATACATCCACTGCGCGCTCTACGTTAAGATGTCCGGCAGGGATATGTCGAGCCTGCGGCATCGCCGGACGACGGGACACGGATTACCGCAATCATAAAACGCCGTATCAGGAAATCAAAAAAACAGCCGGGGCTTAAGCTGGCGCGAGCCTGCCGTTAAAAAAAACGCCCGGATATACCGGCATATAATGGAGCGGGAGACGGGATTCGAACCCGCGACCCCAACCTTGGCAAGGTTGTGCTCTACCAACTGAGCTACTCCCGCGAAAAAAACGCAAGATTGGATTTTATCAAAATTAAAAACTCTGTCAAGTGCGTAGTCGAGAGAGAGGAACCGGGCCGTCGAGGACGGAGTGCCGGCCGGCAACACGCCCTACCCCCTGGAGGACGGGGACCTGAAGAACCTCACGAAATAATCCGCCCCTGACCAGACGGTCACGAAAAGGGCTGCCCAGAGGACCGCGATGCCGACCTCGTGGAAATCAATCCCGAAAAAAGGGTAGTGCAGTATCAGGGGAGCCGTGGCGCATATCTGCGCCACGGTCTTTGCCTTGCCCAGCCGGCTTGCCGGCATGACGATGCCCGATTTTATCGCCACGGCCCTCAGGCCCGTTACGGACAACTCCCTTGCCACTATGAGTGCCACCATCCACGCCGGGACTCTGTTGAGCTGGATGAGCATTACGAGGGCCGTGACTATGAGGATCTTGTCGGCCAGAGGGTCGAGGAATTTACCGATGACCGTCTCGACGCCGGTCCTTCTGGCTATGTAACCGTCGAGCCAGTCCGTAAGACACACGGCGAGAAAGAGCGCCGCTGTGGCGACGCTTAATTTCCTCCCCGGAGAAAGCAACAACACCACAAGCACCGGGGTAACGGACAACCTCGCGAGGGACAGGGCGTTTGGAAGGTTCCAGAAATCTCCGTCTCTCCCGGTCACATCAACGACCCGCGTCTCTGTACCGTTTTTGATAGCTGAGGACCTTTTTGACGTAAAGGCGTGTTTCATTGAAAGGCGGGATGCTGCGGTATTTTACGACCGCGGTCTCACCCGCGTTATACGCGGCCACGGCAAGAGGTATGTCGCTCTCGAACCTCTGGAGGAGATGGCTTAGATACCTTACCCCGCCCTCTATGTTATCGGACGGGTCGTAGAGGTTTCTTACGCCCATAAGCCTCGCGGTCTCCGGCATAAGCTGCATAATCCCTATCGCGCCGTCCTCGCTCTTCGCGTATGGGTCGAAATCGGATTCCACCTTTATGATGGCCCTTACGAGATCGGCAGGCACCCCATAGTTTTCCGAAGTCCTCCGTATCGTATCTTCATAGGATATATAGGATTTACGGCTTGAGGAAGAACCGCTCTCCGGCATATGCCACCTATACCTCTCCGACGTGGGCACGTTCGTCAGGTGTATGAGACCATGCGAGTCAGTGTAAGAATAAAAATCGGCTCTGGCGTCCGTTGTCAGGAAGGCAAAAAAAATCAGCCCCCAAAACCCAATGATGGCCGACAGACCAAATTTTGTCATAGTCACTATTGCACCTCGGAGGAAAGGGATGCTGAACCGAGTTCAGCATGACAGAGTCCGGAATTCTGTATCCTTAGGGAAACTCTGATTAATTCTCTTTTTGTCATTGCGAGCCGCGTTTTTACGGCGAAGCAATCTCGTAACTTACTGATTTGCCTATAGGACGAGATTGCTTCGCTACGCTCGCAATGATGGGACTGGGAATTAATCAGACCTTCCTTAGTTTACAGCCTAAACTGAAAAAGGGCAAGAGTTTTTTTAATTTCCTCTTTTTTTACGCATAGTTATATCTTGACAAACAACGCGCATTGTCTTATTCTCTATAAAATCATCAAAACTGCACCCGGAACCTGCACAGAATCAGTATGGAGATAAAAACAGATTTTCTTGTGATAGGGAGTGGCATAGCCGGCCTGACTTTCGCCCTCAGGGCCGCGGCCTCTGGCACGGTCGCAATCGCAACCAAGAGGGAAAGGCGGGAGTCCGCCACTTTTTACGCGCAGGGAGGCATTGCCTCGGTATTGAGCAAGGAAGACACCTTCGAGTCGCACATAAAGGACACAATCGAGGTCGGCGCCGGCCTGTCAAGGCCCGATGTCGTTGAGATGGTGGTAAAGGACGGCCCCGAGAGGATACGGGAGCTTATGGCACTCGGGGTCAGGTTCACGCAGAGGCTCGACGAGGGCAATCTCTCTCTGGACCTCGGCAAAGAAGGCGGACACTCCAAGAGGCGCATAGCTCATGCCGGGGATATGACCGGAAAGGAAATAGAGGATGCCCTTTTAAGGGCGATAGACGCCGAAAAGAACATCACCGTCTACGAGCACCACGTGGCAATTGACCTCATAACCCATTCAAAGTTCGTAACCGGGGAAGAGTCCCGGTACCAGGACACGGTCTGGGGGGCCTACGTCCTCGATAAAAAGACCGGAGAGATACACACATTTCTGGCGAAGGCCACGGTGCTTGCAACGGGCGGGGCCGGCAAGGTCTACCTCTATACGTCAAACCCGGACGTGGCCACGGGCGACGGCGTGGCCATGGCCTACCGCGCCGGCGCCGAGATATCCAACATGGAATTCATCCAGTTCCACCCGACATGCCTCTACCACAAGATGGCGAAAAGGTTCCTCATATCCGAGGCGTTACGGGGAGAGGGCGCGGTATTGAGGCTCAAAGACGGCTCGACCTTCATGGAAAAATATCATCCGAAACAAGAACTCGCCCCGCGCGACACGGTGGCGAGGGCCATTGACCATGAACTGAAAAAGAGCGGAGACGAGTGCGTCTACCTCGACATAAGCCGCAGGCCGGAGGCGTTCATAAAAGAGAGATTCCCCAATATTTACAGGACGTGCCTGGAGTTCGGCTTCGACATGACGAAGGAACCCATACCTGTCGTCCCGGCCGCGCATTATGTCTGCGGAGGGGTAAAAACCGATACGGACGGCATAACCACCCTTAAGAGGCTCTACACCATCGGGGAGAGTTCCTCAACGGGCCTGCACGGAGCAAACCGGCTTGCCTCGAACTCGCTCCTTGAGTCTTTGGTGTTCGCCCGGAGGGCCTCCATGCACGCGGCCGCCGTAATACACGAGGGCAAGGACGGCGCCATACCGCCGATACCGAGATGGCAGACCGGAGGAGCGGTCAGGAGCGACGAGGCGGTCGTCATAAGCCAGAACTGGGACGAGATACGAAGGTTCATGTGGAACTACGTGGGCATCGTGCGGTCGGACAAGAGGCTCGAGAGGGCCGAGCGGCGCATATCGCTCCTCAAGGACGAGATAAACCAGTATTATTGGGATTTCACCGTCACCTCGGACCTCGTGGAACTCAGGAACATCTCCACCGTCGCGGAACTTATAATATGCTCGGCCATGGTCAGGAAGGAAAGCCGCGGCCTGCACTACAACATAGACCACCCGGACGCGGACGACCCGGGGTTCAAAAAGGACACGGTGCTCAAGAAAGGCCCCGGCCCCTCCGATAAACCCAGATACATAAACGCCTGAGGTAGGCCCGTGGAACTGAGATTTTCGCATAAACTCGTCTTTCTGGTCGCCTTCTTCATGATAGCCGGGATAGGCTTTACGGTCTGGTACGCCGTCACCCAGGAAACGCGTCTGGTCGGGGAGATAGGGATACACGAGGCCTCGCGCGCGAACCAGATGGCCTTCGAGGCGCTCTATACCTCGATGAGGTACGGCGGCGGGAGAAACGAAAACAGGGCCATAATAAAAAGACTGAACGACGTTAAAAACATCGAAGAGGTAAGGGTAATCCACGGCGCGCCGCTCGTCAAACAGTTCGGCGCCGAGGAGGACGAACTGCCGGTTGACGACCTCGACCGGTCCGCCCTCGCGGGCATACCGGTAGAGGCCATAGAGAAAATCGACGGCCGCAGGGTCGCCCGGTTCGTGATGCCGTTCATAGTCAAGGAGGAATGCCTGAAGTGCCACAAGGCCAGGATCGGCGAGGTAAACGGCGCGATATCCGTAAAGATTTCCCTTGAGGAATACGACAGTGCCATAGCCGGCGCGATAAAAAACATAATAATCAGCGGCGCCTTCATACTCGCGGTATCGCTTGCGCTCTCCATCGTCTTCCTTTTCCGCGTCAGCATAAGGCCCATATCGGAACTGCAGAAGGCGGCGCGGATAATAGGAGGCGGCGACCTCGACTACCGGATAGACTTAAGGGACGGCTTCGAGATAAACCGGCTCGTGGACGAATTCAACACCATGGCCGAAAGGCTCAAACAGAGGACCAATGAACTGAACGTCCTCAATAAAAAGCTCGAGGAACTCTCCATAACCGACGGCCTCACGGGCGTCTACAATCACAGATACTTCTACGCGAGGCTGGAAGAAGAACTCTTGAGGGCATCCCGCCATTGCAAACCATTCGCGGTCATAATGGCGGACATAGACAATTTTAAATCATACAACGACACCTACGGCCACCGGAACGGGGATCGGGTGCTGAGGGACGTCGCATCCACCATAAAGGCCACGCTCAGGGTGACCGACCTTATGGCGAGATACGGCGGCGAGGAGTTTTCGGTCATACTGCCCGAGACGGACAAGAAAGGCGCGATAATAATCGCGGAGAAGATACGGAAGAACATCGAGGACCGCGATTTTCCCAACGAGGCGACCCAGCCCGGCGGAAACTTGACCGTAAGCGTCGGCGTCGCCACGTATCCGGTGGACGCGAAGACCGGCGACGACGTCGTGAGTCAGGCCGACCTCGCGCTTTACAGGGCCAAGGACATGGGAAGGAACAGGATAGAATCGGCCTGAGCCGAGAACACCCTTCGGGTCAAGAGACCGTCTGCCCCGGAGCCGTCGCAATGGGCTTCAGGTGAAACCTTATGGTAAAGGTCGTCCCCTCCCCTTTTTTGCTTCTTACGTCTATGGCGCCCATGTGGTCCTGTATTATCCTGTAGGTTATGGTAAGGCCAAGTCCCGCCCCCGTCATCTTGGACGTCTGGAATGGATGGAATATCTTCCTTAGAAATTCCTCGTCAATACCCGGGCCTGTGTCGCTGATTTCAAGCAGGAGCGTGTTGTCCCCGGCAGGCGCGAAAAACGTCCGCACGGTTATCTCCCCTTCGTTCTCTATCGCCTCGACCGCGTTCTGGAGGATGTTGAAAAGGGCTATCTTCAGATTGGTCCGGTCCATGCTGAAAAGCGGCGGGGCCGGCATGAGTTCGGTCTTTACGGTTATCTTTTTCCCGTCTATCACGGGCATTATCTCCTCCACGGCCCCGGCTATCACGTCGTCTATGCCGCCCGGCGACAGGCGGGAGGAGAGGATGCCCTTATACTCGTCTATCCTCTGCATCATCCGCTCCATCCTCTCGACCGATTTTATTATAGTCTCGGCGTGGCGTTTACGCTCGGGATCGGTTTCGTGCTCCATAAGCCGCCTTGCCATACCTCCTATGGCGGTGAGCGGGTTTCGTATCTCGTGCGCTATGCCGTCCACCATCGCGCCGAGGGCGGCCATTTCCTCTGTCTCGCGGAGTCTTGACTGAAGGGCCCTCATCCTCAACAGACACCTCACCCGTGCCGAGACCTCAACGAGGCTGTACGGCTTCACTATGTAATCCTCGGCGCCGAGTTCAAGCCCCATGAGTTTGTCCTCAAGCTCGCTCCGCGCGGTGAGCATGACCACGGGGATGTAACGGGTTTCCTCGTCGGACTTAAGCCGCCTGCACGTCTCATACCCGTCCATGACTGGCATCATCACGTCGAGCATTATGAGGTCGGGGTGCGTGTCGCCGGCCTTTATGATGGCCTCCCTGCCGTTGACCGCGGTTTCCACCTCGTATCCCTCGGCCTCCAGCTTGCTCGAAAGGAGGGTGCGGCCGCTTTCATCGTCGTCAACGACCAGTATCCTCGGTTTCATGGCGCTATAAGACCTCCTGTCCGGCGTGACCGGCCTGCCTGCCGCAGGCCGGCCGGTTGGCCGTTATACTCCTTTACTTCTGGCCCCTCATCGCCTCTATGAGGATACCGGCCACCTCCGGCCTTGAGAATTCCTGGGGAGGGGTGACGCCGGCCCTCAGCATATCCCTCACCTTTGTCCCGGAGAGGGTTACGTGGTTGGACGAGTCGTGAGGACAACTCTTGTAAGACGCCATGCCCGCGCACCTCTTGCAGTAGAAGGTATAGTCGAAGAAAAGCGGGGTTATACCGATTGCCGCCGGGTCGAACTCGTCGAAGATGTAATGGGCGTCGAACGTCCCGTAGTAGCTGCCCACCCCGGCGTGGTCCCTGCCGACTATGAAGTGCGTGCAGCCGTAGTTCTTGCGTATGATGGCATGGAAGACGGCCTCCCTTGGGCCGGCGTACCTCATGGCCGCCGGGAATACCGCGAGGACGACCCTGTCCTTTGGGTAGTAGTTCTCCATTAGAGCCTCGTAACAACGCATCCTTATCGCCGCCGGTATGTCGTCCCCCTTTGTCTCTCCCACCAGCGGATGTATCATCAGGCCGTCCACTGTTTCAAGGGCGCACTTCTGGATGTACTCGTGGGCGCGGTGTATCGGGTTACGGGTCTGGAAACCGACTATCCTCTTCCAGCCCTTTTCCTTGAAGACCTTGCGCGTCTCGGCCGGGTCGAGCCTGTGGGGCTTGAAGTCGGGGTATTCGTTCCTTCTGATTACCGACACCTTTCCGCCGAGGAGCATGTCGCCCATCTCGTAGACTTTTTTAACCCCGGGGTGCGCGTCTTCCTTTGTGCCGTAGACCTCGAGGGCCTCCTTTTCCTTATCATGGCCGTGTATCTCGTCTATGTGGAGCACGGCAAGCACCGTATTTTTCCCGTCCACAAGGGCCGCGTCAGAGCCTTCCTTGAGCCTCCCGGCCTCTTCCCTCGTAACGGAAAGCGTTACCGGTATGGTCCACGGCAGGCCGTTTTTAAGGGTCATTGTACCGAGGGTCGAGTGGTAGTCGTCCTTGCACATAAACCCCTCGAGCGGGCTGAAGCCTCCCACGGCCAATAGTTCAAGGTCCGATATCTCCCTGTCGGACAGGATTATCTTCTTCAGTTCCCCCGCCTTCTTGGAGACCTCCTCCCTCTCTTTTCCTTCGAGCATCCTCGTTACGAGCTTTCCGCCGTGCGGCGCGATGGATTCTGACATTACTTCCGCCTCCTTATTTTTTAATCAATCCCGCCGGAGATTATCCGCCGTTTCCCGACCCGCTGCCCTTGACATGTATCCCGCACTCTTTTTTATCATCCTCGCCGTTGAACCACCTCCACCTGCCGGCGCGCGGCGGCTCGCCCTTCACAAGCGGAGTGGAGCATATTATGCAGCCTATGCTGTCGTAACCCCTGTCGAAAAGGGCGTTATAGGGAAGGTCGTTCTCCCTTATATACCGCCATACCCTCTCCATGTCCCAGTCCGCGAGGGGAGAGAGCTTGAGTATCCGCCTTCCGTCCTTTTCCACAATCTCCGCCCTGGGCACTGTTTTTCTGAAACCCGACTGGTCCCGCCTCAACCCGGTTATCCACACGTCAAGGGTTTTAAGGGCGCGGAGATTGGGCTCAACCTTCCTTACGAGGCAGCAGTACTCCTGCTTCGCCCTGTCCGTGAAAAAGAGGTATTCGCCGAACCTCTCCACCATGTCCCTCAGACGGTCCTCCTCGGGCGTAAACCTCTCGACCGTTATGCCGTATTTTTTCTCCACCCCGCGTATCGCATCGTAGGTCTCCGGATGGAGGCGCAGGGTGTCTATCGTAAACACCCTGAACTTCTTGAAATGCCGGCTCGCCATGTCTATAATCACGGTGCCCGTGAGCTGAAAGCTCGTGCCTACGGCGGCCCTCTCCTTGAAATTCTCGAACGCCCACTTGATAAGCGCCCCGGCCGGCATCGAGCGCAAATTCTCGAGCGCATCTTCTTTTATATCCTCTACCCTCATATTGACGTAAACCTCAGGCGAACTTTATGTGTCCCTTATCCTCGAGATAGCCGAGGATGCGCCTTGTTGATTCCTCGACGGTCGCTATCGAGGTGTCTATCGTTATCTCGGGTTTCAGAGGCTCCTCATACGGCGCCGATATGCCGGTAAACTCCTTTACCTCGCCGGAGCGGGCCTTTTTATAAAGCCCCTTGGTGTCCCTCTTTTCGCACACCTCGATGGGGCATTTCACGTAGACCTCCACGAACTCGCCGTCTTTTTGAAGCGCTCGCGCCCTTTCCCTGTCTTCCCTGTAGGGGGATATGAACGCGGTTATGGTTACGATGTTGGCGTCCGTAAAAAGCCTCGCCACCTCCCCGATGCGGCGGATGTTCTCCGAGCGGTCTTCCGGAGAGAAGCCGAGGTTCTTGTTCAGGCCGTGGCGGATGTTGTCTCCGTCCAGTATGTAGGCCTGATGGCCGTTGTCCAGCAGGGCGTGCTCGAGCTCGACCGCGATGGTGGATTTCCCGGCTCCCGAAAGCCCGGTGAGCCACACCGTCACACCCTTCTGTTTCATCAGGCCTACGCGGTCCTCTCTGGTAATCTTCCCGTGGTGCCACGTGATGTTGGTCGTTTTTTCTTGCGTCATTTTCCTCTCCCTCACCGTTTCTTTTTTATTAATCGAACACCTCGACCCTGCAAGGGGCGGCTTCTTTAAGCCGGTCCTCCGGGGGCTTCGTTAAATAACGCGCAAGCGTTTTCTTTTTACTCCTTACGACCACGGCAAGCCCTATGGCGCGGCTCGCTATGCAGTCGAGCACCCTCGCTACGAAATCCCCACCGGCCCCTTCTTCTCCCGCTTCCATGAGGGGCTCGAAGGGAACACCTTCCTCCATGCACTTTATCTGCACCCTTCCGAGTTCCTCGTATCCGCGCTGACGGTATTCCTTCATTATGGCCTCGGAGACCTCTGTGGAGGGCTTATCCCCTATGAAGCCCATGTCGGTAAACCTCTCGGATACGTCGCTCGCGGACCCGCCTTCGAGCATATAGAGGGCGAAAACGGTCCCACCCTCCTTTTTCGCGGCGAGGACCGCGAACTCCACGGCCTTATCCGATGAGTCGGCGGCCGATATCACCACGAGAACGTTTTTCATTTTCAGTACCCCAGACCTATAAGCGGCCAGTAAAACCTCGCGGCAAGGTTAAACACCGCCCATGAGACCGCCACCATTATCACCCCGACCCTGAGCATATCCTTCAGGGTGAGGTAGTTAGAAGAGACGGCGATGGCGTTCGCCGGCGTGGATATCGGGAAGCAAAAGGCCAGCCCGGCCGGCACCGCTATGGAATACGCGACGATTGACGGGTCCATCGCGAACTTCTTTGAAAGCCCTATCCCGACGGGGAGCAGTATGGCTATGACGGCGGCGTTGCTCATGGCCTCGGTAAGCAGGATGGAAAAGAGGGAGAAAAGCGCGACCGCGCTCCACGGTCCCGTTGCCCACTGCCCCACGGTCCTGTCGGAGAGCCACTGCGCCGCGCCGCTCCTTTCAAGCGCCGCGCCGAGAACTATCGCCCCGCCGTACATGAGTATTATGCCCCAGTTGACGTATTCCTCCACGTCCTTCCACTTGACGAGCTTCAAGATAAAGAGCGCGACTACCGAGGCCAGGGCGATTGTGGCAAGTCCGCCCTTTGCCCCCCAGAAAACCCATCCGATGAACGTTACGAGGAGCACCAACCCCACGCCGTACTCGTCGTAACGCGGTTTGCCTATGGCGTGGATGCGGCGGGCGAGGAGCGAGTGCGCGCCGGCAACGCTTTCGATGTCTATCTTGAAAGCCCTCGTGAGCACGAAATACCCGACCGTGAGCATCACCGCGACGACCGGCAGCACGGCCGCGGTATACGCCGCGAAATTTATGCTCTTTCCCGTAGCCTCCCTGAGCATCCCGACCGCGAGCGGCACCCTCGCCCCTCCGAGGAACGTCGCAACCCCGCCGATGATGCACCCCCATGCGAGCGCCAGGAAAAGCAATTTCCCGTAGTTCGAATGCCCGGGCCTCAGCCCGAGCCCCTTCGTTATCTCGATCACTATCGGGAAGAGCATGGCCGCGACCGCGTGCTCGCTCATGACGCACGAGAGCGAGGCGCCGAGGAGATATATGCTCAGAAAGAGACGGCGGGGCGAGCCGCCGAACCTCTCAAGTATCGCAAGGGCGATCCTGTTTGAAAGCCCGGAGTGCATGACCGCGCCGGCGAGTATAAAGGCGCCGAGGATGAAAAACACCGCCTCGTTGCCGAAAAGTCCGTAAACTTCCTTCCTGGGGAGGACGTCCAGAAGGGGCACAAGCACTATCGCGAAGATGCTCGTTATGGCGAGCGGTATCGCGTTAGACACCCAGAGGGTGAGGCACAGAAGGAATATGGCTATCGCGTTCTTACCGGCCGGCGAAAGCCCCTCGGGCGCCGGCATGTTGACAATATACCAAAAAAAGAGGAAGAGCGCCAAAAAAAACAGAGGCCGAAGCCCCCTTAAAACGAGCAGCAGCCATATTGACCTTTTATCTATTTCGACAGCCACGTAATGTCCTTCGGTAACCGGTCACACCGGATGGTTCTGTCATCCTGAATTCATATCAGGATCTAAAAGGGATGCTGAAACAATACTGAAACAAGTTCAGCACAAGGTTCAGCATGACCGAGTCAGGGTTGTTCCGATGAAGGTGGTTATCAATGCTTCAAGTCGTCGTCCGGGCCGGCTCCGCCATTATCTTTAACCCTGAGCTTTCTCCTCAGGGTGGAAAGCCCCCATGCGGTCTTAAGGCCCAGTTTCGTCTTGTAGAATTGCTCGACGAGCGTTGAAAGCCCTTTTCCGTCCTCGCCGGCAAGCGCCCTGCCTTCTATCGGGGTGGTCACCATGCTTATGTCCCTTACCCAGTTCATG
Source organism: Deltaproteobacteria bacterium (assembly GCA_016219105.1). GTDB lineage: Bacteria > Desulfobacterota > GWC2-55-46 > GWC2-55-46 > DRQE01 > JACRCI01. The sequence continues at coordinate 8,262 of JACRCI010000069.1, read as the reverse complement.
TTTATCCCGTTCTTTTTTACGGCGCGGTACAGATGCCTGTAGACCGGTATTATTATCTCCGCGGTCAGCGGTTCAATCCGAAGCGCCCTTCCCGGCTGCGGCCTGTATATGGGGAGGATGGGGACAACCCCCATCTCCGTCAGGAAATCTATCCCCATGCGGGTTGAGCCCGGGGGCTCAAGCCCGACTATCAGGTGGGACGCGACCGTGCCGTTGGGGAACACCCCGGCGGCGTAGTTAAGCGCCTCAACGTATCTTTCCCTCCCTATGGTCGCGGCCCTGCCCGGGCATATCAGCTCAAAAAGCTCCCTGTCGAATATCTCGAGGTTGTAGAGCACCGAGTCCGCGCCTACGGCGTAGGTATCGTCTATCCAGTGGTTTTTCTTCGGCGGCAGCGCCTCGACCGCCACAAGGCAGTTGAAATGCTTTTTAACCGCCTTTATGTACGGAGAGAGGAACCCTATGCCGCCGTCGTCGCTTTTGCTGAAACCGATGGAGATGTATATGATCTCCGAGGAACCCTCCTTCAGGAGCGACTCAACGGTCTCGAGGACCTCGTCCACCGAATAGACCTTATCGCCCTTGCCCCTGGCGTCGAAGTTGCCGGCGCAGTAGCGGCACTCTATGTTCGAGTCGAAAAAATCGCACCTGGGCGACGGAGTTACGACGGCGTAACTTCCGTGGACGCTGGCGATGTCCTTCATGGGCACGCCCGTCCTGGTCCTCCTCCCGTAAAACCCGGGCGCCGCGATAACGCGCACCGCCACACTGGAGCTGCCGTCCGTTACCAGGTACCCTTGCCCGTCCCCTTTCAGCGCGTACGGGGAGTCTTTGGTAAACCCCTCATCGCACGGGACGTTTACGAGCATCCCCTTGGGCAGCATTATGTCCAGGCCCGCCCCGGCCCGGCCGGATGTCGGCTCCACGCCCTTCAAGGGGCCTTCCATCCTGACGCCCCTCAGCATCAGGTCTATCTTGAGCATGCCCGGGTTTTTAAGGTAATCTTTATGCATAAGACCGGTTACCGCTCTCAACCGATAACTCCTTTTTTCATTTCGCGGCCCTGAGTTCGCAGGCCTCCTCATAGGTTACGAGTTCCTTTATGGAGGAGTTCTCGCCGCAAAGCGCGCATTGCGGGTCTTTCCTTACCCTCACCTTTCTGAAAGACATCCTTAGGGAATCGAAGAGCATCAGATACCCCGCCAGGGTCTCGCCTATGCCGAGTATTTCCTTTATGGCCTCAACGGCCTGTAAAACCCCTATGACGCCGGCGAGCGCCCCCAATACCCCGGCCTCCTGACAGCTCGGCACAAGGCCCTTGGGCGGAGGCTCCGGATAAAGACACCTGTAACATGGGTAGCCGTCCCTGGGTTTAAAGACCGCCACCTGCCCCTCGAACCTGAACATGCTGCCGGACACCAGCGTCTTTTTCTCGAAGAAGGCGGCGTCGTTCATCAAAAACCTCGTCGGAAAATTATCGCTCCCGTCGAGGACTATGTCGTAGTCCCGTAAGACGCCGCGGATATTCGCGGCGTCAAGCCTTTCGTTATACGCGACGACCTTGACGTCCGGGTTCAGGTCCTCGATGGTTTTCTTCGCCGAGAGGGACTTTGGCGTGCCGACCCTCGTCGAGTTATGGATAATCTGGCGCTGGAGGTTACTCAAGTCAACGAGGTCTCCGTCCGCGACGCCGATAGTTCCAACCCCGGCTGAGGCGAGGTAAAGAAGCGCCGGGGAACCGAGCCCGCCCGCGCCGAGAACGAACACGCTGCTTCTAAGGAGCTTTGCCTGCCCCTTCCCCCCCACCTCCGGCAGTATGATGTGCCTTGAATAACGCTCTATCTGCTCTTCGGTAAAGTCCATGCCCGACTATCCCTCCGCTACAATATCTTCCTGCCTGAACGGTTCATCGAATGAGTTGAACGTCCAGCAGGTCATCTCGGTTTCCACGCCGCCTTTAACCGCGACGATTATGTAAGAATACTCCGGCCAGCCCCTCTGCCGGTCGAAATCAGACGGCCTTGCCGGATGGTCTGGATGTGAATGATAAAAGCCGAGTATATCGAGCCCGCGGAGTTTCATGGCCTTTTCCGCCTTCAACAGCTCCCGCGGGTCTATCTCGAACCTGTCGCCTGCGCGCTCGTGGTTGGTGTTGGTCATTCTATGCACCTCGGAAACCACTTTTTCCGCGCCGTCCCCGGCGCTCTTGCCAGCGAGCAACCCGCAACATTCATGGGGGTAGGACTCCCTTGAATGTTCAAGTATTTTATCAGCTATATCTGTTAATAGCGTAATCATATTAAAAAAATAAGTTATCAATTGCCGGTAAATAATAACCGATAACGGATAACTATCTATCCAGCCGGTTTTGCCGGCCCACCAGCCAGCCTCGCTGGCCTACCAGCCGGCCTCGCCGGTTATTCCCAGAGCCTTGTGGAGAGGTATTTATCCCCGCCGTCAGGGAAGATTACGACTATGACTCCATGTTTAAGCCCCCGCGCGAGTTTTAACGCGCCCCACATGGCCGCTCCGGAGGATTGTCCGGCCAGAATCCCCTCCTCTCTGGCAAGCCTCTTTACCATCTCGTAGGATTCATCGGTCGGCGCCGGTATCTTCTCGTCGTGCTCCTCCTCGTGGTATATACCGGGGACTATGGAAGACGCCATGTGTTTGAGCCCCTCGAGTCCGTGGAGCGGGTTATCCGGCTCAACGGCCACGACCCTTATGTCCCTGTTGAATTCCTTCAGCCTCCTGCCCGTGCCCATTATAGTGCCGCCGGTGCCTATGCTTGAGATCAGATGACTCACCCTCCCGCCAGTCTGCTCTATTATTTCAGGTCCGGTCGTGTCGTAGTGAGCCTGCGGGTTCGAGGGGTTATTGTACTGGTCGAGTTTGCAGTACTTTTCCGGGTTGTCCACGTAGAGTTTCCACGCTAGCCTTATGGCGCCGTCCGAGCCCTCGAGCGGGTTCGAAAATATGACGTTCGCGCCAAAGGCATTCAGCGTCTTTTTCCTCTCCTCGCTTACGTTAGCCGGAACGACGAGGTCAACCTTGTAGCCCTTGAACGCGCCTATCCATGAGTAGGCTATACCGGTGTTGCCGGAGCTCGAATCGAGTATAACCTTATCCTTTGTCAGACGCCCGGCCTTTTCGGCGTCCTCTATCATCCTGAGGGCGGGACGGTCCTTGACCGAGCCGCCCGGGTTATGGCTTTCGAGTTTAGCGTAGACTTCAACGCCTTTCGGCAAGCCCGTCGTAATCTTGTTTATCCGCACGAGCGGGGTATTCCCGACAAGTTCGAGTATGGATCCGGCGCAAAGCCTGAAGAGATTATTTCTGGACTGTACGGTTTCTAAAATTTTATGCTGCCCCGGCATGACGGGCCTCCGGAATATCTATCGTTTTTTTTATTTCTATACTGCTTTTTTAAGCGTCGCCGCCCACGGTGGCCAACCAGCCGGCCTCGCCGGTCACACCTGGCAAGAACATGAAATATAGACAACAATACCTTACCAGATTAGTCAAGTTTATAATACATTAGTAATTTTGTCAAGAACTTTGACAAAAAAATTGCGGGCTAACACATTGTATCTATTCGACAACATCCATTTCGATAGGCTCAACCTTAACGCCCTTCTCAATAAAAAAATTTATCGCCTTTTCCACCTCTTCAGGCTCTCCCTCTAATTCAAGCGCTACAAGCCCGAGGCTGTCGGACACGCTGGCCTGACGGATATTGGTTGCGACCTTGAAAAGTTTAGCCGCCTGGTAAATGAAAGGCTCCTTTACCAGTTCCTTCGGATATGTGAGGTATATCCTCTTTTTCATCTTTAGCTTTCCCCCCTCTTACGCCCGTGTCCTCAGGGCGGAGCGTCTAAAAAAAACCCCCGGCAATGGCCGGCACTATGGAAAGCTCGTCGCTGTCCTTGATCTGGGTGTTCATGTTCTCTTTAAATCTGATATCCTCGTCGTTTACGTAGAGGTTTACGAACCTCCTCAATTTACCGTCGCCCTCGCATATGCGCTCTTTTATTCCGGGGTAGTTCCTTTCAAGGTCATCGAGCACCGCGGTGACGGAGCCGCCCTGGACGTATACCTCTTCCTTGCCTCCCGTGAGCTTCCTCAACGGGGTCGGTATCCTTACCTTTACAGCCATCAGAGAACCTCCTTGACGGTATGGTGTTTATTGACCCTTCTCTATCTTGAGCCTGAAGTGGTCGTCTTCCTTTTTAACCTCGACTATCCTGTGACCCTCTTCCTTTATGCTCTTGGGCACGTTCTGTATGGGCTCGCCGCTGTCGAGGACTATCTCGAGCACCTGCCCCGAGTCCATGCCTTCGAGCTTGAGCTTGGCCTTGACGAAATTCATGGGGCATAGAACCCCCCTTAAATCCAATACGGCGTCCGCCTTCAGAGCACTCATACCGCTTCCTTTTCCGCCCTTCCAACGAGGGCTGAGCCCTCGAATACCGGCTCCATGAATTTAAGGTAATTATCCAACCCGACGCGCACGATGGTCTTGGCCACTCTTTCCCCCCTTATGCCGTTGGCGAGGTACCACTCGATGGTCCTTTCTATCACGGCGGGGACCTTTTCGTCCGGCACAAAGAGAGCGACCTCCCTGGCCTCCACCGGGTGGCGGCCGTGTTTGCCGCCCAGCCTCACCAGATGGCCGTATCTCTTGGCCCTCCACGCTCCCGTGGGGCAGGCCCTTATGCAGTCGCCGCACCAGATGCATTTTTTCGCGTCGTAGATGGGCTTTCCGGTATCCGGGTCCGACTGTATGGCGTCTTCCTTGCACGCCTCCGAGCATATCGTGCACCCGGTGCACGGCGGCTCGTCCCACTCGGGCTCCACAACGCCCTGGAAGCCCAGGTCCATCTCCCTCGTCCTCGCGCAGTCAATGGGACAGCCTGAAAACGATATCTTGAACTTGTGGTGCGTGGGCGTGCCGAAATACTTCTTGTCAACCATGTCCGCGAGCCCCTGCGTGTCGGTAAGCCCGTTGGGGTTGTATTCGCACCCGCCGCAGGCGGTCGGCACCCTCACCCTGGGGCCGCAGGAGGCCACCTTCATGCCTATCTTGGTGATTTCCCCTATCATGGCGTCGAAGTCCTTGTAGTCCACGTAGAGTATCTCGAGCGACTGGCGGAAGGAAAAGTGCACCACGCTTTTTTTGCTATACCTGTGCGCGATCCTGGCCACCTCGACCAACTTATCGGTGGACATCCTGCCGCCGGGGCAGCGGAGCCTGACGGCGAAAAGGTCTTTCTGCCTCTGTTTTATGAAACCGCCGGTCTTAAGCTCCATGAAGTCCAGCTTCTTCTCCTGGCCTTCGAGCTTGACCGGGACCTTGGTTGTCTTATCCTCGATAAAGCGGTCCATGCTTCAGGTTTCCTTTCTATCCGTCTATTTAAATCTTATTACACGCAAAGGGACGTGCGTAATGATATATGTCAACAATTTGATATTCTACCAAAAAAACCGCCGGAGGGGAAGACATTTACCCCCTTGCGGCGTACTTCTTCTCAAGGGATTTTACAAGCCCGTCGAACTCTTTGAGGCTCGCGTTTATGACGGGCGGGAGGACGAGCCTGCCCTGCAGGGCCTCCTGCGTCTTTAGTCCGTTTCCGGTTATGGATATGACGATGGATTCGTCCACGGGGATCCTGCCCTGCGCTATGAGCTTTTTCGTGACGGCGAGCGTGACTCCTCCGGCCGTCTCGGCGAACACGCCTTCGGTCTCGGCAAGTAGTTTCATCGCGTCTATTATCTCCTCGTCCGTTGAGTCCTCGGCCCAGCCGTTACTCTCCCTAATGACCTTCGCGGAGTAGTAGCCGTCCGCCGGGTTGCCTATGGCGAGCGATTTGGCGATGGTATTGGGCCTCACCGGCTTTATAAGCTCGCTCCCGGTCTTTACCGCCGTAACGATGGGGGCGCATCCCGCGGCCTGGGCGCCGTATACCCTCGTCTTCTCTATCCCCTCCACGAAACCGAGCATCTCAAATTCCTTGAACGCCTTCCATATCTTGGTTATAAGAGAACCTCCGGCCATGGGGACCACGATGTGCCGGGGCAGTTTCCATCTGAGCTGCTCGGCTATCTCGAAGCCGAACGATTTACTGCCCTCGGCGTAATACGGGCGTATATTTATGTTCACGAACGCCCAGCCGTACTTGCCGGCTATCTCGCTCGAGAGGCGGTTGACCTCGTCGTACGTGCCCTGTATGCTGACGACCTTCGACCCGTATACGAGCGTGCCGAGTATCTTCGTCTGCTCGAGGTCGAAGGGTATGAAAACGTAGCTCTCCATGCCGCACGCCGCGGCGTTCGCGGCGACGGAGTTCGCCAGGTTCCCGGTGGACGCGCACGCGACTACCTTGAACCCCATCTCCCTCGCCCTCGATATGGCCACCGAAACCACCCTGTCCTTAAAGGAAAGGGTCGGGTAGTTTACGGCGTCGTTTTTGATATACAGCTCCTTTACCCCGAGTGAATCCGCCAGGTTCCTGGCCCTTATAAGAGGGGTAAACCCGACCTGGGCGCCTACCGTCGGGTCTCCCTCGATCGGCAGGAGTTCCCTATACCGCCACATGTTCGCAGGACGCCGGGTTATAGCCTCCTTTGTGAGGCTCTTTTTTATCTCGTCGTATTTATACGCCACCTCGAGCGGGCCGAAACAGTACTCGCAGACGTGGAGCGCCTCTTTCGGGTATTCCCTGCCGCACTCCCTGCATTTAAGGGCCTTTATATAGCTCATACAGCCTCCGTTACCTATCAGGCTGCTGAAAAAGTCCATCTGCCGCGTTGTCTTCGTCGCTCGTCACTGCGGCGTAGATGGAAACTACGCCTCATTCCTCGCTTCTCGACGCCTTGCATCTGGAGCTTTTTGAGCAGCCTGACGAAATTTTGGGTTTTTCCGCGCCCTTCTGGCGGATAAAATAAAAAACCCCTTCCTGGAAGCCAAGAAGAGGTTTAAAAGACCACTCTCCCCTTATCTTCCAAGGCCTTTGCGCTTAGGCGGAGCCTTGCTGGAGTTAGCACCTGACATCCCGCCTGAAGCGGAACCGGTTGCTGTGGCTTCACAGGGCCAGTCCCTCTGCCACTCGCGATAAGAAGAAAAACTATCCGTTAATTTAATACATAAGCCCGAAGGCTGTCAAGGAAAATCTATGGTCCGGCATGGCCGGCCGGTTGGTTGCCCGTATGTCCTTTTGCACCCGCGGCATCTTGGAACTCCATTGGGCTCGCATTCGCGCACCGCTATTTCTCAGCCAATGCGTAACCGGCATTGCCTGATGCAACCACCGAGACAAATATGAAAGGCTCCGGGCCAGAGTTTCTGACTCCATGCACCTGTCCGGGTCTGGCCACGGCAATCTCTCCGGCCTTAAGACGGGTGACCACGCCGCCTCCCTGGTAATACTCGGCCATACCCGATATAACCGTCCATGTATCTTGACCGCCGGGATGGACATGGGCGGCTATTTCCTGCCCCGGACGGACATGCCAAACGACGACCGCCGACTCTTCCGTTGTTAGCACCACCGACCGAATCGGTTCGCCATCGGACGGACGAATAAATTCCGCAATCGAAAATATCCTTGACGCTACATCCATGGAAAAATTATCCGGCTTTAAAGTCATCTTTTGCCCCCGGTCTGTCTCCTCTCTTTAAGGTGATATTCGCCCCTGCGGCATTCCAGCGAGCCTTCGGCCACGCACTCCTTCAGGGCGTCAATGGCGACGCCGGAATCATCGTCCTTGAACAGCCCGGCCTTCAGGAGGTCGTCCCCGGTGGCCGCGAACCTCTTGCCGCCGGCCGCGCTCTGCCCCTTTTCAAAATACTTGAGGAGCGAGGCCTTCATCTTCCTGACCTTCAATTTCCTGAAGGGGCTGAATATGTCCTTTATGTCCTTTGCGACCTGCTGGAAGTCGAGCACCCCGGATATCCCCCTGTCTCCTTCCCATTGCAATTATAAAGACGCAATGGGAGCCCAGCCGACCGGCCGTCCTTACACAGGTGTCGGAAAAAAAGCGGAAAAAAGTGTATGATAAATCCTGTTATCCACTCAGGAAAATATGCTAAATATGCCGGAAAGTCAAGGGTTTTATTGTTATCTGTCAAGCCAAAATAGAAATGTCCTCTTTTCGCCAAAATAGAAATGTCCTCTTTTTGGCAGCGTGTGAATACTTCCTCCAAGGGTGGTCCTTTGGCGGGGGGATACGCTTCTTTCTTATCTTAAAGGGTTTTGAAGGTGT
>JACRCI010000072.1 GCA_016219105.1 Deltaproteobacteria bacterium | reverse complement strand
TCATCCCTCGTAACGCCCCTTTCAAAAGTGACGGCCTCGATGTCGAGGGCCTTGAGATGCCCGACTATCTCGCCGTACCGCTCGAGGCTGTTTTCAACCGGCAATTCATCCATCACGATGTCGTCCCCGATGATGGCGAGCGTGAGCTTCGCCTTTTCCGCGAGATAGCCCGTAACCAGCGTGTGGGTCTTCATACCGGGGGCCGAGGCCGACGGATGTCCCGGCGGGTAGAGTTTTTTGCTGTGTATCGCGGCGTTAAGATTTATTAGTATCTGTTCCGTGTTTTTCTGTATCATCTTCCGCGCCCACGCTCCCTTCGAGCACCCTCTTGCAGGTATTGTAAAGAGTTCCGGTGGAATCGTCGTACACCTCTTTTACGGCCGACATGGCGTCTTTTCCGCCTATCTTTCCCAGCGCGGTCACGGCAAGGGTCCTGAGTTCCTCGTTCGTGTCCCTCCCGAACCACACCTTTTTGAAAAGGAGTTTGGTGAGATATGGCACGGCCTTGCGGTCGCCGATTGTGCCGAGCGCCTTCACGGCCTCTTTCCTTAAAGGGGAATTGTCCGCGAAGGCCTCTCTTTTAAGCGCGAGCTCGCCCAGGGTATCCACCGCGGCGGCGTTCCTGAGTATCCCGATCGAGATTATGGCCTGCCCCATTATGCCCCTGTCCCCGTCCCTCAGGGCCGACATGAGTATCTGGGAAGACCTGGTCGTGGGAATCCTCGCGAGGGCCTTCAGCACCTCTTTTTTGACCCTGAGGTCCGCGTGTCCGTATGCCCTTTCGAGCGGCTCGATGGACTCTTCCCCGCCGAGTTCCCCTATGAGCGTAACCATCTGCCTTACCACGTACCAGCGCGCGTCCCCTATCCTTTTGACCACCATGGGCCGTATCTTCTCGCCCATGTGCACGAGGATGTTGAAGAGGTAGCGCCTCCTGTTGGCCTCGCCAGTCTCTATGAGGGCGTCGAGGAGGATGCCCGGGACATCTTCCCCTCCCATCAGGATCAATTGCTGCACGGCCGTACGTTCGGGTTCCTCTTTATCCGTGACCGTTTTAACGAGATAGACGATAAAATCGTGCAGCAGGTAATGAGATATGCATTCCCCGGCCTTTTTCCTCATCTCCTCTGACGGCATGTATTTCGGCAGGGTGTGCTTCAAAAAGAGGAAAAGCACTGGCATCGCCTCGTCGAAGCGCCTCCTGCCGATGAGCGCGTCCGTCTTTTCCGTTACGCGGATGGCGATGTCGTTGTATTTGATCGCGTCGGTCTCGTTCTCGATGCGCTTCAAAAGGCTTAAGAGGGCTTCCTCCTCCTCAGGGGCATTCTCGGGCTGAAGTTCCTGTTTCATGCGGCTGCCCTCGTCTTTCTGCCCGGCCTCAAGCTCCTGGTCAACCTTCTTGGACGCGACAAGGGCCTCGTCCTTGAGTTCGTTTTTGAGGTCTTCGAGGTCCTTGTAGCTCATCTCGTTCAGGAGTATGCCGCCGGTCGCCCCCTCGGAGGCAAGCATCTTTTCAACCCCGCCCCTTGCGAATACGTCCGCGGGTTCCAGAAGGAGAACCTGCAAAAATGCCTTTATGTCGCTCAGCGTGACCGAGGGCAGGAATCTTACGGCCTTGACCTTCCTGAGGAAGAGTTTCCTGGCGAGCGTCGTGGATACAGGGAGCGTGGCGGCTATGGGGGTTTTTCCGCTGTATATACACTTGGCGTCAACCTTCCATCGTATCTCTCCCCTTGCGGCGGTTATCTCCCTTAAGAGGGAAAGGAAGCTCCCGAGCGCGGCGTCGAGTTTCGGATGCCATTTCGGATAGAAATTAACTGTCTTGACAGCCTTATTCAGTTCAATTAGTATGTCTGTATGTTCAGAGCTCATTTGAGTTATCGGGCGATTGGCTAACTATGTAAAATTTCTATACCATTTTCAATATTAACAGAACGCCGTTTTTTGTCAAATAGAAACAAAAAACCTTCCTTGATAAGAACCCCAAAGATGGTGATGGTTAGAGTAAAGACCACATACGTCTGTCAGGAATGCGGATACTCCTCGCCCAAATGGCTCGGAAGATGCCCGGACTGCACGCGATGGCATACGCTCGTGGAGGAGAGGGTGGCGGCCCCGGTCCGGCAAAAAGGGGTTATGCTCCTTAATTCCGGGGCAAGCCCCGTGGCAATAAACGCGGTCGGCAGCCTGTCCGAGGAAAGGGTCTCAACCGGCGTTGGTGAGCTCGACAGAGTGCTCGGAGGGGGGATGGTGCCCGGGGCCTGCGTGCTGGTCGGCGGGGACCCGGGGATAGGCAAATCCACCCTGCTTTTGCAGGCCATGGGCGAGTTTGCCAAAAAGGGGCACAGGGTCCTTTACGTCTCCGGCGAGGAGTCCATGCGCCAGATAAGGCTCAGGGGCGAGAGGCTCGGCGTTATAAACGACAACCTGCTGGTGTGGTCCGAGACCTCGGTCGAAAGGATAGTGGAAAAGGCCGGGGAGATAAAACCCGACGCGGTGGTCGTGGATTCCATCCAGACCATGTATACCGAGGCCGTGGAGTCGTCAACGGGCAGCGTGAGCCAGGTGCGGGAGGCGAGCCTCAAGCTCATCTCCCTCGCCAAATCAATGGAGATGCCGCTTTTCCTCGTGGGGCACGTGACAAAGGACGGCACGATCGCCGGCCCCCGCGTGCTCGAGCACATGGTGGATACGGTCCTGTATTTCGAGGGCAAGACCGGCTACGTATACAGGGTGCTGAGGGCGGCCAAGAACCGTTACGGCTCGGTCATGGAGATAGGGGTCTTTGAGATGAAGGCGGGCGGCCTTGCCGAGGTGCATAACCCGTCGGAGGTCTTTCTGGCCGAAAGGCCCGACGGCGCCACCGGCTCGTGCGTGGTCGCGAGCCTTGAGGGCACAAGGACGCTCCTTGTCGAGATGCAGGCGCTCGTGTGCAAGACCTTTTTCGGCGTGCCGAGAAGGACCGTGGTGGGGGTTGACTACAACAAGGTGCTCCTCATGGTGGCTGTGCTTGAAAAAAAGGCGGGCATGGCGCTTTCCGGCCATGACATCTTCGTCAAGGTAGCCGGAGGAATAAGGCTCGATGAGCCGGCCTCTGACCTGGCGATAGTGGCCGCTTTGGCGTCGAACTATCTCGAAAGGCCCATAAACGCCGATACCGTCGTGTTCGGAGAGGTGGGGCTTGCGGGCGAGGTAAGGGCGGTAGCCCAGGCGGAACAGAGGGTAAAAGAGGCGGAAAAGCTCGGTTTTAAAAAATGCGTCCTGCCCAGGGACAACAGGAAGGGTTTGTCCCTGGAGGGCGCGATAGAGCCTGTATGGGTCGGGACGGTCAAGGAGGCCATAGATGCGCTTTTCAGTTAACAGGCTTGCGCTCCTTCTTTGTTTTTTCGTTCCCTCCGCCGTCCTTGCCGGCCCTCCAGCCGTCCTCGACGGGGCGTTTCCGTCCAAAGACTTCAGCCCGGTCAGCCGGTCATACCTGCACATAAGCGACCGCGGCCAGTTAAGCTACGCGAGGTTTCTGTATGAGGCCGGTGATTTTAAGAAGGCGGCGCGGGAGGCGGCGAGGGTAATAGAGAACTTCCCGCTGAGTCCGCTTAAAGAGGAGGCGCATTTCATGATGGCCGATGCTGACCTGAGCGCCGGCCTTTACAGGGAGGCATCCATCCAGTTCAGGCAATTCCTCGGAAATTTCATTGCCAGCCCTTTTGCTGAGCAGGCAACGCTCAAGCTCCTTGAGGCGCAAAAGAGATTAGATGAGTCAAGGGAGAAGCCCCCGGAACCCCTGGTTATGCCTTCCGTCCCGACGGCCGTCCAGACGACCTCGACGGCCGGCGCTCCGGCCATGCGCGCGGTGCAGGTGATGGTCTTCGGCGGCAGGGACATGACCGAGGTTGAAAACGAGATACAGGGGCTTAAAGAGGCTGGGGTTGACACCATAATCTTCAGGGTCTTCCATAACAGGGGCGACAGGTTTTACAGGTTCATAAAGCCCAGGGTCAAAGAGGGCGTCTACTTCAATACCACGCGCGCGCCCGTAGTTGCCGACGCGCTTACGCCTGTTCTCGATTGCGCCCATAAAAACGGGATGAGGGTATTCGCGTGGATGACGAGCCGTTACGCGGACTACGGGATTGCCTGGAGGGACGACATAGGATGCAGGGGTTATGACGTTGATAAAAGGGAAATCACGAGGTGCAAGGGGCTCGACATGTTCAGCGAGGAGGCCGTCAGGCACCTCGAGGGACTCTACCGCGACCTCGCCTCCCATGACATAGACGGGATACTGTTTCAGGACGATCTGGTGCTTAAGTATAACGAGGGTTTCGGCCCCCACGCCGCGGAACTCTTCCGCAAAGAGAACGGCACGGACGTCTTTCCAGAGGAGCTTTACATAAGAAGGCCGGGGTCCGCGGCAATTTTCTACACGCCTCGGTTCTGGGAGTGGGCCGCGTGGAAAAACAGGAGGCTCCTCGGCGTGGCGAAGAGGCTAAAAGAGGCGGCCAGCGAGGTGAACCCGCGGACGAGGTTCGCCATAAACCTCATGTACGAGGCCGTCACGAGCCCTTCAAACGCACTGGCATGGCTTTCTCAGGACATTGAGAGGGCCATGGAGGCCGGTTTTGATTATTACGCCGTCATGGCGTATCAGAGGCAGATGGCGGATGAATTGAGGCTCACGCCCGATGAGGCGGGCGATATGATAGAAGGGATGGCCAGGGAGGCCTCCCGCATTGTGGAAAAACCCGAACGGGTTCTGATAAAATTGCAGACAATTGACTGGACGACCGGTCATCCGCTCAACGACGCGGACGTGGTCGGGCTGTTGAGGAGAATAAAGGGGTCGTACGGGGTAAGCCTCGCGGTCGTCCCTTACAGGGCCGGTTTTCCTTTCAACGAACTTGGAGGCGCGGCAAAGGGATTCGCCTCGCTTGATTGATACCAGGCATTTCGAGGATATCCGCTCATGGGCGCACACGGCATAAAGGCGAGAGATTCGATATGCGGCATATGTCAGTGCCGCATAAAGGAGAATACCCTTTTCGCGAACCTCTCCGAAGACGAGCTTGACCTGTTCAAGGACGTGGTCACGACCTCGTTCCACAGGAAAAAAGAGGTCATATTCATGGAGGGCGACGAGTGCAGAGGGCTTTACGTCGTGAGGATGGGGAGGGTAAAGATTGTAAGGACATCAAAGGACGGCAAGGAGCAGATTATAAAGATACTCTCGGCCGGGGATCTCCTGGGGCTTGAGGTCTTCTACGACGGGAAGACATACGGCAATAACGCGGTCGCGATGGAGGACTCAGACCTCTGTTTCGTAAAGAAGGGCGATTTTTTCAGGATGATGGAGAAAGAGCCTCATATCGCCAGCAAGCTCGTTCGGGCGCTCGGCAGGGAACTCCACCACGCCTATGAGCGCATAGGGAACCTCGGATTGATGAACGCGAAGGAAAAGCTCGCGCACCTTCTTTATACGCTGGCGAAGGAATACGGGGTCCCGGACACCAGGGGCGTAAGGCTCAACCTCACGTTCTCGCGGCTTGAGATAGCGGAACTCCTCGGCATAACGCAGGAGACCTCGATAAGGCTCCTGAAGGGCTTCAAGGAAGCCGGCGTGCTGAGCATAAAACGCAAAGAGATAGTCATAGCCTCCATGGACAGGCTCGCCGAAATAGGCGGGCTCGGATGACCGTCGAGGACGGCTGGTTGGCCGGCAAGGCCGGCTGGTTGGCCCGCAAGGCCGGCTGGTTGGCCCGCATGGCGGGCTGGCAGGCTCGCAAGGCCGGCTGGATAATCCCAGGACAAGACCCCTTCTTTTTATGACATTTTCCGTCCGCACAAGACTTACCTTCTGGTATGTGTCCCTCCTTACGGTGAGCCTCGTCGCCTTCGGGCTGAGTTCTTTCTACGCCCTTTCGAGGGTCTACATAACCCGCATAGACGAGCAGATACATTCAGTTGCCGGCATGATAGCCCACACCATAGTCAGGCCGCCGGGGGAGCTCAGGCTGCCACGGAACTTCGACATAATCTTCGAGAGGTTTTTCGGCATAAGGACCGGCGGCAATTACATACAGGTGCTGGACGCCTCCGGCAGGGTGGCCGCGAGGAGCTCAACCCTCGAAAGCTTTGAACTGCCGGTATCCGACGAGGCGCTTAAGGGGGCCGCGGAGGGCCGGACGACATACGAGATTGTAAAGACGTTCGGCACCTATCCGGTGAGGGTCGTGACCGTGCCGGTGGTGGTGAGGGCCGAGGGGGCTCGTGAGCTTGTGGCCGTGGTGCAGGTGGGATCCTCCCTCGAGGGCATGGAGGAGATATTCCACTACATGTTCTATTTCTTCGGCTTCGGCATATTCGCCTCGGTCGCGGTCGCGAGCTGCGTGGGGTGGTTTCTCGCGAGAAAAGCCTTGAAGCCCGTCGCCGACATCACGAGGATGGCGCGAAGGATAAGCGCCGAGCGTTTAAATGAAAGGCTCAATATCACCGGGCCCGAGGACGAGATAGGAAGGCTCGCCTCCACTTTCAACGAGATGATAGCGAGGCTTGAAAGGTCGTTCCGCCAGGTAAAGCAGTTCACCGAGGACGCCTCCCATGAGCTCAAGACCCCGCTTACGGTGATGAAGGGGGAGATAGAGGTCGCGCTCCGCGGAAATCCGTCCGAGGATGAGTTCAAGGAGGTAATGCTTTCGACCCTCGAGGAGATTGACAGGATGAGCCACATAGTCAAGAACCTCCTTACGCTGGCCAGGGCCGACTTTACCGGGGAGAGCGGGGTGAAGATGGCGCTCAAGCCCGTCAGGCTCGACGGGATAATAACCGAGAGGTTCGAGCAATTGCGGAAGATCGCGGTCACGAAGGGGCTTGGGCTGGAGATAAAAGGCTCCACGCCCCTTATTGTCGAGGCGGAACCGTTGATGCTCGGACAGGTCGTCTACAACCTTATAGACAACGCCGTCAAATATACGCCAGGCGGCGGGACGGTGGAAATAAGTCTTGAACGCGAAGGGGGTTCGGCTATACTTATCGTTAAAGACACGGGTATCGGCATAGCCCCGGAGGACCTCCCCTACATATTCGACCGTTTTTACCGCGTGGACAGGGCGCGGACGAGGGAGGTGGGGGGCGCGGGGCTGGGCCTTAGCATCTGCAGGGAGATAGTGGAATCCTTTGGCGGCCTGATAGAGGTTGCAAGCGAACCCGCGAAAGGCTCGACCTTCACGGTCAGGCTCCCGCTCGCCGCAAGAGGGGGCGGGGATTTAAGGGCGCTTAAGAATAACGGGGTTTTTCCGAAAGTCATCTTATAGGAGGTCTTTCTATGAATGCAGGCATATTAACAGGAGGAGGGGACTGCCCCGGCCTGAACGCGGTCATAAGGGCGGTCGTTAAAAGGGGCGGCCAGCTCGGGCATACGTTCGTCGGCATAAAGGACGGCTGGAAGGGGCTTATAGACAACTCGCTCGTGGAGCTTACAAAGGACGCCATATCCGGGCTGCTCCCGAGGGGGGGGACGATACTTGGGACCTCGCGCACCAACCCGTTTAAAAAAGAGGGGGACCTCGAAAAAACCCTGGCCGGCATAAAAAGGCTCTCCCTGGACTGTCTCGTATGCATCGGGGGGGACGACACCCTCGGCGTGGCCGCGAAGCTTTTTGACATGGGCATAGCGACCGTGGGCGTGCCGAAGACCATTGACAACGACCTTTCCTCGACCGATTTCACCTTCGGCTTCGACACGGCGGTGACTATCGTGACCGAGGCGCTCGACAGGCTCCACACAACGACCGAGGCGCACCACCGCGTGATGGTGGTCGAGGTCATGGGCCGGCACGCGGGCTGGATAGCCGTGTACGGGGGCCTCGCGGGAGGGGCTGACATGATACTCATACCCGAGGAGCCGTTCGACGTGGAGGAGGTCGCCAAAGTCGTCAGGAAGAGAAAGGGCGAGGGTAAGAACTTCAGCATCATCGTGGCGGCCGAGGGCGCCTACCCGAAAGAGGTGGGCGGGGTGATAACAAAAGAAAAGGTCCTCGACGCCTTCGGCCACGTAAAGCTCGGGGGCGTGGGCGAGTTTCTCGCCGGCGAGATTGAAAAGAGGACGGGCGTTGAGACCCGCTACGTCGTGCTCGGACATCTTCAGAGGGGCGGCTCGCCGACCGCGTATGACAGGGTGCTGGCCACCCGTTACGGGGTCAAGGCCGCCGAGCTCATGCACGAGAAGAAATTCGGAAGGATGGCCGCCCTCCAGGGCAATAAAATCGTGGACGTCCCGTTGAAGGAGGCCGCCGGCAAGGCCAAGACCGTTGACATGGAGATTTACAGGATCGCGAGCGTTTTCTTCGGATAGCGCCAGTCCCTGCCAGCCGCCCCTGGCGGCCTGTTGACAAACATGGAGCCGAAAGAGGTCTTAAGCCGCGCTGAAGAGGCCGTTGAACGGTGGAGGAGGGGGATAGGGCTTTTCCTCGGGCCGGTTGTTTTTTTAATCCTCTATTTCATCCCGGTGCCGTCTCTTTCAGCCGAGGCGAAGGATCTCCTTGCCGTTACCGGGTTTGTCCTCGTCTACTGGTTGAGCGAGGCCATACCGCTTCCGGCCACGGCCCTTGCCGGGGCTGTCCTGAACGTATTTTTGGGCGTTGCTCCGGCCGTTGAGGTGATAGGCCCTTTCGCGCATCCGCTGATTTTCCTCTTTATAGGCAGTTTCATCCTCGCCGAGGCAGTAACCCTCCACGGCCTCGAGAGGCGTTTTTCCTTCGCAATCCTTTCGATAAGGTTTTTAGAGGAAAGCCCGCTCAGGATACTCTTTGCCTTCGGATTGATCGCGGCCTCGATATCCATGTGGATAAGCAATACCGCGGCCACGGCAATGATGCTCCCGGTCGCGCTCGGAATGCTCAATACCCTGAAAGATGCGCGTGGGAACCCGCCTGAAGGCGGTTTCGGAAGGTCCGCCCAATACCCGGCCGCCATGATGCTCATGGTAGCGTATGGCGCCTCGATCGGCGGGATAGCCACTCCCATCGGCACGCCGCCCAACCTCATCGGCATAGGGATGATAGAGGAGCTTACGGGGCTTAAGATAAGTTTCTTCGAGTGGATGATGTTTGCCGTCCCGCTGACGGTAATAATGTTCATATATCTGTTCCTTATCCTGGGCCGGTTCAATCCCGGCATGAAGATGGAGATAACCGGGGTAAGGGGGTACGTTGAAAGGGCAAGGTTGGACATGGGAAGGTGGACGAGGGGGGAGATAAATACGGCCGCGTGTTTTTTTACGGCCGTATCCCTGTGGGTCCTGCCGAGTGTCGCGGAATTGTTCTTAGGCAAGGGGCATCACGCAAGCATGTTCCTTTCTTCAAGGCTGGACGAGGGGGTCGTGGCGATATTCGCGGCGCTCCTTCTTTTCATCCTCCCTGTTTCGCTCAAGGACAGGGTCTTTACGATGACGTGGGAGAGGGCCGCCAAGATTGACTGGGGCACGATACTGCTTTTCGGAGGGGGTTTAAGCCTCGGTAAACTCATGTTCTCGACGGGACTTGCCGCTGCCATGGGAAACTCCCTCGTCTCTCTTACGGGGGCAGGCTCGCTCTGGGGCATCACGGCGATAGGGATACTTTTCGCGATGCTCTTAAGCGAGACGACCTCGAACACGACCTCGGCGAGCATGGTCATCCCGGTTGTGATAGCGATAGCCAAGGGCGCCGGCGTGCCCGCGGTAGTGCCGGCGCTCGGGGCCTGCCTCGGCGCGAGTTTCGGCTTCATGCTGCCGGTTTCGACGCCTCCGAACGCCATAGTTTACGGCAGCGGCCTTGTCCCCATACTCACGATGGCGAAAAAAGGCATTATCCTCGATATAGGCGGTTTTTTCATCATACTGTTGGGGCTGATGGTCCTCGCCCCGCTTTTCGGATGGGTGTAGCATGAACGGGCTTAAAAGGTATCTGTCCTTTTTGATCGTTCTGGCCGTTTTTGCCGGATGCTCGAAGCCCTCGACTGACGAGGAGCTTTTGAGGGCGATTGTAAAAGATACCGTCTCCGCCGCAAAGGATAAGGACGTAAAAGGCGTCATGGGGCACATATCAAAGGCCTTTAACGACGACCACGGCAACGACTATAACGCCGCAAAGGGGTTGTTGCTCTACGAGTTCATGCGCTCGGAAAAAGTAAGCGTCTTCATAAGGGACGTGGCGGTGGAGGTAAAAGGGGATCGCGCGCTCGTTGACGCGAGGGTCATTCTGGTGCGGGGCAGGGAGGTAAAAAACCTGAGCGACGTTGTCCCTGACGAGGCCTCGGGCTTCAAGTTCAGCGTCGTCTTCAGGAAAGAGGAAGGCCAGTGGAAGGCCCTGAGCGCCAAATGGGACGACGTCGGGGCGCTTGGGCTTTTGTAGCAGACTGCTCGAAAAGTTTTATTCTGTCACCCTGAACTTGTTTCAGGGTCTCGTTCAGCATGACGGCTTTGACGTTTTACGACTTTTTCATTAACCTGCTGGCAGAAGATGGCTGAGGGTGAGGAAAAATTTTTTGCCGATTCCATGCTCGGCAGGCTCACCCTGTGGATGAGGATCGCGGGCTGGGACGTGGTGTATGAAAAGGCCATCGGCGACGCGGAACTCGTAAGGAGGGCGAAAACCGAAGGCCGCGTCATACTCACGCGGGATACGCTCCTCATAAAAAGGAGATGGGCGAGGGACAATCATTTCTTCGTCAGGAACGACGACCCGCGGGAACAGATTAAAGAGGTTTTTTCGGCGTATAAAATCGGCAGGGACAGGTTTTTAACGAGGTGCGTCAGGTGCAATCTCCCCCTTGAGGGCGTTGAAAAGGAATCGGTAAGGGAATCCGTCCCTCCGTATGTCTACTCCACACAGGAATGTTTTTCCAGATGCCCCTCCTGCAAAAGGATATACTGGGCCGGCACGCACAGGGAGAACATGGAAAAAGAGATGGAGAGGATAGGGGGAGAAGGGTCATAACGTCATCCGCGTCCAATCCATCCCCCTTTCTCAAAACAGTGCTATAATTTCCAACATGAAAGCGAGGGATGCCATGAGCCGCAACTTCAGGTATTCAATCCTGGTCCTGACAATTATGTTTGTTGTAACCGTTGTTCCGGCCAAGGCCGGGCATCTATCGGTCGAATTCGTAAAGAAGTTCAGGGACGCGCTTTACGGAGGTAACGAGACGGTGATGACTTTAATAGTGGAGGAGAACAGGGATAAAATCCCGGCGGAGGTCAAAGCGCTTGTGGACGAGGCCTTGCTTCCCGGGGCCAGGGCCGAAGATCGGGAGGATAAACTCTACGTGGCCGAATCCCTGGCCACCGCATATAAAAACGCGACAGGCGACATAGGCCCGCTTAAAGAAGCGAAAAAAAGGATATTCGAATCAAGGCTTTCGCCGCCGGTTCGCACCGTGGCCGTAAAAGGCGTCCATACGGTGGAGGCCGTATCCACCGAAACGGTTAAAAACGTCTTCAGGCCGCAGAACATAATCATCAAAAAAGGCGAGACCGTGAGATGGGTGAATAACGACAATGCGGCGCATCTTCTGGCCTCGATGCCGGTCATAGGGGCCCAGGGCATATTCTCCCCGAGGGTCGAGCCGGGCCAGAGTTGGGACTACAGGTTTAACGCCCCAGGCGAGTATTACTACATCTGCTTCATCCATAAGGTCATGTACGGGAAGATAACGGTTGAGGAATGAAAACAATTCTCATGGGGCTGTTGAAAACCGTAAAATAGCGTAGCCCTGAAAAATACTGAAACAAGCCTGAGATGAATTCAGGCCATGGTTCAGCACAAAGTTCATGGCAGGCTCTGTCATGCTGAACTTGGTTCAGCATCTCATATTTAGACCATGAAACAAGCCTGAAATACCCTGAAACAAGTTCAGGGCAGGCCATGGTTCGGGGATGACAACACCCTGAAACAACCGGACTTTTTCAACAACCCCACAGTTCCCATTTTTTTATCCTCCTAACCCCAAAAACGGTGCTATAATCATGTCTAAAACCCAAGGGAGGAGGTAGTTTATGAAGGAGCTTACGGTATCACGCGCCACAAAGACGGTCAGAAAAACCCCGGCCAGGCCAACGCCCGAAGTTGCCGGAATTAAAAAGGAATATTCAGGTCCCGGCTCAGCCTGCCGGGTTACTTTCAGGCTGCCGAAAGAGGCGGCCGGAAAGGCCGGGAACGTGACCGTTGTGGGCGATTTCAACGGGTGGAACACCGATGCAACGCCGCTTAAGCGGCAGAAAAACGGGGATTTTTCCGCGACCCTTGAGCTTGAAGGCAACAGGGAATACCGCTTCCGCTATCTGATTGACGGGGCGAGGTGGGAAAACGACTGGTTCGCCGACAGGTATGCGCCGAACTGTTACGGCTGCGACGATTCAGTGGTGGTTTTGTAGCAGGCTGACGAAAAAGTCTTATTCTGTGTCACCCCCGAAACAATACTGAAACAAGCCTGAAATAAATTCAGGCCATGGTTCAGCACAAGGTTCGGGGCAGGCTCTGAATTCATTTCAGGATCTAAAAGGGTTTCCAGAAGGTGCTTGAGGCAAGGGATGCTGAACCAAGTTCAGCATGACAGAATACGAGACCCTGAAACAAGTTCAGGCCATGGTTCAGCATGACAGCTTCGGGTTTTACGACTTTTTCATCAATCCGATGGAGTTTTTTGAGCAGCCTGACGAAATTTTGGGTTTTTTCGCACCCTAATAGGGCGGCATACGGAGAAATCGGTAAAGTAATTAAATAAATCTGACCCCTTTTTCTCTTTTCTATTTTGTTACGTATGAGCGTGATAATCTACTAAAGCCTTGTAGCCTTGTAGGGTGGGCTCGGCCCACCATTTCAATCACGCATTGTTTTCGATTATCCACACCATATAATCCAGCGCGGACACAACAGGCAGGCCGCCCCCTATATCCCCATCTTCTTCGCGATCAGCTCGAGTTCCTTGGGCCTTCCCTCGGCGATGACCTTCGCTTTCAACTGCTCCGGCGTGTGTTTGAACCTGCTCTCGACCTTCCTTCTGTAGACCGGCGCGCCGTTGTAAGCGCAGAACGGGTAGAGATGCCCCTTCGGGTCGGTGTAGTGGATTACGCACCTCTTGACCCTCTCGACGCTGAAGTTGTAGGCGTCCATGAAGTGCATTCCGGCTATGAAGAAGTGCCTGTAATGGTATTTCCTGCCGTCGTCCCCGGTATAGGTCCTCCTCAGGGTCCTTTCCTGATAGCCCTCGAGGCTTTCGAGGAACCTTTCGAAGTTGAGGCCCTTCGGGGCCTTTTCCTGTATGAAGTGCTTTTTGAGCCTGTAGAGCACCTTGACCTTTGAAAGCAGGCCGAACCTCGAGGGCTTGACCTCCCTGGCAAGGGCCATGGTTTCCTTGAGGAACGGCTCCATGTCAATGAACTCGCTTACCGGCTTTACGCTCCCGTCGTCGCCTATGTAGAAGTACGCGCCCTGCGAGCAGTGGGGGTGGAGCGAGAGCGTGTATCTCGGCTCGCCGCTTAATGCGGTGGCGAGCTTCGAGAGCGCCGCGGTGCACCCTATGGGGAACCAGTCCCTCATGGCCTTCATGTAGCCGGTCTGTTTTTCGATGTCCATCGCGAGGTCGGCGAGGGTGTATCTGCGCTCCAGCCTGTGGCTCTGGCTGAACCTGCCGACGAAGGACACGGGCTGGAAGGCTATGCCGCTTATGACGTCGTTGTTCTTTACCGCGAACTTGACGATGTCGCCCACCTGATGGTCGTTGAAGCTCTTGACGAGCGTCGCGACGAGTATTACGTCAATCTTCGCCTTCCTGCAGTTCTCTATGGCCTTCATCTTGACGTCAAGGAGCGGCATCGAGCGTATCTTTTTGTAGATGTCGTCGCTTATGCCGTCGAACTGGAGATAGAGGTTGTCAACCCCGGCGTCCTTCGCGGCGTGGGCGAACTCCGGGTCGGACATCTTTATCCCGTTGGTGTTCACCTGTATGTAATCGAAGTCCATGGTCCGGGCCTTCCTGACGATGGAGAGGAAGTCCGGCCTTATGGTGGGCTCGCCGCCCGAGAACTGCACCCTGTTGGCCCTCACCGGCTTCTGCGTGGCGAGGCACTCGAGCATCTTCACCACGTCGTCGTATGAAGGCTCGTAGAGGTATCCCGCGGCGTTCGCGTTCGCGAAACACACCGAGCACGTCATGTTGCACCTGTTGGTGAGGTCCATTATTGGGAGACCGGAGTGGCTCGTGTGCATGTTGCACAGCCCGCACTGGGATGGGCATACCGTGGCCTTTTTTATGGGCGGGTCCTCAACGCCCCGGCCGTCGCCTAACCAGAAGTCCTCGCACTTGAAATACAGGTCAAGGTCGCCGTAGAAGACGTCCTTGAACTCGCCGTGCTCATTGCAGTTTTTTCTTATCCATACCTTGCCGCCTTCCGGGTACAGGGTGGCCTTTATTATCTCCATGCATTCCGGGCAGACGGAGTCTATCTCCTTGGGGAGGCCTAATTTGATCGGGGCGATCTCCGTGCCCGAATAGGTTGTTTTTGGAGTAGCTATGTGGCCCGGAAGGTCTGCCGTACCGTTTGACTTCCATAACCGCTGGATTAGGCTCATAGTCAACCCTCCATCTCTGGTTTTTCAGGCAGTAATCAGGAGTAGGACAAAATATAACTTAGTATAGTTATTTTGCGAAGTTAAATCAAGCATTTTTTTAATCCCTGTCAAGCCAAAATAGAAATGTCCTCTTTTCGCCAAAATAGAAATGTCCTCTTTTTGGCAGCGTGTGAATACTTCCTCCAAGGGTGGTCCTTTGGCGGGGGGATACGCTTCTTTCTTATCTTAAAGGGTTTTGAAGGTGT
>JACRCI010000071.1 GCA_016219105.1 Deltaproteobacteria bacterium | reverse complement strand
GTAGTATTTCACAGGGTATTTTAAAGGAGGTTAATAACAGTCAATGATTACCACGGAAAAGAAACAGGCAGTAATACGGGATTTCAGGACCCACGAGGCCGACACCGGTTCTCCGGAGGTTCAGGTGGCCCTTCTGAGCGAGAGGATAAACTACCTGGACGCGCACCTGAGGGCGAACCGCTCCGACCACCATTCAAGGAGGGGGCTTCTAAAGATGGTCGGCCACAGGAAAAGGCTCCTTGATTACCTGAAGAAAAAGGATGTGACCCGCTACGGAGGGCTCATATCGAGGCTCGGACTGAGGAAGTAGGCGGCGCGCCTGTCCACGGCGCTTTGGCGCTGCGCCTACGCGGGGTTATGCGCCGGAGTGTTTCTTAAGGACTGATGGAGATGACCAATACAAACGTATTAAAATGATGCGACAGAGAGGGATATGATGGCAAAGGTATACGAGACGGATTACGCGGGCAGGCCCCTCAGGATAGAGATAGGGAAGATGGCGAGGCAGGCCAACGGTTCCTGCACCATGAGGTACGGCGACACGGTCGTGCTGGTAACGGCATGCCGCGCCGCGAGCGCGACGACGGGGCGGGACTTCGTTCCCCTTACCGTGAATTACATGGAGATGACCTACGCGGCCGGCAAGATACCCGGCGGGTTCTTTAAACGCGAGGGCCGTCCGAGCGAAAGAGAGGTGTTGTGTTCGAGGCTTATAGACCGGCCCCTGCGGCCGCTTTTTAAAGAGGGCTACGGCCATGAAACACAGGTAATATCAACCGTCCTTTCCGTTGACCATGAAAACAATCCCGAGATTATCGCCACCATAGGCGCGTCCATCGCCTTGGGCGTCTCCGACATCCCCTTCAACGGCCCCATCGCCTCGGTAAGGGTGGGCAAGATCAACGGCAGTTTCGTCTTGAACCCCTCTTTAGCCCAGCAGAAAGAAAGCGAGATAGACCTTCTTGTCGCCGGAGCCGAGGGCGGGATAATCATGGTCGAGGGCGGCGCTAAGTTCGCCTCCGAGGACACGCTCGTAGACGCGCTGGCCTTTGCCGAGGAGAGCATGAAGGGCGTCCTTGAGCTTCAGAGGAGGATTATAGGCGAATGCGGCGCGGCGAAGATAGAGGTGGAGGCCCATCCGGCGGACCCATCCCTCGAAGGCAGGATAAAGGAGTTCTGCGAGGCACTGATGGCCGAGGCGCTCAGGATACCGGTCAAGGTCGAGCGCTACAGGAGGCTCGCCGAGGTTAAAACGGAATTGTTGGAGGCGTTTTCCGCCGAGGCCGAGGAGCGGGAAAAAGAGATACTCGGAATATTCGAAACCATTAAATACAACACGATGCGCGAGGCCATACTAAAGAAGGGGCTGAGGGTTGACGGAAGGGGTCCGAAGGACGTAAGGGAGATAAACTGCGACGTGGGGCTCCTGCCGCGCACGCACGGAAGCGCGCTTTTTACCAGGGGAGAGACCCAGGCCATGGTCGTAACCACCCTCGGCACCTCGGAGGACGAACAGAAGGTAGACGCGCTTTCCGGATGGGAATACAAGACGTTCATGCTCCACTACAACTTCCCCCCGTTTTCCGTGGGCGAGGTGAAGATACTGAGGGGGCCGGGCAGAAGGGAGATAGGGCACGGCGCGCTGGCCGAGAGGGCGGTTGCCAAGGTAATCCCGTCAGGGGAAGGGGCCGGCGAGGGGGTGTTCCCGTATACCATAAGGGTCGTCTCCGACATCCTCGAAAGCAACGGTTCCTCTTCTATGGCCACGGTGTGCGGTGCCTCTCTTTCACTCATGGACGCGGGCGTTCCGATAAAGTGCCACGTCGCGGGCATTGCGATGGGGCTCGTTAAAGAAGGCGCGAGCCACGTCGTTCTTTCCGACATACTCGGGGACGAAGACCACCTCGGGGACATGGATTTCAAGGTGGCCGGCACGAAGGAGGGCGTCACGGCCCTCCAGATGGACATAAAGATAGGCGGCGTGACGCAGGCGATAATGCGCGAGGCGCTTTATCAGGCGAGGGAAGGCAGGCTCAGGATACTGGACAGGATGGAAGAGGCCATTGCCCGGCCGAGGCCTGAACTGTCGGTTTACGCCCCGAGGATCATCACCATATACGTCAAGATCGAGAAGATAAAGGACGTCATCGGGCCCGGCGGCAAGAACATAAAGGCCATCGTGCTGGAGACCGGGGCCAAGATAGACATCGAGGACGACGGCAGGGTCAACATAGCCTCGGTGGACGAGGAGGCCGCGAAAAGGGCGGTGGAGATAATCCGCAGGCTCACGCAGGAGGCGGAGGTCGGAAAACTTTACATGGGCAAGGTCAGAAAGATTATGGACTTCGGCGCGTTCGTGGAGATATTCCCGGGCACCGACGGATTGGTGCACGTATCGCAGCTCGCCAACGAGAGGGTGCAGAACGTGAGGGATGTGCTCAAGGAAGGCGACGAGGTGCTGGTAAAGGTTATAGGACTCGATAAGGACGGCAAGATCAAGCTTTCGAGAAAAGAGGCGCTCGGCCAGACCCTGCCGCAGGACTGAGGCCTTTTTTTTGAAGCCTCCCTTTCTGCCCCGTCTTAATCATTGGGCTGGAAGGCCAAGATTGGGCTGGAAGGCCAAGATTGGGCTGGAAGGCCAAGATTGGGCTGGAAGGCCAAGATTGGGCTGGAAGGCCAATCATTGGGCTGGAAGGTTAAGCATATCGCGTAGAAAGCGCGGCGGTATCCGCCAACACCCCTATGGCTCATATCCGTAGTGCCCTTCTTAAAAGCGGGATCAAGGTCATAACAGAGGAGATGCCCGACTGCGAGTCGGCCTCCATCGGGGTCTGGGTCAAAAGCGGCTCGAGGGACGAGCGCCCGAAAGAATGCGGCATCTCCCACTTCATAGAGCACCTCCTCTTCAAAGGCACGAAAAAAAGGACCGCCCTCGATATAGCCCGTGAGATAGAGGGCGTGGGGGGCGTGCTGAACGCGTTCACGAGCAGGGAATACACCTGCTTTTACGCCAAGGTGCTCAATAAAGACGCCGCCCTCGCCATAGACATCCTTTCCGATATATTCCTCAATTCCACGTTCGATCCGGTTGAGCTCGAAAAAGAGCGGATGGTCGTCCTGCAGGAGATAAAGATGGTGGACGACACGCCGGACGACCTCGTGCACGACCTCTTTGCGCTGAACATATGGAAGGGTAACCCGCTCGGAAGCCCGGTGCAGGGGAGCGAAAAGACCGTGGGCTCCATGACCAGGGACGATGTGCTGGGGTATTTCAGAAGACGCTATCATCATGGTCGCGTGGGTCGCGTGTTTATAACTGTTGCCGGAGGAATAAAAGACAAATTTGTGGTAAAATTGATAGATAAGGCCTTTGGCGGGCTCAAAAATGGCAACGCCCCACCGGTTTCTCCGGCCCCGGAACCCTCCGTCGGGGTAAGGCTCATAAAGAGGGACCTTGAGCAGATACACCTGTGCCTGGGCGTGCCTACCGTAAGCCAGCCCCACGCCGACAGGTACAAGCTATATCTTCTGAACACGATACTCGGAGGCGGGATGAGTTCAAGGCTTTTTCAAGAGATAAGGGAAAAAAGGGGGCTTGCGTATTCGGTGTATTCGTATCTGAATCTGATGAGGGACGCAGGCGCGCTTACGGTCTATGCCGGGACGTCGAAGGGTGATTTTAAAAACGTGGTCAACCTCATAATAAAGGAGTGGGGGAAGCTCAGGAAAGGCGTCGGAAGGGAAGAGCTTTCTTCAGCCAAGGAGCAGGTGAAGGGCGGGATGCTCCTGGGGCTTGAGGCGAGCGATTCAAGGATGACCAAGCTTGCGAGGGATGAAATATATTTTGGAAGAGTGGTGACGGTAGGCGAGATAGTGAAGGCGATAGACGCCGTGAGGCTTAGCGACTTAAAGGAGATAGCGCACAAGACGCTCGATAAGGCGCGAATCACGCTTGTGGCCATAGGGAAGGTCGCGAAAGGCGACCTCCCGGCAGGCCTGCGCGCCGGGTAAAGGTATCCGGAGGGCTTTCCGATGAAGATACTCGTGGTGGAGGACGAAAAAAAGGTCGCCCGGTTCATAAAACGCGGCCTTGAGCAGGAAGGCTATTCCGTGGACGCGGCGTATGACGGGGTTGAGGGGGAGCAATACGCCGCGGCCCAGGACTACGACATAATAGTTCTGGACATAATGCTGCCCAAAAAGAGCGGCCTCGAGGTGCTGAAGGATATAAAGCAGGGGCATATCAAGTCCCGCATCCTCCTCCTCACCGCGCGGGATTCGGTCGAGGACCGGGTAGAGGGGCTTAACCTCGGCGCCGACGACTACCTCACGAAGCCCTTTGCCTTCGAGGAGTTGCTGGCCCGGATAAGGGCCCTTATGAGGAGGGATTCTCTGGGCGGGGCCGTCTTGAAGTTTGCGGACTTAAGCCTCGACCCGGTGAGCCGCATGGCGAAACGCGCGGAGGTGGAGGTGGAGTTGACGCTCAAAGAGTACGCGCTCCTCGAATATCTGCTCAGGAACCCGGAGAGGGTCCTTTCCCGGACGCTCATAGCCGAGCACGTGTGGAACCAGAATTTCGATACCGAGACGAACGTGGTGGACGTTTACATAAATCATTTGAGGAATAAGATAGACAAACCCCCGTTCAAAAGACTCATACACACGGTGAGGGGAGTCGGTTACGTGCTTAAGGAGGGGGAGTAAGGTTCCGGGGCGCTGAGCAGCCTGAATAAGTTTCGAGTTTTTCTCAAACTGTCAGGATAAAAGACGAGGATAGAGCCGGTGCTGAAAGCAACAGCGAGAGACGAGATTACCGGGATAGTGGGAAAGGGCAACGCCTCTTTCGGGAAAGAGGAGCTCCTCTGTTATTCCTACGACGCAACAAACAGCCTTTATCCGCCCGACGGGGTGGTTTTCCCGGGCGGCCCGGAGGAGATTTCAAGGATACTCAGGCTTGCGAATACCGAGGGGTTTCCGGTAATACCGAGGGGCGCGGGCACGGGCTTTACAGGCGGAGCGCTTGCGGTCGAAGGCGGGGTTATCCTTTCGCTTGAGAGGCTTAAAGGCATAAGGGAGATAGACACCGCGAACCTGACCGCTGACGTTGAGCCGGGGGTGATTACCGGCGACCTTCAGGCCGAGGCCGAAAGGCTCGGCCTTTTTTATCCGCCCGACCCGACGAGCCTGAAGTTTTCAACCATCGGCGGGAACATCGCCGAGTGCGCCGGCGGCCCGCGGGCCATAAAATACGGCGTGACGAGGGATTATGTCCTGGGGCTTGAGGTGGTCATGCCGACCGGCGAGATTATCACGACCGGGACGAAAAAGACTATGAAGGGGGTCGTGGGGTACGACCTGACGAGGCTCATGGTCGGGAGCGAAGGAACGCTCGGCGTGGTGACGAGGGCCTTTTTGAGGCTCTTGCCTCTGCCCGAGGCCAAACGGACCATGCTCGTTGAATTCCTGAGCCTCGAGGACGCGGCAGGGGCCGTGGAGGCCGTGATAAACGCGAAGGTCGTGCCCTCAACCATCGAGATAATAGACGACGTATGCATAAGGTGTGTCGAGAAGTACGCGAAGGTGGGCGGGCTCGCCTCTGTCGAGGCCGTCCTTCTTATAGAGGTTGACGGAAAAGAGACGGGGGTTCAAGACGACGTCGCGAGGATCAGGCGCATCGCCTCGGAACGCGGCGCCAAGACCTTCTGGGTCGCATCCGGCAGGGATGAGGAAAAGGACATCTGGAACTTAAGGAGGGCCATCTCGCCGTCCCTGAGCAAGGTGAAGCCCACCAAGCTCAATGAGGACGTAGTGGTGCCTCGGTCGAACCTCGTGGGGCTTATAACCGGCATTGAGGACATCGCCTCGAAGAAGGGGGTCGTCATAGCGAGCTTCGGTCATGCCGGCGACGGCAATATCCACGTAAACGTGATGGTTGATAAGAACAACGCCGCCGAGATGCAAAGGGGAATGGACGCGGTAAAGGACATATTCGAGCTTACCATCTCGCTCGGCGGGACCATCTCCGGAGAGCACGGCATAGGCATCGCCAAGGCGAGTTATATCGGCATGGAACTCTCGGCCGAGGCGATCGAGGTCATGAGGGGCATAAAAAAGGCGCTTGACCCCAACGGGATTTTGAACCCCGGAAAGATTTTTCCGAAAGCGTTCAGACAACCCCAACACGCTTAAGATTATGAGGGGCATAAAGGAATTAATAGAGGAAGCCGGAAGATGCGTCCGCTGCGGCGCGTGCAAGAGCGTCTGCCCCACGTACGACGTCCTCAGGCGCGAGCAGTCGGGGCCCAGGGGCAGGCTTTCGCTCGTTGAGGCCAGTTTTAAGGGCGAGAGTGGTTTTGGCGGAGCGTATCTCAAGAACATAAAGGAATGCACGCTCTGCGGCTCGTGTCATTCAAACTGCCCCAATGGGGTCAACATACCGGAGCTGATACTCGCCGCGAGGGCAGAGGGCGTGGAGAAAGGGGGGCTTTCGCTTGCCGAGTCTTTCGCGTACAGGGGGCTCCTTCATTCGGAAAGGTTCATGCAGGCGGCCTTGAGATTGGCGTCCAGGCTTCAGGGGCTTTTTCTCAAGGGCACGGCGTTTGAAAACGGGCTCGTAAGCAGGTTCTCCCTGCCCGTCATAGGCGGGGGAAGGCTCCTGCCCGAGCTTGCGGACGAATTTTTCCTCGACCGGAGCCACATAGAGGAGCTTTCACCGTCAGCAACGCCTGTGCGGGGTAAAAAGGGCGGGGTATTGAGGGTTGGTTTTTTTGCCGGGTGCGGGGTGAACTACCTCCTGCCCGATATAGGAGAGGCGACCATAAGGGTGCTTAAAGAGTCCGGCGCCGAGGTCGTCGTGCCGCAACAGGTCTGCTGCGGGATGCCGGCCTACTCGGCCGGGGATAGACGGACGGCGAGGGACCTCGCGCTTAAAAACCTCGAGGCGTTTGAGGCCTCGGGAGTTGACATCATAACCACGTCCTGCGCCACGTGCGGACACGGGCTTAAAAAGGTTTTCGCGGAGCTCCTGTCGGACGAAGGCCTTCAGATGCGTTCGAGGGTGGAGAGGTTTGCTTCCATGGTGAGGGATATCACCGAACTCCTCACCGGGGAACTGCCGTATAAAGGCGGGGAAAAGGGTAAAAAAGGCGGGGTTGTCACATACCACGACCCGTGCCATCTCAGGAGATATCAGGGCATAAGCGAAGAGCCGCGCCGCCTCCTTTCAAAGAGCGTTTTTACGTTCAAGGGCATGAAACACCCATGCAGGTGCTGCGGTCTCGGCGGCGGGGTGGGTTTCGCGAACTACGAACTCTCAATGGAGATAGCGAAGGAAAAGGCCTCGAGCGTCAGGGCAACCGGCGCCGACGTGGTCGCAACCGCCTGCCCAGGGTGCATGGTGCAGCTTAAGGACGCCCTCTACCAGAGTGGGGTAAAGGCAAGGGTGGCGCACGTGGTGGAACTATTATGACGTATTTCATCTTCTGCATACACAACCACCAGCCGGCGGGTAATTTCGGCTATGTGCTCGAACACGCCTACGATAAGGCCTACGAGCCTATGCTCAAAAGGCTTTTTGCCCGGCCGTTCCTGAAATTTTCGTTCCACACGTCCGGGTTTCTCCTCGACTGGCTGTGCGAGCACCGGCCGGCCTACGTGGACATGCTGAGGGCCATGGTGGACCGCGGGCAGGTGGAGATTATGGGAGGAGGGTACTTCGAGCCCATCCTTTCGGTAATCCCGCACGCGGACAGGCTTGGCCAGATACGGATGATGGGCGATAGGCTTGAGGAGCTTTTCGGCGTGCGTCCCTCGGGGATATGGCTTGCCGAAAGGGTCTGGGACCCGACCCTTCCGTACAGCCTCAAGGAGGCCGGGGTATCATACGTCGTCGTGGACGACTACCATTTCATAAAGGCCGGGCTTAAGAAAGAAGGCCTCTTCGGCTATTACGTGACCGAGGACCTCGGCAGGGAGGTCAGGGTCTTTCCGGGTTCCGAAAGGCTGAGATACCTGATACCGTTCGAGCCTGTCGAGAGGCTTGAGGAGTATCTCAAATGGGTCAACGGACGGCCCGGTGATGACAGGGCGGTAATATTCGCGGACGACGGGGAAAAGTTCGGCGTATGGCCCGGGACCGACAGGTCTGTATACGAAGAAGGCTGGCTCGACAGGTTCTTCGGAAAGTTGGAGGATTTGAACGGGTGGCTCAAGCCGGCCACCTTCTCGCAATATATCGAAAGGAAGGGACCACTCGGAAGGGTGTATCTCCCGACGACATCTTATATGGAGATGGGAGAGTGGGCCCTGCCGCCTGAGGCAAGCGCCGACTACGCCTCTTTAAGGGAGGAGATAAAAGGATGGAAGGACGGGGAGAGGATCCTGAGGTTCTTTCAGGGCGGGACGTGGAGGAACTTCCTCGCGAAATACCCGGAGGCCGACTGGATGCACAAAAGGATGCTGGAGGTCAGCGGACGCGTGGCCGCCTCCGGCAACGCGGGCGCCTATCCCGCGGCCCTCAAGCACCTCTATATGGCGCAGTGCAACGACGCGTATTGGCACGGAGTTTTTGGAGGGCTTTACCTCCCGCATCTCAGGGCGAATGTGTACGAGAACCTGATAACGGCCGATCGCCTCGTTGATGAGGCAAAGGGGGTAACGGTCAGGGCCTTTGACGTTGACGCCGATACGCACAACGAGGTCCGGGTCGGCACAAAAGACCTCAACCTCTATTTCAGCCCCGCGCGCGGCGGAAGTCTCGTCGAGATGGACTGGAAGCCCGCCGCGGCCAACCTCACCAACACGCTTTCGAGGTGGTTCGAAGGCTATCACAACAGGCTTGAAAACGCCGGCAACAGCGCCGGCTCCAGCGCCTCCGGCAGCATCCACGATATGGTCGTTGCGAAAGAGGAGGGGCTTAAGCGGCATCTTCGGTTCGACCCAATCAGGAGGGCGTCTCTGAGGGACCGTTTTTTCAAGGAGGACGAAACCCTTGACAGGCTCGCGCGCTCGGAGGAGACGGAACTCGGGGATTTCCGCGACGGCGCCTACGACGCAGTGCTTAACGCAACCGGATTGAGACTCACGAGGAACGGCATGTGCGGGACCAACCTCACGGTGGTAAAGGAAATCACCGTGAAGGACAGCTCTTCTTTTTCAGTCCACTACAGGCTCGAAAGCCTCGGCGGGGTTGTCGCCGACTCTAAAGGCGTAAGGTTCGGCGTGGAGTTCAACCTGTGCCTTCCGGGCTGCGGCGGCCCGGCCTGCCATTACGAATTCCCCGTGCCGGGTTCAACCCGGCCGGGGCTCGGCTCCAAGGGCGAGGAGGCCGTATCGAGCGTAGCCATAGTGGACGGCTTCGCCGGGCTCCGCATGTCCATGGATTTCGACAGACGGGTGGTCATGTGGAGGTATCCGGTCGAGACCGTGTCTTTGTCCGAGGCCGGGTTTGAACGGAACTACCAGGGCACGTCCCTTGTCTTTTTGCTCCCGCTCGTCCTTCCGCTTAAAGAACCGTTCTTTTTTTCCTTCTCCGTCAGGGTAGAGCCTCTGGGGAAAGGGGCCTGAGATGGCAAAAGGTTTCCCCATGGGGCTTGTAAAGAAGGTGAAGCCGGTGAGGCTTCTCGTCCTCGACGTTGACGGCGTGATGACCGACGGCGGCATTATCTACAACGCCGACGGGGTTGAGACGAAGGTGTTCAACGTGAGGGACGGCCATGGCATAAAACTCCTGAAAAGGGGCGGGGTGGAATGCGCCGTCATAACGTCGAGGCAATCGAGGGCGCTTGAGTACAGGACCAGGGAACTGGGTATAGAGATAGTCCATCAGGGCGCGCTCGATAAGATTACGGCTTATGAGGATATACTGAAAAAGACCGGGCTTAAGCCCGAAGAGACGGCCTTCGTGGGAGACGATCTCGTTGACCTGCCGGTATTGAGAATGGCCGGATTTTCAGCGGCCGTAAATGACGCAGTGGAAGAGGTCAAGGATGAGGTGGATTACGTAACGGTATGCCCCGGCGGCAGGGGCGCCGTGAGGGAAGTCGTTGAAATCATATTGAAAATCAAGGGGAAATGGCGCGAGGTCATCGGGCGCTATCTGGGATAAAAAACTTTACACCCATCCGGGCCGGTGTTATAATTCCAACAGGCTATGGAAAAAGTTTCAGGGGAGGGTTTCCGCGGGAAATCTCTTCTCAAAGATGTTTTTCCGTAACCTGCAAGAATAATGCCGGTTTTTTTATTTAGACGGGGTACGCAGCGTATTTTTTTGCGCCATCGGGACCGGAGCGGGTTCTTTTCCGTGCGGACATGACGAAGAAGTTAAGGTTTTTTTTGCTGCTTTTTATAGGGCTGTCAATGGCGGGGCTGGCCGCCGCGGTATTCATAAATTTCAGCCTTAAAAAGGATTCTAAAGAGAGGGTCGCCCCTGGTCCAGGGGCCGCCATAACCAAAGTCAGGTATTACGGCATAAGGGACAGCCGCCGCGAATGGGAACTTGAGGCGGACTCGGCCGCCCAGTTGAAAACCACTGACCCAATACTCCTGAAAGGCGTAAGGCTCGTTTATTACGCGAAGGAGGGGCTCGCTTACACCGTCAGGGGCCGGGATGGTGTTTACGGCGTGGACACCGGAGAGATAACGGTTGAAGGCGACGTGACGGTTGAGTCGCGTAACGGGTATACCCTTAAGACGGACGCCCCCCTTACCTATACGACGGGACGCAGGATCGTGCGCACGAACGGGAGGATACGGCTCCTCTCGCGCACAATCGAGGTTACGGGTGCCGGCTTGATCATGGACATGGATACCGAGAAGGTGAGCGTATTGAAAGACGTAAGAACGGTGCT
>JACRCI010000064.1 GCA_016219105.1 Deltaproteobacteria bacterium | reverse complement strand
CGGGGCCATGAAAGAGGACATATATGACAACACGATATTCCATCTTAAAAGCATCAAAGGCAACAACGGGATAATACTCCACGGAGACCCCGGCACGGGAAAGTCCATGATATGCCAGGCCATAATAAACGCCGCGCTCAAAGAAGGGTATTCAACCTGTTTTGTGACGACCAGGGTGAACTATGCGATGCTCGGCGAATTTCTAACCACTTTCTTCGGGCGATGCATCGTGATATTCGAGGATATTGATTCGATCGGGCAGGACAGAGAACATGTGTTGAACTCCCATCTGTCCGACTTCCTGCAGTTTATATCCGGGCTCTACGAAAGGGAGGACGGCATAGTGTTCATAGCCACGACCAACTACATCGAGCATCTGGACAGGGCCATAACCAAAAGGCCCGTCAGATTCAACCGGAAGTTCAGGATAGAATTGCCGACCGACGGCGAGATAGGTCGGCTCGTAGCCCTTTATTTCAAGGACACGCGGGTGGAGCCGGGACTCTGCTGCGGTAAAAAGTTCACCGGCGCCCATATAAAGGAAATACACCGGACCGCGGAGATGCTGTCTTTAAAAAGGGGAGTCCCGATTGCCGAGACATACGGGGACGCCGTCAGATTTGTGGAGAGAAATTTCACGACACAGACTGCATCCCCGGGCTTTTGAAAACGCGCGGCCGCGATAGGGTTTTAGCGCGGCATAAGTTATCAACTACGAATTTCTGGAGGGGACATACGACAAAGACATGGGTCATCGAGTGCCGGGAGAAATAATCTCCCTGGTGAAGTTTAAGACAGGGTGAGTAAGGAGAAAAAGGGTTTTGAAAAGAAAGAGTGGCATGAATTTCCTGTCCGAGATATTCGGAAGACACAAGAAAGCGGACCCGGGCGACTTATATGACATGATAATCAGGTCGTCTCCCGTCCCGGTAGAATATTGCCGGGATAGGAAGTGCTCCTGTGATACGGGATGTTACGACATAGACGAAAAGGTGATATATCTATCCGATCACAGCCTGCCCGATGATGGCGAAAGGGTGAAAACCCTGCTCCACGAACTGGCGCACCATTACTATCATCATGGCAAGACCGGCAAGAGAAGGAAGAGGACGGTGAAGATGGAGGAGGAAATAGTTGAGATGGCGAGCCAACTCACATTCGCCGTGCTTAAGAGTTTGATGGCGGGCATGAAATAGGCGGCGCATGAATTGAATGGGGCGTTAAAACCACCCTCCCCCTTTACACCCCCCCTCTGTTAATGTTATCTTTATCCAATGCCTTTCAAATCAGGTTTCATAGCCATAATAGGCCGCCCCAACGCGGGCAAATCAACGCTCCTGAACTCCATAATCGGAGAGAAGATCTCCATCGTCTCGAAAAAACCCCAGACGACGCGCAACGTCATCCGGGGCGTTAAAAACCTTAAGGACGGGGACGGGCAGGTTGTTTTCATTGACACGCCGGGGCTCCACAGGGCGAGGGGGCTTCTGAACGAGTTCATGGTGGGCGCGGCCCTGAGGGCCATCAGAGATACGGACGGCATCGTCTACCTCGTCGAGGCGACGAGGGATATAGGGGACGACGAGCGTTTTATAATGGAAAATCTCAGGGGCCTTAAATGCCCGGTGATACTCGCGATAAACAAGATAGACCTCGTTGACAAAAGGTCGCTCCTCCCCCTCATGGAAAGATACTCCGGCCTTTTTCCTTTCAAGGAGATAGTGCCCGTCTCGGCCCTCAAGGGGGACGGCGCCGGGTTGCTCGTCGAGGTGATTTCAAGGATCCTGCCCGAGGGCCCGAGGTATTTCCCTGAGGACATCATAACGGACCAGCCCGAAAGGTTCATCGCGTCCGAGATTATAAGGGAAAAGGTCTTTATCCTTACAAAGGAGGAAATACCGTACTCAACGGCAGTCGTCGTGGAGGAGTTCAAGGAGAGGGAGGAGAAAAACCTCGTCTACATAAGCGCCGTGATCAACGTTGAAAGGGACTCGCAGAAGGCCATTATCATAGGGAAAAGGGGCGCCATGCTCAAGGACATAGGCGCCTCGGCAAGAGCGGACATCGAGAAGCTCCTCGGCGTGAGGGTCTATCTGGAGCTTTTCGTAAAGGTTAAAAAGGGGTGGACCGGGGATTCGAGGGCGATGAAGGAGTTCGGGTACGAGTAAACCGGCGACTTGCCGGTTTTTTGGAGTTTCAAGGTAAGTCGTCTTCCGGCCATAATACAATAGAAACAGGGAAACCATGAAACCGCTTGTAGCCATAGTCGGCCGGCCCAACGTCGGCAAATCCGCGCTCTTCAACAGGATCCTCGGAGGAAGGCGCAGGGCCATAACCAAAGACGAGCCCGGGGTCACGCGGGATTTGAACTACGCCGACTGCTCGGAGGGGGGGAGGAGTTTCACCCTCGTTGACACCGGCGGGTTTGAGCCGGCCGCGAAAGAGGCGATACTCAGGAAGGTAAAGGAGCAGGCGACCCTCGCCGTCGAAGAGGCGGACGTCATCATATTCCTCATGGACAACAGGCAAGGGGTCATGCCCGGCGACCGCGAGCTCGTGGCTATGCTCCGCAGGACCGGGAAGAAGGTTATCTACGCGGCTAACAAGGTTGACACCAAAAGGCTCATCCCGGCAGTCAGTGATTTTTATTCGCTCGGCATTGACGACGTACTCGCGGTGAGCGCGGAGAGCGGGCTTGGCGTTGACGAGCTCCTCGACGCCGTCATCGCCAATCTCCCGCGTGAGGAACCGTCAAGGACGGCTGGTTGGCCGGCAGTGTCGGCTGTCGGGCCGTCGAGGACGGAGGCTACGGAGGCCGGGCAGACGGCCAACCAGCCGTCCTTGACGGAGAGGGTAAGGGTCGCCATAGTCGGCAGGCCCAACGCCGGGAAATCGTCCCTCCTGAATAAACTCATCGGGAAGCAGAGGGCGATAGTGAGCGATGTGCCGGGCACCACGCGCGATTCCATTGACACGCCTTTCGAGAAAGACGGGAAGGGCTACCTTTTCATAGACACCGCCGGCATAAGGAAAAAGGGCAGGATAACGAGGACCCTCGAGGCATACTGCGTCTTCGCGGCGATAAAGACCATCGAAAGAAGCGACGTGGCGCTCCTCGTGATAGACGGCATGGAAGGGCTCAAGATGCAGGACGAGAAGATAGCCGGGTTCATAGAGCGCAGGGGCAAAGGCTGCGTAATCGTCGTAAACAAATGGGATACCGTGGTAAAGGATGTTGACAGCACCCGGCTTTATACGGAAAGGATCCGTTTGACGATGCCGTTTTTGCAATACGCGCCCGTTGTCTTCACCTCCGCGCTTACCGGCAGGGGCATCAGGGACCTCTTCGGCAGGATAGACGAGGTGTTCGAGCAGTCAACGCGCAGGTTCACGACCTCAAGGCTCAACCGTCTGCTCGAGGGGTTCGTGGCGCAGACACGGCCGTCCGCTTACAGGGGCAAAGAGGTGAAGCTCTACTACATGACGCAGACAGGAACGGCCCCGGTCAAATTCGCCGTCTTCGCGAACCTCCCCAAAGGCGTGACGGAATCTTACCGGAGATACCTCGTAAACCGCTTCAGGGAATCCCTCGGCCTTACGGACGCGCCCGTGAGGGTTGTCTTCAGAAGTAGGCGCTGAACGAATGCCCGCCTGACAGGCAAAGCAAAAAAATAAAAAAAGCAAAGATTGGCGGGGAGGGGCTTTTGAAAAAGTCCTGTTGTGTCACCCCCGAAACAAGTTCGGGGCAGGCTCTGAACTTGTTTCAGGGTCTAAGGAAGGTCTGATTAATTCCCAGTCCCGTCATTGCTATCGTAGCGAAGCAATCTCGTCCTATAGGCAAATCAGTAAGTTACGAGATTGCTTCGCCGCAAAAACGCGGCTCGCAATGACAAAAAGAGAATTAATCAGACCTTCCCTAAACTTGTGCTGAACTCGTTTCAGTATATGAGATGCTGAAATGAATTCAGCATGACAGAGTGAGGGGGCGCCGTAGCCCGCGGGCATGTACCCCCCACCATAGTCCTCCCCCCCAAGGGGAGAGGAAACGACATGCGCGGCAAGCCGCAGGGAATTAACCCCGAAGCGCGCGGCGCAACATTTATGTTGTAAAATGCCTAACTATATGAGAAAATTATGCTTTGCCGGTATCCCGAAACGGTATCCAAACCAAAAAAGGTAGAGTTTGATGAACCAGCTATATAAGAACATAGCGCTGTGGATTATCATAATATCCGCCTTTGTGTTCATGTTCGTCTTCCTGAACTCAAAGGAGCCGTTGCCCAACAAGGTAATCTTCAGCGATTTCCTCGTGTCCCTTGAGAAGGGGGACGTTTCCGAGGTCACCATACAGGGGCATAAGATCAGCGGGATGTACAGGGGCGGCAAGGAGTTCCGCACGTTCGCGCCTGACGACCCCGAGCTTGTCGCCAAGCTCAAGGCCAAAGGGGTAAGGATATCGGCCGAGCCGGACGTGGACACCCCGGGATGGGGCACCATATTCGTCTCCTGGTTCCCGATGCTCCTTTTGATAGCGCTCTGGATATTTTTCATGCGTCAGATGCAGGGCGGAGGGGGCAAGGCCATGAGCTTCGGCAAATCCAAGGCCAAGCTCCTCACCGAGAGTCAGCATTCGGTCACCTTCAGGGACGTGGCCGGGATAGATGAGGCCAAGGAAGAGGTAAGCGAGATAATAGATTTCCTCAAGGCCCCGAAAAAATTCACGAAGCTCGGCGGGCGGATACCCAAGGGGGTTTTGCTCGTCGGGGCGCCGGGCACGGGTAAAACGCTGCTCGCCAAGGCCATAGCCGGAGAGGCCGGGGTGCCTTTTTTCAGCATATCCGGCAGTGATTTCGTCGAGATGTTCGTGGGCGTGGGGGCCTCGCGCGTAAGGGACCTTTTCATGCAGGGCAAGAAAAACGCGCCCTGTATAATATTCATAGACGAGATAGACGCGGTCGGCCGCCACAGGGGCGCGGGTCTCGGCGGAGGCCACGACGAGCGGGAGCAGACCCTCAACCAGCTGCTCGTCGAGATGGACGGGTTTGAGAGCAACGAGGGCGTTATAATCATAGCCGCCACGAACCGGCCGGACGTGCTCGACCCGGCCCTTTTAAGGCCCGGCAGGTTCGACCGCACGGTGGTCGTGCCGAAGCCGGACATAAAGGGAAGGCATGAGATACTCAGGGTGCATACGGCAAAGACGCCGCTCGACGCGGACGTTGACATAGAGACCATAGCCAGGGGCACGCCCGGCTTTTCCGGGGCGGACCTGTCGAACCTCGTGAACGAGGCCGCGCTCCTGACCGTCAGGAGGGGCAAGGAGAAGCTCGGCAAGGCCGAGTTCGACGAGGCAAAGGACAAGCTCCTGATGGGCAGGGAACGGAAGAGCATGATAATAAGCGAGGAGGAGAAGAGAAGCACCGCCTATCACGAGGCCGGCCACACGCTTGTGGCCAGGCTCATACCCGGCACCGACCCGATACACAAGGTGTCCATAATACCCAGGGGCATGGCCCTGGGGCAGACGCAGCAGCTCCCCATAGACGAGCGTCACACCTACAGCAGTGACTACCTCAAAAACAACATAGCGGTGCTCATGGGCGGCAGGGTCGCCGAGGAGCTTGTTCTCAACCACCTCACCACCGGCGCTGGCAACGACATAGAGAAGGCGACCGAGATAGCGCGCAAGATGGTCTGCGAGTGGGGGATGAGCGAAAAGATAGGCCCCCTTACCTTCGGGAAGAAAGAGGAGCACATATTCCTCGGCAAGGAGAGGGGGCAGGCCAGGGACTTCAGCGAGGCCACGGCCGTCGAGATAGACAACGAGATAAAGAAGATAGTGAGAGACAGCCAGCTCAGGGCCAGGGAACTCCTCGGCGAGAGGATTGACACCCTTCACAGGCTCGCCAGGGCCATACTCGAAAAAGAGGTCCTCGGCGGAGAGGAGATAGACAGGGTAATCTTCGGGGACAGCGCGCCGCCCGGGGTCACCACGGCCAGGGAGG
The DNA here is from genome assembly GCA_016219105.1 of Deltaproteobacteria bacterium. GTDB lineage: Bacteria > Desulfobacterota > GWC2-55-46 > GWC2-55-46 > DRQE01 > JACRCI01. Next base: position 29,305 of record JACRCI010000064.1, on the reverse strand, counting down.
ATAAGACCGGGACGGCGAAGGGCGCATCGCCCTGGCCCGGAAGTCTCCCCGGGGCCCCGCAGGACGAGGCGGCCAAGGCATAGGCTGGCTAACGCGCGCGAAGGACCTTTCCCTCTTTTCCCCTGACCGGGTTACGAACGCTCTTTCATTCCGAACAAACCTGAACGGAGAACTGATCGAGCTTGAAGGTCCGCTTTATTGAGATAGGCTCCATTGAAGAGGCCGCCTCCGAGATGGAACGCATCGGGGTGGATCCCGCCGGTATAGCGCTCATGGCCCCGAAGCAGTTCCACTACAACCTCAAGCTCGACAGGCTCACCCCGGCCCAGGCCAACATAATCAAACAGGACATGCTTTCGATAGGCGGCGAGGCCGCGGTCTCAAAAGGGGTTGCCGCCTGCGAGGTCGCGCATACCGGCTGCATCCTGTCGGCCACGCTCAAACAGTTCGCGCGGCTTGCGGAAAAACTTTGCCGCCAGCCTTACGGCCTTGCCGGGATCGCGGGGGCGATAAACGAGGCAATCGGAAACCTCACGTCCGGGCGCCTTACCTTCAAGGGCCGCACCCGGCAATGGGATCTCTCAGGCAGGGTCCTCGTCATGGGCATACTCAACGTTACTCCGGATTCATTCTATGACGGCGGGCGGTTCTTTGACAGGGAAAGGGCCGTCGAGAGGGCGCTCAAGATGGCCGGGGAGGGGGCTGACGTCATAGACGTAGGCGGAGAGTCGACGAGGCCCGGCTCAAAAGGGGTCGGGAGCGACGAGGAGTTAAGGAGGGTCATCCCCGTGGTCGAGGAACTGGCGAAAAGGGGTATAGCCGTCTCGGTTGATACCACGAAGGCAGTTATTGCCGAGGAGGCGCTTAAAAACGGCGCGGAGATAATCAACGACATAAGCGCGATGACTCTGGACGCCTCCATGGCGGAGGTTGTCAGTAAATACGGATCGGGGGTAATCCTGATGCACATGAGGGGAACCCCCGCTGACATGCGGGGGCACGCCTCCTACGGAGACCTCATGGGTGAGATATTCGATTATCTGGCCGGAAGGCTCGCCTACGCGCGCAAAACCGGCATAGAGATGGATAAAACCGCGATAGACCCGGGGATAGGTTTCGCCAAGTCGGCCGGGGATAACCTGAAGATAATAAAGAGGGTGAGGGAGTTTAAAACCCTCGGCCGCCCGATAGTTCTCGGCGCGTCCCGGAAATCGTTTATCGGCGCCGCGCTCGGAGCTGCCCCGGAGCAGAGGCTCGGCGCTACAATCGCCGCGGAGTCTCTGGGGGTGTTTAACGGCGCGCGCATTTTAAGGGCCCATGACGTAAAAGAGGCGCGCTCAGCCGCGGACATGATTTCCGCCATAACCGCAGGGGCGCTGCCGTCCACGACGGCCGTCGTCCAGCCGGCCTCGCCGGTCAACCAGCCGGCCTCGCCGGAAGAGGAACGGGGGAAAGGGCGTGTTTGAGACGTTTACCGCCTTGCCGATTATTACGGCGATTGACATAGCCCTCGTGGCGGTGGTCCTTTACTGGGTCATGCTCCTTGTGAAAGGGACAAGGGGAGAGAGGATGCTCTGGGGGCTTGCGGTCGTGGTGCTGGTCTACTTCGCGGCCGAGAGGATGGAACTCCTGACGCTCCACTGGATACTCAATAATTTTCTGGGGAGCATCGTAATAGTCATTATCGTGGTGTTCCAGCAGGACATAAGGAGGGCGCTCGTGCAGATGGGTCGTCCCTTTACAAACCACGAGGCCGGCGCGACCGGCTTTTTAGACGAGATATCGGGCGCCGTGGCGGCCATGTCGTCAAACAGGATGGGCGGGCTTATAGTCATAGAGAGGGGGATTGACCTGAGGGATTTCCTCGAAAGCGGGGTCAATATAGACGCGGAGGTGTCAAGGGAGCTTATACTCACCATATTCGACCCTTCGTCGCCGCTTCATGACGGGGCGGTTTTCGTCAGGGGCGGCAGGATCGCAAGGGCAGGCTGCATACTGCCGCTTACCGAGAAAAAACTCGCCGGGAAAATCGGCACGAGACACATGGCGGCCGTGGGGCTTTCCGAGGAAACGGACGCGGCCGTCATAGTGATCTCGGAGAAAACCGGCGAGGTGTCGCTGGTCTTTGACGAAAAACTCGAACTCGGCATAGCCCTGACGGAACTGGTGCCGAGGCTTAAAGGGATTATTTCGACCGGAGGGGGCGAGGGCAGGGTTTTTTTCCCGTGGAGGCCGCGCGCATGAAGTCCTCAGGTTCAGGCCGCGCCGGCCAGATAGCCGGCCACGAAGCGGAAGGGGTTTTAAGGGGCCTTGTTTTTAGGAACCTGAGGCTTAAAATCCTTGCCCTTGTTTTTTCCGCGGCCCTGTGGTTTCTTGTCATCGGCGAGAAATCGTCCGAGGTCGGGCTTTTCGTGCCCCTTGTCGTCAGGGGTATCCCGGACGACATGATGATAGCCGACAACGCGGACATGGACATAGAGGTGAGGGTGACGGGCCCCAGGAGTTTAATGACGAACCTTTCGCCTTCGGAGATAGAGGCGGCGCTGGACGTAAGCGGCGCGAAAGAGGGGATGAACACGTACAGGATAAGCGCGGGGGACATAAAAACGCCCGGCGGGATAAAGGTCGTAAGGGTAAGGCCTTCTTCCGTTGACATACGCATCGAACGCCTGAGGCAGCCATGAAGACGGCGAAAAAACTTTTCGGGACGGACGGCATAAGGGGGGTGGCCAATATCGAGCCGATGACCGCGGAGACGGCGCTGAGGCTGGGGCGGGCGATAGCCTACGTGTTCAAAAAAGAGCCCCGGCGCCACAGGATAGTCATAGGCAAGGATACGCGCCTTTCCGGCTACATGTTGGAGAGCGCGATGCTGTCCGGGGTGTGCTCCATGGGGGTGGACGTCCTCCTGGTCGGCCCTCTGCCCACTCCGGGCATAGCGTTCATCACATCGAGCATGAGGGCCGACGCCGGGGTCGTCATATCGGCCTCCCACAACCCCTATCAGGATAACGGCATAAAGTTTTTCTCAAGGGAGGGGCTGAAGCTGCCGGATAAGCTCGAACTGGAGATAGAAGGGTTCCTCTCGGACTTCAGGGACCCGAGTCACAGGCCCACGGCGAGCGAGGTAGGCAAGGCCTGCAGGATAGACGACGCCATCGGCAGGTACGTGGTGTTCGCCAAAAATACGTTCCCGAAGGAGATGACGCTCGATGGTCTGAAGATCGCGGTGGACTGCGCCAACGGCGCGGCATATAAAGTCGCGCCCGAGGTGTTCTACGAGCTGGGGGCCGAGGTCTTTCCGATAGGCGTAAGGCCGGACGGAGAGAATATCAACCACGACTGCGGCTCGCTCCACCCCGAGGCGTTGAGGGACGAGGTGAAAAGGACCGGCGCCGACATCGGGATAGCGCTCGACGGAGACGGCGACAGGTGCGTGCTCGTTGACGGACAGGGCAACGTCCTTGACGGAGACCATCTCATGGCCATATGCGCGCGCACCATGCTTAAGGAAGGCCGCTTGAGGGGCAAAACGCTCGTTACGACGATAATGAGCAATTCCGGGCTGGACGAGGCTGTTAAAAAGGCCGGCGGGAGGGTCGTAAGGACCGACGTGGGAGACAGGTATGTCGTGGAAGAGATGCTCAAAGGCGGCTACAACCTCGGGGGCGAGCAGTCCGGGCACATTGTGTTTTTCGACCACACCACGACCGGCGACGGCATAATCTCGGCCCTGCAGGTGCTCTCGGTCATGGTCAGGAAGAACAAAACGCTCTTTGAGCTTTCAAAGGTCATGGCCCCGAGGCCACAGGTGCTCGTGAACGTCAGGGTAAAAAAGAAGGTCCCGCTCCTTGAGGTCCCGGCAATCGCGAACGCGCTTAAAAAGACCATCCAGAGGCTTAAGACGAGGGGCCGGGCGTTCGTCCGTTATTCCGGCACCGAGCCGCTCGCGAGAATAACGGTCGAGGGTGAGAGTAGAGACGAGATAGAGGCCATGGCCGGGGAGCTTGCCGATATCGTAAAAAGGGAACTCGGCTGATGGTATCTACGAGGTGGATCGGAGGGATTAATGGCACGGCTTTCTGTAAACGTTGACCATGTCGCGACCGTAAGGCAGGCCCGACTGGCCTCGGAGCCCGACCCGGTTCTTGCCGCGCTCATGGCCGAGCTGGCCGGGGCCGACGGCATAACGGTCCACCTGAGGGAAGACCGCAGACACATACAGGACAGGGACCTCCAAATCCTTCGGAGGACCGTCAAGACGAGGCTCAACCTCGAGATGGCCTCCATAAAGGAGATGCTCGACATCTCTTTTGAGGTAAAGCCGGATATGGTAACGCTCGTGCCTGAGAAAAGGCAGGAGCTTACCACCGAGGGCGGACTGGACGTAAAGACCCATTTCGAGGGCCTGAAGAAGTTCGCGGCCTCCCTTAAAGACGCGTCCATTCCCGTGAACCTCTTCATAGACCCTCTCCCGGACAGCGTCAAGATGGCCCACAGGATAGGCTCGGACGGCGTTGAGATACATACGGGCCGTTACGCGGCCGCGGCCGCGGGCAGGGAAAGGGAATCGGAGCTTAAGAGGATACAGGACTGCGCGCTCCTTGCCCGCAGGCTCAACCTCAGGGTGCATGCCGGACACGGGCTTGATTACCGCAACGTAAAGGCGATAGCCGGGATAAAGGAGATAGAGGAGTTCGCCATAGGGTTCTCCATCATTGCCCGGAGCGTATATGTCGGCATCGAAGAGGCCGTGAGGGAGAGGACAAGGCTGGTGGGGTGAGCGCGCAATATCATCATGGTTCTTTCTTTTTTCCGTCATTGCGAGAGGAGCGAAACAATTTAGATGATACACGGCGTCGGCATAGACATAGTTGATATCAACAAGTTCAAAAAGGCCCTTGACAGATGGGGCGATAAAATCGTCCGGCGGCTTTTTACGGAGGATGAGGTCGGATATTGCTCAAGGCAGAGGCATCCCGAAAGGCATCTCGCCGTCCGGTTCGCGGCAAAGGAGAGTGTTTTCAAGGCGCTTGGAAGGGCAGTGCCTTTTAAAGACGTCGAGATAACAAGGGGCATGGGAGGGGGAGGAGGGGGCGGCAGGCCGTCGGTAAGGATACGGGGGCTTGAGGGAGGATTCAGGTTTTTCATATCCCTTTCCCATGACGGGAGTTTCGCCGTTTCGCAGACCGTGGTCGAGAGGCTTGGAGAATGAAACTCGTTACGCCCGAGGAGATGAGAGAGTTCGACTCCCTCGCCGTGCGCAGATACGGTATTCCCGGCATCGTGTTGATGGAGAACGCGGGCAGGGGCGCGGCTGATATCGTTACCGGGGAACTCAAGAGGCTCGGCGGCAGGAGGGTTTCGGTCATCGCCGGGAAGGGCAATAACGGCGGTGACGGGTTTGTATGCGCGAGGCATTTGAAAAACCGGGGGTTTGACGTGGAGGTCTTCTCCCTCAGCGCCCCGTCCGGGATAAAAGGGGATGCTGGGATAAACGCCCGGATATGGGGAAAAATGGGCGGCGGGATATATCCCGTGCGGACCATCGGGGAGCTAAAAAAGCACGTCCTGACGTTGAGGCATTCCTCCCTCATCGTTGACGCGATACTCGGCACGGGCGTTTCAACGCCGCTTACGGGCGTATACGCAAGCGTTATAGAGCTTATAAATAAACTCAACAAGCCCGTCGTATCGGTGGACGTCCCGTCCGGCCTTGACGCCGCGACCGGCCGCGCGCTCGGGGCCGCGGTCAAGGCGACGGTGACCGCCACGATGGCGCTCGCAAAGCTCGGGCTGTGGCTTTATCCGGGGAGGGACTATGCCGGCAGGGTCGAGGTCGTTGACATAGGCGCGGCGCGGCAGATATTTGAAGGCATGGATATAAGGCACAACCTCATTGACGCCCAGGAGGTGAAAGGAGCCCTTTCGCCGAGAAAGAGGGACACGCATAAAGGCATATACGGCCACGTCCTCGTCATAGGCGGGTCTCCGGGAAAGACAGGGGCGCCGTATATGGCGGCCCTCGGCGCGATGAGGGCCGGCGCGGGCCTTGTCACAATCGCGTTGCCGGAGAGTCTGAATCCCATTATGGAGGCCAAGACGACCGAGGTCATGACGCACCCGTTGCCGGAAACCGAAGACTCGACCCTCGGCGAGAGTTCCATTGACGATACGCTGAAGATATTAGAAGGGAAAACAGCGGTCGTCATCGGTCCTGGCATGGGGCTTTCCGGGCGGCTTTCCGGATATACGGAAGCGGTTATTGGAAGATGCGCCGAGAAACGCATACCCATTGTCATTGACGCCGACGGTCTTAACGCGCTGGGGGGCAGTCAGGGACGGCTGGCGCTCAGCCTGTTGTTTTTAAAAAAAGCGTCCGGAAAGACCGGGATAATCCTTACCCCGCACCCCGGAGAGATGGCGAGGCTCGTCGGAGCGGCCGTAAAAGACGTTCAGGGAGACAGGGTCGGTTTTTCCGGCAGGCTCTCAAAGGAGACTGGCTCGGTCGTTGTGCTCAAGGGCGCCTCGACCGTTGTTGCCTTTGGCGGAGAGGTCTTCATCAACCCAACGGGCAACCCCGGCATGGCCACGGCCGGCACCGGGGACGTGCTCTCGGGCATTACGGGCGGCCTTCTATCGCAAGGTCTGGATATGACGGAGGCCGCGGTTGCCGCGGTCTATATACACGGGTTGTCCGGGGACGAGGCCGCTAAAAAAAGAGGGGAGGCCGGGATGATGGCAACGGACCTCCTCGCGGAAGTCCCGGCCATTTTAAATTCTTTCATACGCGGGTGAGGGCGTGGAGGTCTTTACCACAAACTCCCCTGAGGAGACCGAGGAACTCGGGAAGAGGTTTGCCAGTGGGCTTGGAAAGGGAAGCGTCGTCGCGCTTACGGGCGAACTCGGGGCCGGCAAGACGCAGTTTACAAGGGGCATTGCCGCGGGGCTCGGGGTTAAGGGTTATCACGTAAAAAGCCCGAGCTTCACAATAGTGCGCGTATACGGCGACGGCAGGCTGCCGCTCTATCACATAGACCTTTACAGGCTGAAGGGCGCCTCCGAGATCAACGGCCTCGGATTGGAAGAATATATTTACGGGGACGGCGTAAGCGTAATAGAATGGGCTGAAAAGGCCGGGGGGCCGTCAGGGACGGCTGGTGGCCTTTTGCCGGAAGACGCGATAACCATAAGGTTTTTTTACGAGGGCGAGACGAAAAGAAGGATAGAGGTGGGGTAGGCGGTTAAAAAACGAGGGGTGAGGGCTTGGCACAAAAAATTATCGAAAAAATTCTAACGGGCCTTTCGGACAGGAACATCAGATTTGATGACCTGAGAAGGGTTCTTGCGAGATTAGGCTTTGACGAAAGGATTAAGGGAGACCACCACATATTTACAAGGGAAGGCGTGATGGAAATTTTAAATATCCAGCCCTTGAAGGACGGGAAGGCCAAACCATATCAGGTGAAGCAGGTGAGAAATGTGATATTGGGGTATCAACTTCACAAGGAGGTTTGAGATGTTCAAATACGAGGTAATAATTTACTGGAGCGAAGAAGACGGGGCCTTTATTGCGGAGGTGCCGGAGCTTGCCGGCTGTATGGCTGATGGGGGCACATATGAGGAGGCGCTTCATAATGCAGAGATTGTAATAGCCGAGTGGATGGAAACCGCAAAAAGACTGGGCAGGGAGACCCCGACGCCTAAAGGGAAACTTTCATACGCGTGAAACGGCGCAAGGGAGCGGAGGTTCCACGGAATATGTTCGAGGAAAAAAGTGAAATAAGAAAAAAGATTTTGGAAGGATTTCATCTTCAATTTGCGGAGAATCAAAGAGCAAATCAACAGAGATTATTCAAGTTGTAGGCTTTCTCGGCGCTGTAATTTTTGCCTATGCGTATGTTTATGAATATAAAAAAGATGAAATTCATTATGCGATAGTGGCAAGCGAAGTGTTATTGACTTTTGGCGCATGGATGATTGTTATTATTGCATGGAATTTCAGAAGGGATCAGTTTGTCAACTTTAAAATTCGGGAATATGCTAAAGTTATTGGCAAGGGTAAAATTTTTCCAGAGAGTTACGACCCGCGTCATAAGTTTCCGGAAAAAAGGGAATGGCGCACGTTAAAGTGTTTTTCTTGGATGCCGGATATGATGGTATTGTTTTATTTGTTGTTTCCTGTTTTCCAGATTTTATTATTCGTCTCATATTGGTCTTCAGATACGGGAAAAGTTTCAAAAGAATTTGGAGTAGTTGTTATTGTGCTGATGCTATGCCCAATTATTTATGTTCCGCTAAATTATTACTCAAAAGGGGTAAAATTTTTTAAGAAAATCACTTGAAAAATGGAGGCGTTATGAAGGTTTTTGATTATACGGCGGTAGTAAGGAGAAAAACATTATGGAAGCGATAAAGATATTGGATAAGAAAGAAAACCTCGACTGGGACTATGACGAAGAAGCCGATGTGCTTTATATAAGCATTGGGAAACCACGTAAGGCTGTTGGGGTTGACATCGGCGAGGGGGCTATCGTGCGCTATATGGAGGAGACTGGCGAGGTTGTGGGTTTGACGCTCATAGGGGTTAAAGAGAAACTTCTGAAAAGTTTCAGGAATTAGAATTTTGGCCGGAGATTTCAGGTGAAAGAATTCGACATTGTCATCGTCGGCGCCGGGCCAGGCGGTTACGTCGGGGCCATAAGGGCCGCGCAGATGGGCGCGAAGGTCTGCCTCATCGAAAAGGATAAGTTGGGCGGGACGTGCCTTAACCGCGGGTGCATACCGACAAAGGCGCTTTATTATTCGGCAAAGGCGATCTCAGCCGTAAAAAAGGCAAGCGCGTTCGGCGTGAATACCGCGGAGGTCGGCTTTGACCTCGAAAAGGCGGTCGCGAGAAAAGACGACGTCGTGGGCAAGCTCGTTGGCGGCGTGGGCCAGCTCCTCAAGGGCAACGGCGTCGAGGTGATTTACGGGGCCGGTTTTATTGAAGGCCGCGGCAGGATAAGGGTCGGGACAAAAGACGGCGCAACCGAAACCATCGGGGCCAGGAGGATTATAATAGCGACAGGGAGCGAGCCCGCGCTCATACCCTCGTTCAACATGGACGGGGAAAACGTCATAACCTCCACCGAGGCGCTCAGCCTTAAAAAAACCCCCCGGAGCATCCTCATAATAGGCGGCGGGGTGATGGGCTGCGAGTTCGCAAACCTCTTTTCAAAGTTCGGGAGTTCGGTTAAGATTGTCGAGCTGCTTCCGTCAATACTTTCCGGAGAAGACGCGCAGGTTACGAGGGTGATAGCGCGCTCTTTCAAGGAAAGCGCGATAGAGGTGTATACCGGGGTTATTGTGGACAACGTCGAGGCGACGGACGGCGGCGTTAAGACCCGGCTTAAGGACGGCACGGAGTTTATGACCGAAAAGGTCCTCGTCACCATCGGGAGGAGCTTTAATTCCGGCAAGATCGGGCTCGATAACGCCGGGGTTGAGGTCGAGAAGGGCCGCGTCAGGGTGAACGACAGGATGGAGACAAATGTTGAAGGCATATACGCCATAGGGGATGTCACCGGCAAGGTGCTTTTGGCCCATGTGGCGAGCGCCCAGGCGGACGTCGCGGTCTCAAACGCCCTCGGAAGGGAAAAGCTCATGGACTACTCCGTGATACCCTACGGCGTGTTCACCGACCCGGAGATAGCCGCCGTCGGCCTGAAGGAAAGGGACGCGAAGGAAAAGGGCATGGAGGTGAGCGTCGGCAGGTTCCCCTATGCCGCGAGCGGCAAGGCGCTTACGATGGGCGAGGCGGACGGTTTCGCGCAGGTCCTCGTTGACCCGGCAACCGACAGGGTCTTGGGCGCGACGATTGTGGGCGCTCACGCGACGGATCTGATAGGGGAGGCCGCGCTCGCGATAAAGGCCGGGCTCAAGGTAAAGGATATAATCGAGACCGTGCACGCGCACCCGACCCTGCCCGAGATAGTCATGGAGGCGGCCGGGGACGCGCACGGCATGGCCGTGCACAAGATAGGGAGAAAGAGGTAAAAAGACTGCTGAAAAAGTCCTATTCTGTCACCTTGGACCTTGTGCTGAACCATGGCCTGCCCTGAACTTGCTTCAGGGTATTTCAGGCTTGTTTCATGGTTTTGTCATCCCCGGATCGAGTCCGGGGCAGGCTCTGAATTCATTTCAGGATCTAAAAGGGTTTTCAGAAGGTGCTTGAGGCAAGGGATGCTGAAACAAGTTCAGCATGACAGCTTCGCCGTTTTACGACTTTTTCATCAACTTGCGGGGGCTTTTTCAGCAGCCTGTTAGATACAGCGACATAAGTAGTTGCGCATACGGAGCGTCAGAACAAAGCAACGCAGGTATGCAAAGTTATGACGCTCTGTATAGAATAACCGTTTGATCCAGGAGGATATCCTTGGGTTTTATCGTTCAGAAATACGGCGGCACGTCCGTGGGGACTATCGAGAGGATAAAGAACGTCGCGCGCAGGGTCGCCAGGACGCGTAGTGAGGGGCACGGGGTCGTCGTGGTCCTGTCCGCGATGGCGGGCGAGACCGACAGGTTGATAAACCTCGCGCACGCGGTCTCCGAGTCCCCCTCCGCCAGGGAGTACGACGTCGTCGTCTCCACCGGAGAGCAGGTGACCATAGGGCTACTGTCCATCGCGCTCGAGGACATGGGCTTAAGGGCGAAGAGCCTCCTGGGGCACCAACTGAGGATCGTGACGGATTCGAGGTTCGGCTCGGCCCGGATAGAGCGCATAGACACGGCCCGGATCAAGGACGAACTCTCGAAGGGTTTCATCCTCGTCGTGGCGGGTTTTCAGGGCGTGGACAAGGAGGGCAACATCACCACGCTCGGCCGCGGCGGGTCGGACACGACGGCCGTCGCGCTCGCGGCGGCCCTGGGGGCGGACCTCTGCGAGATATACACGGACGTGGAAGGGGTGTATACCACCGACCCCGGCATATGCGCGGACGCGAGGAAGCTTAAGAAGATATCCTATGACGAGATGCTGGAGATGGCGAGCCTCGGCGCGAAGGTCCTGCAGACAAGGTCGGTCGAGTTCGCGAAAAAATACGCTGTCCCGGTGATGGTGAAGTCTTCTTTCACGGACGCCGAGGGGACGCTCGTGTGCAAGGAGGATGCGGACATGGAAAAGGTGATGGTCTCGGGCGTTACATACAACAAGAACGAGGCGAAGATCTCGGTCCTGAGGGTCCCGGACAGGCCCGGCGTGGCGGCCAAGCTCTTCCGTCCGCTCACCGAGGCCGGGATAAACGTTGACATGATAGTGCAGAACATATCCCACGACGCGCACACGGACCTGACCTTCACGGTCGCCAGGGGCGATTATAAAAAGGCCATGGCCCTCGTGAAGGGGACCGCGAAGGATATCGCCGCCGGGGACGTGGCCGGGGATACGAACATCGCCAAGGTGTCAATCGTGGGCGCTGGGATGAGGAGCCACGCCGGGGTCGCCTCCATGATGTTCGACACGTTCGCCAGGGAAGGCATAAACATACAGATGATCTCGACCACCGAGATAAAGATCTCCTGCGTCATAGACGTCAAGTATACGGAACTCGCGGTTCGGGTCCTGCACGACGCGTTCGCGCTCGGGAAGGAAGAGGTCGCGGAGGAGAGGTAGGGCGCTTTAAAGAAGGGAATCCATTTATGCCGCCTAAAAAAAATCCACATACCGTAACCCTATACGACACCACCTTGAGGGACGGGACGCAGGCCGAGGACATCGCGTTCTCGGTCGAGGACAAGGTGCGCGTGGCCGGGGCCCTCGACGACCTCGGCATCCACTACATCGAGGGCGGCTGGCCCGGCTCCAACCAGCGCGACATCGAGTTTTTCGGCGCGATGAGGCGGGTGAGGCTCAAGACCTCGCGGCTTGCGGCCTTCGGCTCAACAAGGAAATCAGGCGTCAGGGCATCCAACGACGCCAATATAAAGGCGCTCCTTAAGGCCTCCACGCCGTGCGTGACCATATTCGGCAAGAGCTCAAAGCTGCACGTAAGGAAGGCCCTCAGGGTATCGCTCGAAGAGAACCTCGACATGATATTTGATTCGGTAAGCTATCTCAAAAAGAGGGTTGATACGGTTTTTTACGACGCCGAGCATTTTTTCGACGGATACAGGGAAGACCCGTCCTATGCGCTCTCAACTCTTGGCGCCGCCGCCGAGGCCGGGGCCAACTGCCTCGTGCTCTGCGATACGAACGGGGGAACGCTTCCGTTCGACGTGGCCGGCGCGGTGAGGGATGTCAGAAGGCGGGTAAAGGCGCCGCTGGGCATACACGCGCACAACGACTCCGCGACTGCGGTCGCCAGCACACTTGCCGCGGTAAGGGAGGGGGTGACGCACGTCCAGGGCACGATTAACGGTTTCGGCGAGAGGTGCGGGAACGCGGACCTGTGCGCAGTAATCCCGGCGCTCAAGCTCAAGATGGGTATCGGGTGCCTGCCTCCGGCCGGCCTCAAAAAACTCAGGGAACTATCGGGGTTCGTCTACGAGATCGCGAACCTCCCGCACTATACGCACCAGCCCTACGTGGGCGAGAGCGCGTTCGCCCACAAGGGGGGGGTCCACGTAAGCGCCGTGGTCAAAAGCGCCGAGACCTACGAGCACATAAGGCCCGAGCTTGTCGGCAACCGCCAGCGGGTGCTCGTCTCCGACCTCTCCGGAAGATCCAACATCCTTTACAAGGCCGGGGAATACGGGGTGGACTTGAAGAGCAACAGGGAAGTGGTGAGGCATCTGGTCAAGGAGCTTAAAAAACTCGAACATCAGGGATTCCAGTACGAAGGGGCGGAGGCGTCTTTTGAGCTTCTCATCCAGGACGCGCTTAAAAAGAGGGAAAAATATTTCAAGCTCCTCGGCTTCCGCGTCATAGACGAAAGGAAGGAGGAGGGTAAGGCGCCTTACTCCGAGGCCACCATCATGCTCAGGGTGGGCGATATGGTGGAACATACCGCGGCCGAGGGCAACGGCCCGGTGAACGCCCTTGACAGGGCGCTCAGGAAGGCGCTTGAAAGGTTCTACCCGTCGCTCAGGGAGGTCAAGCTCCTCGACTTCAAGGTCAGGGTGCTCGCCGCTGGAGAGGGCACTTCCGCGAAGGTGAGGGTGCTGGTCGAAAGCGGCGATAAGCTCGACAGGTGGGGCACGGTCGGAGTTTCCGAGAACGTCATAGAGGCGAGCTGTCAGGCCCTTGTGGACAGCCTCGAATTCAAACTCTACACGGACGGGAAGAAAAGGAAACCGTGGAAATGATTCCGGTGTCCGATGGAATGGATGCGTCACCGGCATTCATGGCGGGGTTCTTCAAGACCTCTCAGGGCTGGCCTTATAACCGCGGCGCGCTCGGCCTGCTTGTCTTTTTTCTTCTGTTCTTTTTCTATTTAAAGACGTCATGGCCCGCCAGGCCGGCCGTCCCTCTGTCTGAGCCGGACGGGCCGGTCTTTAAAGAAGCGGGACCGGCCGGGAGGTTCGTCCTCACCGGCGTGGTTGACATAAACCGCGCCGGTATCGAGGAGCTTTCGGCCCTGCCGGGCATAGGCACGGGTCTGGCGAAAAGGATAATCGAAAAGAGGAAGGCAATCGGCGGTTTCAAGTCCCCGGACGAGCTGAAAGAGGTAATGGGCATAGGCGAGGCGAAGCTCAGCGCCCTCCGCCGGTATGTGGTAGCAGGGCGGCGCGGTTTTTGACGTAAAACCAAAGAATCTCCGGAGGGAAGATGGGATCTCAGTTCTGGAATACGTTGTTTTTCAGCGGCATCGGCGGTCTGGCCACGCTCGTGGGGGCGTATCTGCTGTATTTCAGCGAGGAGTGGGCCAAGAAAAACTCGGTCTTCTTTCTGAGCTTTTCCGGCGGAGTGGTGCTTACCATAGCCTTCACGCATCTCCTGCCCGAGGCCATGGAGATAAATCAAAACGTCCTCGGGGTGGTGCTCTTTACGCTCATAGGCTACTATGTGCTCGAGCATACAATCGCCATACATACATGCTCCGAGGGCGACTGTCACGTCCACCATATAGGCATCCCGGCGTTCGTGGGGTTCGGCCTCCATTCCATAGTTGACGGCATCCAGATAGGCGTGGGTTTCGAGGTTGGTTATACGGTAGGCGTGGCCACGGCCGTCGCGATATTCCTCCACCAGCTGCCGGTCGGAATCACGCTCAGCGCGCTTTTAAGGCAGGCGGGCTTTTCAAAGGCAAGGAGCGTTTTCATGAGATGGGTCGTTTCCCTGGCCATCCCGCTCGGCGCTGTTGTCTCGTATTTTTTCATGAAGGGCATGGGCACGAACACGCTCGGGCTCTTTCTGGCCTTCGGCGCCGGCTCTTTCATATACTTCGGCGCCTCGCACCTTTTGCCTGAGACGCACAAAAATACGAGCCGCGCGAACATAGTTCTTGTGCTGGCCGGCGTTGCTCTGGTATATATCATGGTCTATCTCAAAGGAGGGTCTTAAGAGGGATGATAAGCCGTTATACGAGAAAAGAGATGGCGCGGGTGTGGGAGCCGCAGGCACGGTTCAGGCGGTGGCTCGAGGTCGAGCTCTGCGCGTGCGAGGCGTGGCACAAAAAGGGCAGGGTCCCCAAAAAGGCGCTTGAGAGGATACGAAAAAAGGCCGGCTTCGACGTAAAGAGGATAGCCGAGATAGAAAAGACCGTAAAGCACGACATGATAGCGTTTCTGACCTCGGTGGCGGAACACGTGGGCAGGGATTCGCGCTACATCCATATAGGGATGACCTCGTCGGACGTGCTGGATACCGCGTTCGCGCTCCAACTCAGGGAATCCTCCGCCATAATAATAGGAGGCATAAGGAGGCTCCTCAGGGCCCTTAAAAAGAAGGCCTATGAACACCGCCGCACGGTGATGATGGGGCGCACGCACGGGGTGCACGCCGAGCCCACGACGTTCGGACTGAAACTCGCCATGTTTTACGGAGAGATGAGGAGGAACCTCGAACGAATGACGAGGGCGAGGGAGATTATATCGTACGGGAAGCTCTCGGGCGCGGTGGGGACGTTTTCGAGCATAGACCCGTTCGTTGAGAGGTACTCGCTTAAAAGGCTCGGTCTCAGGCCGGAACCGGCCTCGACCCAGGTCGTGCAGAGGGACAGGCACGCGGAGTTTTTCTCGACCCTCGCCGTAATCGCCGCGTCAATCGAGAAGATAGCGGTTGAGATACGGCACCTTCAGAGGACCGAGGTGCTGGAGGCCGAGGAGCCGTTCACCGAGGGGCAGAAAGGCTCATCCGCCATGCCGCACAAGCGTAACCCCGTCCTGTCCGAAAATCTTACCGGCCTTGCGAGGCTCGTGAGGGGCTATGCGATAAGCGCCGTGGAAAACGTGGCCCTGTGGCACGAGCGCGACATAAGCCATTCGTCGGTGGAAAGGGTCATAGGGCCGGATGCCACCATACTCGTTGACTTCATGCTCGCCCGGACGAGAGAGCTTATAGATGGCCTCATGGTATACCCGCGGAACATGAAAAAGAACATGGAGATAAGCCGCGGACTCGTATTCTCGCAGAGGGTGCTCCTTAAGCTTGCGGCGAAAGGCGTATCGAGAGAGGACGCCTACGGGATAGTCCAGAAAAACGCCATGAAGGTATGGAGGGGCGCGGACGATTTCAAGACGGTCCTTTTAAAGGACAGGGAGGTCTTGAGGCACCTGAAGGCAACGGATGTCGAGGGGTGCTTCGACATGAAACCTTACTTGAGACACGCGGATTATATCTTCGGAAGGGTGTTCAAAGGGAGAGGATAGGATGGAAAAGCTCGAAAAAATCTACGAAGGCAAGGCGAAGATACTCTACGCCACGGACGACCCGGACCTCATAATCCAGTATTTCAAGGACGAGGCAACGGCGTTCAACGCCCAGAAAAAGGGCATAATCCGGAAAAAAGGCGAGATAAATAACGCGGTGTCGTCGCGGCTTTTCAGTTACCTCGAGGATAAGGGGGTAAAGACCCATTTCGTCGAGAAGACGGGAGAGAGGGAGATGCTGGTCAAGAGGCTCGATATCATCCCGGTCGAGGTCATAGTGAGGAACCTGGCGGCCGGAAGCCTCGCAAAACGCATGGGGGTTATCGAAGGGACGGCGCTTAAGAAAACGGTAATCGAATTCTGCTATAAAAGCGACCCGCTCGGGGACCCTTTCATAAACGAGTCAATAATAATGGCCTTCGGTTTCGCGACGGACGGGGAAATGAAGAAGATTACCGCCGCGGCCCTTGAGGTGAACGGACATCTTTCAAGGTTCTTTGACGAGCGCGGGATCATGCTCGTTGACTTCAAGCTCGAATTCGGCCGCCACAAGGGCGCGGTCCTCCTCGGAGACGAGATAACCCCGGACGGCTGCAGGCTCTGGGACAAGGAGACCCGCGAGAAATTGGACAAGGACAGGTTCAGGAGAGACCTCGGCCATGTCGAGGAGGCGTATGAGGAGGTCTTGAGGAAGGTGATGGGGTAGGCGACCGTGGAAACCGCAGGCGAAGGCCTTGAAAAAATGGACGTGGTCAAACTCGTTTTCCTCACTATTATCACCGGGGGCATATATTCGGCCGTCTGGTTCGTAAAAAGGCTCAACGCGATAAACGGCATGGCCTCGCCCCTGAAGCTCAGCCAGGGGGTTTTCGGTTTCATCATCGCCGGGTGCATAGCGAACTGGGCTATGGTGCTTTTCCTGATTTTCTCTGACGGTCTCGCGGCCCCCGAGACCATGTCGAACATATCCAGGATCTCGGACGTGCTGGGTTTCCTCATCGAGATCACGCTCCTGCTGCAGGTCTTCAAGGTGCGCAGGATCTTCATGGACCACTTTATCGAGAACATGAAGAGGGACGTCAAGTTTTCATGGCTCTGGACGTTCCTTTTTTCGATATTCTATCTCCAGTACAGGATAAACAGGCTGTAGATCTGCCGGAGGGAAGAGGCGGGCATGAAAGTTAACGTATACGTTACTCTTAAAAAAGGGGTGTTGGACCCGCAGGGCAAGGCCGTCGCCGGCGCGCTCGTTGAGCTCGGCTTCAAGGGGTTGAGGGGGCTTAAGATAGGCAAGTTCATGGAGCTTGATCTCGACGTCCAGACCGCGCAAGACGCAAGAAAGCTCGCCGAGGAGATGTGCCGTAAGCTCCTTGCAAACACGGTCATAGAGGACTTCAGGGTCGAGGTGGAAGGGTAAGACCCTTTCCGTCCATCCGTGGCCGGGGTTTTTTAAAAGACGCGCGGACGAGGGTGAGCGCCATGAAGTTCGGCATAGTAGTATTTCCAGGCTCCAACTGCGACCACGACTGCTACCACGTGGCAAGGCACGTCTCCGGGCAGTCCGCCGAGTATGTGTGGCACAGGACGGCCGGGCTCAAGGGCCTTGACTGCGTGATACTACCCGGCGGGTTTTCATACGGCGATTACCTGAGAACCGGCGCAATCGCCCGCTTTTCCCCGGTGATGGCCGAGGTCGAGAGGTTCGCCAAGAAAGGCGGGCTTGTGGTAGGCATCTGTAACGGCTTCCAGATACTCTGCGAGGCCGGGATACTGCCCGGGGTGCTCATGAGAAACAGGGACTTGAAATTCATATGCGACAGCGTTTACGTCCGGGTGGAAAACGCAAAGACGCCCTTTACCTCGTCTTACAGGGAGGGGCGTGTGCTGCGTCTGCCGATAGCCCACGCGGACGGAAACTATTTTACCGACGGAGATACGCTTAAAAGGCTTGAGGATAACGGACAGATAATCTTCAGATATTCCACGCCGGACGGGGAGGTCTCGGCAGAGGCGAACCCCAACGGCTCGCTCGGCAATATCGCCGGGATAGTAAACCGGGGAGGCAACGTCCTCGGCCTTATGCCCCATCCGGAAAGGGTGAGCGAGGAGGTGCTCGGCTCAATTGACGGAAGGGGGATATTCGAATCAATAGTAAGGGCCGCTCAGGCGCGGGGTACCCACCTGTCTTAAACTGGAGGTTTTAGCGGATGATGGAAGAGGCGAGCGGATTAAAAAAAGCGCTCGATGGAGGCGGTTTTGTCATAACGGCCGAGATATGCCCGCCGAGGGGGAGCGATACGGCCGGGTTTCTGGCCAAGGCGCGTCTTCTCAAAGACAGGATAGTCGCCGCGAACGTGACCGACAACCAGCGGGCCGTCATGAGGCTGTCGAGCCTCGCCTGCTCGGTGCTGCTTTTGAGGGAAGGGGTCGAGCCTGTATTCCAGATGACCTGCAGGGACCGTAACCGCCTTGCCGTGCAGTCAGACCTCCTCGGCGCGTGGGTTCTGGGGATAAGGAACATACTCGCCCTTACCGGCGACCACGTCTCTTTCGGCGACCACCGCGAGGCAAAGGCCGTATACGACCTCGATTCCGTCCAGCTCGTGCATACCGTGGACGTTTTGAACCACGGGAAAAACCTCAAAGACAGGGCCCTCGGCAACGGCACCGGGTTTTTTCTCGGCGCTGTCGTTGCGCCCGGGGCGGAGCCGTTCGAGCCGGAATGGATTAAATTCAGGAAAAAGGTGGAGGCCGGGGCGAGGTTCTTTCAGACGCAGGCCATATTCGACATGGAGAGGTTCAAGAGGTTTTTTGACGACGCGGAGACGTTCGGCGCAAAGATTCTGGGCGGCATACTGCTTTTAAAGTCCGCGAAGATGGCGCATTACCTCAACAGCAACGTCCCCGGCGTAAAGGTGCCGCGGGAACTCGTGGAAGAGCTCGAAAAGGCGCCGGAGGGAGGCGCCCAGCTCGAAAAAGGCATTGAGATAGCCGCAAGGCAGGTAAAGGAATTAAAGGGTTTCTGTCACGGCGCGCACATAATGGCCATAGGTCAGGAAGAGAGCGTGCCGAAGATAATAGCCATGGCTTGAACGCAATACCCCCTGCATCCTCGCGGCCGGGGCCGCGGATCTTTCAGGCCATCGACTCCATCGAATCCCTGAAATGCTCGACGAAATCCTCGGCATGGAGGGGTCTTACTATTATCCACTTCCGCTTTTTGTCCAGATGTATTTCGACCTCGGCGCCAGGGATGAGTTCGAGGAACCTCAGGTATTCCCCCGGAAGGGCCACGCCTTCTTTGCCCTTTTTTATTGCGACTATCTTTTCCCTCATAGCGCTCCTTTTCTCCGGCGCCTCGCGCTGGGCGCCGGAGAACCTGCCTGCAGTAGGCAGGCCGTTCTCGACGGCATTATTTTATCATCATCATAGTTTTATCAGGGTAGGGAGTCAAGCCGGAAATTAGCCAATTAGCCGTCCTTGACGGCCTTTTCGCGGCTTGACAAATCAAAGGAAAGGGTATTAAATGTGATTATTTGCGGGGATGGCAGGTATGGACAATAAAAAACCCTCCGGACTAAAAAAGCATATGAGGCAGAGGTATTTTGTCGCGAGGGAGCTGCAGCTTTCGGTTGCCCTGCTCGTGATACTTGCGCTCCTGGGCGGCATATTCCTCCAGTCAATAGCCTCTGCAATGACGAGTTATTTTGGCTTGAGGACTCCGGCCCTCGGGATATTCCTCATAGCGGGCTATGTGGCGCTTGTGGGTTTTTTCGCGATATTTTTCTCCCACAGGATGGTAGGGCCGTTCAAAAGGCTCGAATACGAGATAGGCATCATCAAGTCAGGGGAGCTTGACCAGAGGCTTACCGTCCGCACGAAAGACGACCTCCACGTGAGGAAATTCATAGAGGAGGTTAACGAGCTTGTGCGGAAATTCGAGGAGATGAGCGAGGCCTATAGCAAGCTCAACTCCACAATCTCGCTGAGGCTCGAAAAAGTCGTCGAGGAGATGTCCAGGGGAGGTTTCGACCCGGCACGGGCGGCGGACGAATTGAAGGCCCTCCAGGCGGAGATCCACAGATACAGGGAGAAATGGTAGTCCCGGCTTTGCCACCGGCATGGCCGGCTGGCGGGCCGGCGCCCGGCGTGAAAAGGTTTTCAGGCGCGCTTCTTTTTCTGTTCCTCATCCTTATTTTTCCTGTCCTCACGGGCGCGGGTTTTTCCCTGACCGCGGCCGCGAGGAGTCCCGGCCGGCACCCGGAGGCCGTAATCGTCAGGTGGGTCATAGACGGCGACACCATAGTTCTGCCGGACGGCGAAAAGGTAAGGTATGCCGGGATTGACGCGCCGGAGGTAGGCGAGCCTTTCTATAAAGAAGCGAAAAGGCGGAACATCGCGCTTGTCAGGGACAGAGAGGTCAATGTTGTCGCATGCGATGAAAGGCCGAGGGACAAATACGGAAGGCTCCTTGCCTGGGTCTACGTTGACGGGGTTGACGTAAGCGGCGTGCTCCTGAAAGAGGGCCTCGCCAGGGTCTTGACGATCCCGCCGTGCGGGCTTAAAAAGGTGAGGGAGTATAGGGCGCTTGAGTCCGTGGCAATGGCCGGGAAAATGGGCATTTGGGGGGCGAAAGGTCTGAAAGAACGAAAGGGGATGACACGGCAGGTTCGGCCAGATAGCCGTCCATGACGGCTTACCTGCTTGACAGCAATAGCGTTACTGCCTTATAATAAACCCTCTAAAAACACGGCGGCGTACCCAAGTGGCTAAGGGAGCAGTCTGCAAAACTGCCATTCAGCGGTTCAAATCCGCTCGCCGCCTCCATTTTTTTACGTCCTTCCGTTTCCAGCCTTTACCCCCGGAGCGGGCTTCTGTCCGTGATACTCAAGACCCCTGTATCTTCGCCCGTTCGTATTGCTTCGGCCACTTCATGTCATATCCGAGTTTCCTTGCGGCATGGAGCGGCCAGTAAGGGTTTCTGAGCAATTCCCTTCCGAGGGCGACCATATCGGCCCTTGAATTTGCCACAATCTCCTCGGCCATCTCCGGGGAGCATATTTTCCCAACGGTTATGGTTTTGACGTTGAGCCGGTTTTTTATCTCGTCCGAGTATGGGACCTGATAGCCCGGATGGTCAGAGGGGGCTGCCTCCGGAGTTATTCCGCCGGAGGATATATGCCAGATGTCCACGCCCTCGTTTTCGAGTCTCCCTACCACGTCGAGCGAGTCTTTAAGCTCGATGCCGCCCGGGGCGTAATCAATTGCCGAGATGCGCACTGACACGGGTTTTTCTTCCGGCCACTGCTCCCTCACGGCGCGTATGACCTCTTTTAAAAGCCTCACGCGGTCTTCGGGCGTCGGGCCGTATCTGTCCCTGCGTTTGTTGGTTATCGGAGAAATGAATTCGTTCAAAAGATATCCGTGGGCCGCGTGTATTTCCACGAGGTCGAACCCGGCGGTGTGCGCCCGCTTTGCGGCTCCGGCAAACGCCGTAACGATTTTTTTTATCTCATCGGTTGACAGCTCCGCCGGGTTTTTGTAACCGTCGTCAAACGCCGCGGCGCTCGGCGCGACCGGCGTGGACTCGGTTGCCATGGATTTTCTTCCCGCGTGGGCGATCTGTATCCCGACCCTCGCGCCCTCGCTCCGGACTTTGGCGGCTATCCTCCTTAGCATCGGGACATGCCCGTCCGACCATATGCCGAGGTCATTGTCGGTTATGCGGCCCCCCGGTGTAACGGCCGTGGCCTCCATTATGATAAGCCCGGCCCCGCCCACGGCCCTTGACATATAGTGGGAGAGGTGCCAGTCGTTGGCCATGCCGTCCGATGCCGCCGAATATTGGCACATGGGCGGCATTACGACGCGGTTCCTGACGTCCATCTCTCTCAGGGTTATCGGGGTGAAGAGCATGGGCACGCGGCATCCTCTTTGGCGCGATGCGTTAATACCTCTGGAACACCCATTTGATTTTGCCGATTATAAATTCGTCTCCGGCGGACCCGGTGGGGATTGCGGTCTCCGGGAATGTTGGGTTGTCGGGTTTAAGCACAATCCTGTCGGGGTAGACAAAAACCCTCTTTATCGTGACGCCCTCATAGTTGAGCCATACCGCGTAGAGTTTTCCGCTGAGGAGATGGCGGTCCGTGGTGTCTATCCCCACTATCGCGCCGTCGAGGATGGTGGGGCTCATGCTCTCGCCCTCGACCCTTATCGCCACGACGCCGGCCTTGAAGTCCCTCTTGGGGACAGAGACGGCGCCGATGGCTTCGCCTTTGGGAAATTCCCTGGGCCTTCCCGAACTGGCCATGGGGTAGACTTCCACTGTCATGTATTCTTCAAAATAAATGGGTTTGCCAATATCGTTTGCCCCGGGGGATTTCTCGGCGCCGGATATGAAGATAGGCTCCTTGCCGGTAAGGAGCCAGTCCAGCGAGATGCTGCTCAAGTTGGCTATCTTGCAGAGGGTTGAGATATCCGGATTTCTTTTGTTCTTTTCATAATCGCTTATGGTGGCGATTCTCGAAAAGCCGAGCATGTCGGCAAAGGCCGACTGGTTTATTTTCAGGATGTCATCCCTTATATATTTTATTCTATCGCCGAGCGTCAGCATAAGTTACACTCAAACGTAAAAATGTTTTGACAAAATACGCAATACGGTATATTATGGTTATAGTTTGACAGTGTTTACTTACGCAAACTGTGAATTCTAAAGAGCAGGTTCCAGTTTTAGGTCACTCACGTTGTTTGAGGGTATATTTCAAATCGGGACAGCGGAAAAACTATTTTAGTTATAACATGAGGTGATTTACCCGTCAAGAGGAGGATTAATGATGAGTGTAAAATATACAGAGGTTCTTGAAAGGATGAAACGCTCCGCCGGCCTCAAGAACGACTCAAAGGTGGCGAGGTCGCTCGATGTAACCCCGCAGGCGCTTTCCAATTACAAAAAAAGGGGGAAGGTTCCTTCGGACCTCATCTTGAAGTTCGCCTCTATTTACGGCCTCTCCGTTGACTGGCTTCTCACTGGAGAAGGGCGCGTGAAAAGAGAGGGCGCGCATGTCTCCGCCGCGCGCGAAGAGGCGTCTCCATACGGCGCCGGGACGGAAGGCGGACTTTCAGGCATCGCCGGATTGGCGGCGTTGACGCCCGAGGAACTGGTTTGCGTCGGGAAACTCCTTAAGGCCATGCGCGGTCTTGATAGAGCCACGGTCTCGGTGCTGAAGTGGACCGTTGACGCTTTCGTTAAAGCCTCGGAAGAGCCGAAAGAGGAAAAAGAAGAGAAGAAAAAGGATTAACCATAGCCGGCCTGTAACAGATATCATCATGCCCGGTCCGCGTAAGCGCTTGTCCCCGCCTTTTTAAAACCCCCGACCCCGACAGGGCGCATTTCATCCGGCGGCTTTTGATTCTCCAATCATGTAGATAATGGTAGGTCTTAAGACATAGGGGTAGCCGAAGACCCACCGGAAAAGCCCCAGTCCGGCGAGCATCTTGAATATGTCGGCGTTCAGGCCGCGCAGCCAATGGCCGCTTCTGCGGTGGAGGCTTCCCCTGAAGTCTATCCTTCCGGTGTCTTCCGAGACCGGGAAGAATTCGTTGTCCCTCGATGAAGCCTCGCCCCCCTCGCCGGCGGTGAAAATAAGGTTCGGAAAGAGTTTTTTTACACCCTCCCGCGTAAACCTCCAGTAGTCCGAGGGATAGCCGTGAAATTTCCACGCGAAGGGCACCGAGACGCATATCCTGCCGCCCGGTTCAATAAGGAGCGAGAGGTTCTCCGCCATCTTGAAAGGTTGCTCGCAATGTTCAAGGACGCTCAGGCAAAAAATTGTCTTGAAACGCCTCCCGCCGAGCGCCTTGTCCGTTGCCCCGAAGTCTCCGGCAAGGTCAACGACGAAGTCAACGCCCTTTCCGGCGGACATGTCAACGCCAACGTAATCCCCTTTTCCGTAAAATACGGCCCTTAAGTTCCGGGTGCTCCCGTAATCCCTTGAGCCGACCTCAAGGAACGGCCCCTCGAACTTGCCGGCGTTTTTTCTTATGAAGATAAGTTGGTTTTCATCGCCCACGATAGACACCCGGCAACGCCGTTTCAGGCATGCCCGGCCATTGTAACACCCGGAAATGGTGATATCAAATATTTTGTGTCATAGATTTGAAGCCTTGACAGTGCCGTAAATCCTTAATATCATAGATAGTCATGCGATACTGACTTCCCGTATTTTCCCGTAAATAATCGGAGGTGTTTGAAGGGATGGCCCAGGAACAGATCCCCATTGCGATAGAAGACGAAATGCAAGGTTCCTACCTCGCCTATGCGATGAGCGTCATAGTCGGCAGGGCCCTGCCGGACGTAAGAGACGGCCTTAAACCGGTGCACCGCAGGATCCTCTTCGCGATGCACGAGATGGGCGTTGAGTGGAACAGGCCCTTCAAAAAGTCCGCGCGCGTGGTCGGTGACGTCATCGGCAAATACCATCCGCACGGAGACGTGGCGGTATACGACGCCATAACCAGGATGGTGCAGGATTTTTCCCTGCGCTATCCCCTCATAGACGGCCAGGGGAACTTCGGCTCGGTGGACGGAGACCCGCCGGCCGCGATGCGTTACACCGAGGTCCGGCTTAAACGCCTCGCCGCGGAACTCCTCAGGGACATTGAAAAAGAGACCGTGGATTTCATGCCGAACTACGACGGCTCGCTCGAGGAGCCGCTGGTAATGCCGGCCGCCTTCCCGAACCTGCTCGTCAACGGCTCCTCCGGCATCGCCGTGGGCATGGCGACCAACATGCCGCCGCACAACCTGAGGGAGGTCACGGACGCCATTATATACATGATAGGCAAACCGGACGCCGCGGTGGAGGAGATAATGAAGTTCATACCCGGTCCGGATTTCCCCACCGGGGGGTTCATATACGGCTCCGGCGGCATAAATGAGGCGATGAGGACCGGAAGGGGGGTAATACAGCTGAGGGCCCGCGTCAACACCGAAAAGCACCCGAGGACAGGCAGGGACAGCATAATCGTGACGGAACTGCCCTACATGGTGAACAAGGCCAGGCTCATCGAAAAGATAGCCGACCTCGTGAGGGACAAGAAGATCGAGGGCATATCGGACATAAGGGACGAGTCCGACAGGGAGGGGATGAGGATAGTGGTGGAGCTTAAAAGGGACGAGATGGCGGAGGTCGTCCTCAATAACCTCTACGTGCATACACAGATGAAGTCCTCCTTCGGCATCATAAACCTCGCCATTGTGGACGGCCAGCCGAGGGTGCTGCCAATTGTCGAGCTTTTGAGGGAATTCGTAAGGTTCCGTAAGGAGATTACGACCAGGCGTATGGTGTTCGAGCTTAAAAAGGCGAGGGAGCGCGCCCATATACTCGAGGGGCTCAAGATAGCCATAGACAACCTTGACGCCGTCATAAAGCTCATAAGGGCGTCAAAGGGGCCGGAGGAGGCCAGAGAGGGGCTCGTAAAGAAATTCGGCCTGACCCTTGTTCAGACGCAGGCAATCCTCGACATGAAGCTGCAGAGGCTCACGGCGCTCGAGAGGGAGAAGATAATCGAGGAATACCGGGAGGTCCAGGCCCTTATCAAGAAATACGAGGAAATACTGGCGAGCGAAAAACTCCTCATGGGCGTCATCGTGGGCGAATTGACGGAGATAAAGGAGACCTACGGCGACGACAGGAGGACCGAGATAATCTATAACCCCGAGGAGATAACCATCGAGGACGTCATTGCCGAGGAGGACATGGTCGTCAACATCTCGCACAGGGGCTACATAAAGCGAAACCCCACGAGCCTTTTCAGGCTTCAGAAGCGCGGGGGCAAGGGCAAGATGGGGATGACCACGGGCGAGGAGGACTTCGTGTCGAGCCTGTTCGTCGCCTCGACCCACAGCTACATATTGTTCTTCACGGACCGCGGCAAGGTCTATTCCCTCAAGGTCTACGACATACCCCAGGCCGGGAGGGTGGCAAAAGGCAAGGCCATAGTGAACATCTTGAACCTCTCGCCCCAGGAGCGTATAACGGCGTTTCTGCCCGTGAGGGAATTCAAGGGCGATAACTTCATCGTCATGGGCACGGCCCACGGCGTTATAAAAAAGACCGACCTCATGGCCTTTTCCAGCATCCGTTCCGGCGGCATCATAGCGGTGAACCTCGACGAAGGCGACAGTCTCGTCGGGGCGCGTCTGACCGACGGCAAAAGGGGCATATTCCTCGGCACGCGCGCCGGTATGTCCATAAGGTTCAACGAGGAGGAGGTCAGGGGGATGGGACGTCAGACAAGGGGCGTAAGGGGCATAAATCTGAGGAAGGGCGACCGCGTCGTCGGCATAGAGGCCCTTGAGGAAAACACCACCATCCTCACGGTAACGGAAAGGGGCTACGGGAAAAGGACCCAGCTTTCGGAATACCGCGCGCAGTCAAGGGGAGGGATGGGGATTATAAACATAAAGATAACCGAAAAGAACGGCCCGGTCGTGGCCGTGGAACAGGTGAGGGATACCGACGAGATAATGATCACGACCAATAAAGGCAAGATCATAAGGATAGAGATGAAGGACGTCTCGGTCATCGGCCGGAGCACGCAGGGCGTCAGGCTCATGGACATAGAGAAGGACGAAGAGGTGATGGGCATAGCCCCTATCGCGGAAAAGGAAGAGGAAGGGGAAGAGGGGGGCACGGAGGAATAACGGGCCCGGCCGTCCTCGACGGCCCTTCAGCCAGCCTCGCTGGCCTACCAGCCGTCCCCCGACGGTTTCAAGGGAATACATATGGAAAACGTTGCAATAGTCGGCGCCGGAAGCTGGGGCACGACCCTGGCCAATCTGCTCGCTCAAAAGGGCGTGGGCCGCGTAAGGCTTTGGGCGCGCAGCCCCGGGATTACCGAACTCATAAAAAAGACGCGCGAGAACGTCCCTTACCTGCCGGGCGTAAGGCTGTCCGGAAATCTCTTTGCCACCTCCTCGCTTCAGGACGCGCTTAAAGGCGCCTCGATTGCCGTGTGCGCCGTGCCTTCGCACGGCGTAAGGGAGGTGTTCAAAGAGGCGTCCCGCCATATATCCGGCGGATGCCTCATCGTGAATGCGTCAAAGGGGATTGAAGAAAAAACCCTTCTTACCTGCTCCGGCATACTCAGGGAAGTATTGGGTGACGCGCTTAACGCCAGGGGCATCGTCGTCATGTCCGGCCCGACGTTCGCAAAAGAGGTAAGCCGGGGGTTGCCGGCCGCGGCATGCGCGGCGTCCGGGTCCGAAAAGGACGCGCGTGCCGTGCAGGACGTCTTTTCAACCGCCTGTTTCCGCGTATATACGAACCCCGACCCCATCGGGGTTGAGCTTGGAGGGGCGTTGAAAAACGTCATTGCCATTGCCTCCGGCATCTCGGACGGGCTTAACCTCGGCGCTAACGCGCGGGCCGCGCTCATCACCCGCGGTCTCGCGGAGATGGCCCGGCTCGGCGTCAGGATGAAAGCCTCTCCCGGCACGTTCTACGGCCTCTCCGGCCTGGGCGACCTTGTCCTGACCTCCACCGGGGAACTTTCGAGAAACCGCATGGTCGGTCTTGAGATCGGCAGGGGCCGCGGCCTTAAAGATATACTTTCCGGCATGAATATGGTTGCCGAGGGAGTAAAGACCGCCATGGCCGTAATGGAACTCGCTCGAAGGCATTGCGTTGAGATGCCGATATCCGAGGGGGTTTATAAAGTCCTCTACGACGGTAAACCGCCGCGGGAGGCGGTAATGGAACTGATGACAAGGGGACTAAAGGGCGAGATGTGACGGTAATTGATCTCAGAAAGGAGCTACCATGGAGCTTAAATCAACCGGAGAACTGCATGACTCTTTAAAGGGCGCGGCAAGGGAAAAGGCCGGGAGATTCGATGTTAAAGACCCCGCCCTTCTCAGGGGGGAGATTATTGACGGTTTGATATACAACGCGGTCTTCAACAATGACGCGGGCGCAAGAGATGAGGCGCGCCGCATCATAAGGGGCTCCGCAAGGGCGCTGGGGATTGAGTGCGCGTCCATACAGAGGCTCTATGAGGCCATGGGCAGGGGCGAATGTTCCGGCTTCACGGTCCCGGCCGTGAACATAAGGGGGCTCACCTACGACACCGCGCGGGCGATGTTCAGGGCCGCGCATAAGAACAGGTCCGCGGCGTTCATATTCGAGATAGCCAAAAGCGAGATAGGCTACACCGGCCAGAGGCCGGGCGAGTATTCGGCCGCGGTCGTGGCCGCGGCGATAAAAGAGGGTTTCCATGGGCCGGTGTTCATACAGGGCGACCATTTTCAGATAAACGCCAAGAAGTACGCGCAGGATAAAAGCGCGGAGATAAACGCCCTTAAAAGTCTGATAGCCGAGGCGATCGAGGCCGGGTTTTTCAATGTAGACATAGACGCCTCAACTATCGTGGACCTTTCCAAACCGGACGTTGACTGCCAGCAGAGGCCGAATTACGAGACAACGGCCGCGCTTACGCTTTTTATAAGGGAGAGACAGCCGGAGGGGGTGACCGTTTCCATAGGCGGGGAGATAGGCGAGGTGGGCGGCAGGAACTCCACGGAAGCGGAACTCAGGGCATTCATGGACGGCTACCTCGGGATACTCGGGGGCAATTTCAAGGGCATAAGCAAGATAAGCGTGCAGACGGGCACTTCCCACGGCGGGGTCGTCCTGCCGGACGGCACGATAGCAAAGGTCAAGGTTGATTTCGACACCATAGAGAGGCTTTCAAATGTCTCCAGGGAGGCCTACGGGCTTGCCGGGGTCGTGCAGCACGGCGCGTCAACGCTCCCGGACGAAGCCTTCGACATCTTCCCGAAGAAAGGCGCGGCCGAGGTCCATCTGGCGACCGGTTTCCAGAACCTCCTTTACGACAGCCCCGCGTTCCCCCAGGACCTTAAAAAAGAGATATACGCGTATCTCACGGAAAAATGCGCGGACGAGCGCAAGGAAAAGGAAACGGACGAGCAGTTCATTTACAAGACGAGGAAAAAGGGTTTCGGGCCGTTCAAGGAAAAGATATGGAACATCCCGGCTGAAAACAGGCAGAGGCTCATGCGCGAGCTCGAGGAAAGGTTCGACCTGTTGTTCAGAAAACTCAACGCCGTGAATACCGTTGGAGCGGTCAAAAAGTGGGTCGGCTGACCGGCGAAGACGGCTGGTTGGCGGCAGATCCCGTCCTTTTTCCGCAATCCGTTATGGCAAAAAAGAATCGAACCGTGTTATAATATTGCGATAAAACATACATTGAAAGGAGAACCAACGGCCTATGCTTTCCGCAACACAGCTCAGGGTGGGCATGACCATCCTGTTTAACAACACCCCGCACAGGGTTCTGAGCGTCCAGCACGTCACCCCGGGGAACTGGAGGGGCATGGTGCAGACAAAACTCCGCAACCTCCATACCGGCTCAAGCGTTGAGAACAGGTTCCGCTCCGACGACAAGGTCGAAAAGGCCATGCTCGAAAACCACGAGATGGAGTACCTCTATT
>JACRCI010000062.1 GCA_016219105.1 Deltaproteobacteria bacterium | reverse complement strand
TAGTCGAGCTCAAGGACATGAAAGGCGCATTTCTGGGGATAGGCTACGCCAACCCCCATTCCCTTATCGCGGTAAGGATACTCACGAGGCAAAAAGAGGAGATAGACCGGGCCTTTTTCGTAAGGAGGATAAGGGCCGCGCTCGATTTGAGGAAGAGGTTCGTAAAAGAAACTGACGCCTTCAGGGCCGTATTCAGCGAGGGCGATAATCTGCCCGGCCTCATTGTCGACAAATACGGGGATGTCCTCTCAATACAGTTCTCTACGCTCGGCATGGAGGCCCAGGGCGGCCATGTCATAGCGGCACTCGTTGAGGTCTTCGAGCCTAAAACGATAGTCCTTCGGAACGACACCTCCATACGGACGCTCGAAGGGCTCAATATGGAAAAGAGGGTCATAAAGGGGAGTCTTGAGGCGCTTCCCGTCATAAAAGAGCGCGGCACGCTCTTTGAGGTCGACCCCATGGCAGGCCAGAAGACCGGGTTTTTCCTCGACCAGGCGGAGAACAGGGAGGCGTTCAAGGGGTTGGCAGGTAAAGGCAAGGCCCTCGACCTCTTCTGCTATACAGGGGCATGGTCAGTAAAGCTCGCCGAGGCCGGCGCGGATGTGACAGGCGTGGATTCGTCCGAGGCCGCCGTAAAACAGGCGCAGAGGAACGCCGGGCTGAACAACCTGTCTGAAAAATGCGCATTTGTCCGCTCGGATGTCTTCGAGTTTGTGAAGGCCGAAGTATCCAAAGGCGCGCGTTACGACACGATAGTCCTCGACCCCCCGGCGTTCGTAAAATCGAAAGCAAATATGAAGGAAGGGCTGAAGGCCTACAGGGAATTGAACGCCTCGTGCATGAAGCTCCTGAAAGAAGGCGGCATCTTTGCCACCTCCTCGTGCTCGTTCCACGTGGACAGGCTCACTTTCCTCGAGATGCTCCGGTCCGCGGCGCGGGACGCCGGGAGAAACGGGCGCATACTGGAGGTCCGCTCGCAGGCAAAGGACCACCCGATTGCGCTTACGGTGCCTGAGACTGAAGATTTGACGTGCGTGATTATGGCAGTGGATTAAGTTGGGGCGGGACTGGAAAGTCCCGCCTATCGTAAAGATAAAATAATCTCCCCCCACCCCTCTTTAGAAAAGAGGGGTGCAAAAACACATTGCCTTCCCTTCTCAAGCGATTACCCTGAACCAGGCCCAATAAACCAAAATGTTGATCGCCGTAAGCGGCACGCCCGCCTTCGCGAACTCGATGAACGTAAGCGTGTGCCCCCTTTTTTCCGCGTTCTGTATTACGATGACATTGGATGCCGCGCCGAGTATGAAGAGGTTTCCGGCGATCGTTGAGCCTGCGGCAAGCGCCATGAGCGCCGCTTCATTTCCGCCGATGTGATTGAGCACCGGGAGATACAGGGCCACAAACGGGACATTCGATAATATTTGGCTCAATACGACGCTAAGGGCGAGTATGAGACCAGTTGACGCGAGGTCCATACCCATTGACGAGAGGACCAGCTGTATCACGCCGCTCTCCCATACGCTCCCCATGAGGATAAAGAGCGCGGCGAAGAAGATGAGCGACGGCCAGTCTATCGACCTCAATACCTCGACCCTGCGGGGACTCAGTATGATGACGGGCAGCGCGGCGGCTATCGCTATGTATGTCAGCCTGAAGTCAAACGCGCCTCCGAGAGCGAAAGAGGCGGCCTTGAGAGCTACCATAACGAAGATAATGGCGAGGGAGAGACGGGAGAGGCGGGCAAGGGACGCGTCCCCTATCTCTTCCTTTTCGTATAAGACCTCGTCTTCGGTAAAGTGGCCACGGTAGACGACCTTGAGGACGGCATAGGCTGCAACGAGGTTTATTATCGTCGGGATGAAGAGGTATTTGAAGAATGTCCAGAACGGCGCGGCAACAGGTCCGTTTATGGCCACAAGGAGGTTCTGGGGGTTCCCGATGGGGCTTGCGACACTGCCGATTGTCGTTGCAAAACAGATAGTCAGGAGGAGAAGCTTGGAGTTTATCCTATATCTCTCGGCCGCAAAGACGGCCAGCGGCGTGCCTATGACCGCAAGCGTGTCGTTCATGAGAAAGGCAGAGAGGCCGCCTACGACGATGAGCATGATGAGGACGAGGTTGCCGGGGCTTTTTGCGAATCTAAACGCGTCGTGTGCTATGTGGTAGAGATACCCGCTCCTTACAAGGGCCTCTCCGACGACGAACATCCCGAAGAGGAAGACTATCAC
>JACRCI010000067.1 GCA_016219105.1 Deltaproteobacteria bacterium | reverse complement strand
CAAGAATAACAGGGAAAACCCGCTCGCCGAGCGGTTCGACCGGGTGGTGGAGATATTGAAAAAATACGACAGCGTATTGAGCCTCGGAAATGGCCTCCGCGCAGGGGCGGTCCACGACTCCCTCGACAGGGCCCAGGTCCAGGAGTTGCTTATTAACTGCGAGCTCGCCAATATAGGGCAGGAGATGGGCTGCCAGATGATGTGCGAAGGCCCCGGCCACCTGCCGCTCGACGACATCGAGGCCAATGTGAAGCTGCAGAAGAGGATGAGCGCTGACGCGCCGTTCTACGTGCTCGGCCCCCTTACGACAGACCTCGCGGCGGGCTACGACCATATCTCGGCGGCCATAGGCGCGGCAGAGGCGGCCCGTTACGGCGCCGATCTCATCTGCTATGTGACCCCGGCAGAGCACCTGGCGCTCCCCAATAAAGAGGACGTTGTCGAAGGTGTCAGGGCCGCGAGAGTCGCCGCCCATGTCGGAGACATGGTAAAGCTCGGAAGAAAAGGGCGCGACATGTCTATGGCAAAGGCCCGGAGGGACCTCAAATGGGACGAGCAGTACAGGCTCGGGCTTTTCGGCGAGAAGGCCTCCGAGATAAGGGCCACGCGGGCCCCTGAGGACTCGGATACATGCACCATGTGCGGGAGCTTCTGCGCGCTCGACAACGTGAACGTCCACTTCGGGGAAAGCCTCAAGGCAGGCGGGAAAGCTTAGCGTGTGCCGGAAAAAATCGCCCGTCCGCGTAAAAACACGGACGGGCGTCTAAAAATCAGCCCTCGTTTTTTGAGCTTACGAGGCCTTGAGCCAGCTCATCATCGCTACCGTAAGGCTCGATGAGAGCTTGGTGAAATCGCTTCCTATCTCAAGCCCGCGCGCGGCGGTCTCTTTCTTGCCCGTAAGGGCCGAATCCAGTATCTTGGCCGCCTCTTCATGGAACTTTGCGTGCATTTCGCGGATCTTGCCCCAGTTCTCGGCTTTCTTTTCGTAATCGGGAAGGCTATGCAGCCATTTGCCGAAATCGCAAAGATTGTCGACCTTTACCTGCCCGGTAGTCCATTCGCTCTTTCCGGTGTCAATGGCGCTCCTGAGCCTTACCTTCCACATCCCGTGCGCCGCTATAGCCTTCTGGATCTCGTCAGACTTTGCCATCTGAATCTCCTTTCAATGCTGAGGTAAATAAGCTTTTCATATATATCGTAAGGGCATTTGACTTCCTTTAGGGCAATCTGATGGATGAGTCTTTTATGTGCTTGCGCAAAGTCGCATAAATACGCGGATGCGCAAGTGTTTATTGCAAAATCACCTGTGAGTAACCAAACTCACTGCCTCAAAGGCCCTGCCGGTGTACCATGCTCCGGTAACTTCAATAAAAGGAGGGCAAAATGAAAAACAAGCGCACCATATCGGATCTCTTCGAGATCATAGCCGGTTTCACGGTAATGGCCGTCCTGGCATTGTCGGTCTTTACCACCTTCACAAAAGGCTATTAGGCAAAGGCCCCGGCCGTATTTTAATCGACGCGGCCACGTTCTACAGCCCTCCTGTTTTCAAAAAATGTGATTTCCGTCATGGTTTTTTCCTCCGGGCAGGGGTAAGATGTTTGCATACTACCCTCAATACCCCATGCCTTATTAGAGACAGCACAGGCCGTAACAGGCCGGGGCCCATAAAAAGGAGGGGATCATGCCCACTATCCTGAATAAATCGGTAAGGGGGGAGATAGCGGCGGCTCTGAACATCGCGGCCGTGTTGACCGTAATAGCCGTAGCGCTCGTCACCTTGATGTCGTAAACGCCTGAAAAGAAAAGGAGGCCTTCATGGCCTCCTTTTCTTTTTTAAGCAATCCCTTTCCATCTGTAGCCTACCCACCATCTATTCCGTGACCATGCGCACATCCGCTCTCGTAATATTCTTGTAACATGCTGAAATCCCAAATAAATTGGCTCGCCGGCCCCTTGGGGGCCGGCGGGCGTTTTCAAGGAGGTGGAAATGAATATATCCAGGTTCAATCTCGACTCCATCGAGGCGATAGGCTCGTTCGTAAACGTGCTTGTCGTGGGCGCTATCGCGGTAATCGTACTGGCGGTAATAGTCCTGATGTAGGCGGGTCCTCTGAAAAGAGGCGAAAAAAGCGGGGGCGTTTGCCCCCGCTTTTTTATTCCCTCTCAGGGGCAAACACCCCTCTTGCGATTTTTAGAAACGGTTTTTAATAATCTTTTAATTCAGGCCTACTATAATGGGAGGCGTAAAGAACGAAACCCGGCGTAAAAAAGGAGGCTTCGATGACAGGGACGACGAAAAAGACCAGCGGACTCTTCGAGATAATGGCGACCGCCGCCAACCTCGTAGCGGTGCTCCTGATATCAAGGGTCATCATCTGAAACGGAAAGGAGAAGGGGAGATGAATAGGAATACGGCTGACAAAGGCTATATCTTCGAGTTTCTGACCGTAGTAGGCAACTTCGCCGCCGGCGTCCTTCTCTACGTCATGGTTTTTTAGGGGGGATAGATGGGCACTCTGATACTTGTCGGGCAGTTCCTGATGGCCCTTGCGAGCCTTGGGTTGGCGCTCGCCATCATCTCGAAGGTCACTTTCGTTTAGCGAAAGCCCCGCGCGATCTAAAGCCGGGCCGGTATTTCCGGCCCGGCTTTTCTGTTTTCAAGGACGGTCCTCCCGGCCCCTCCCGCGCCACCCGAAACCTTTTTTCTTCACATATCGTTTTTTTGTGTTAGTATATTCAGCTAAACACATCTGACAAAGGAGAAAGCTGGACATTGGAAAGCGTGAAGGGCAAGAGTTTTAATGATTACAACCTCTCGGTAGACGTGCTCAAGGCCGTCCAATCGATGGGGTTCGAGGTGCCGACCCCCATACAGGAAAAGACCATCCCGGCGCTTTTGACGGGCAGGGACGTCATCGGGCAGGCACAGACAGGGACGGGAAAGACCGCCGCCTTCGGCATACCCATAGTAGAGCGCGTCGACCGGGCGGGTCACGGCGTTCAGGCGCTCATCCTCGCGCCTACGAGGGAGCTCGCCATACAGGCCGCGGAGGAGATGAACAAGCTCGGGAAATTCAAGAGGCTCCATGCCCTCCCGGTCTACGGCGGCACATCCATCGAGAGGCAGATAAAGGCGCTCGCGAAAGGCGTCCATATAGTCGTCGGGACGCCCGGCAGGGTGCTCGACCACATCGAGAGGAAGACCCTCTCCTTGAAGGGCGTAAAAGTAGTCGTGCTCGACGAGGCCGACGAGATGCTCGACATGGGGTTCCTCGACGATATAAACAGGATACTCAAGGAGACCCCCGAGGAGAGGCAGACGCTCCTATTCTCGGCGACCATGGCCGAGCAGATTATGAAGATCTCCAAGCGTTACATGAAGAACCCCGAAAAGATCAGGATAGCATCCGACACGCTCACCGCACCCAAGATAAACCAGATATTCTATGAGGTGAGGAACGACCAGAAGATGGAGGCGCTCTCGCGCCT
>JACRCI010000065.1 GCA_016219105.1 Deltaproteobacteria bacterium | reverse complement strand
GCGGCAGGGTGTCCTGGTCGGTCTGGCGGGGCCTCAGTTCGGCCGAGGGGGCCTTTTTAAGGACCCTCTCCGGGATTACGTCCCGTCCCTCGCGGGCGTTGATGAAAGCCGCTATGCCGTAGACCATGGTCTTGGGCACGTCCTTTATCACGCTGAACCCTCCGGCCATGTCACCGTAGAGCGTGGCATACCCGACGCTGAGCTCGCTTTTGTTGCCGGTCGTGAGCACCAGCCAGCCGAACTTATTGGAAAGCGCCATGAGGATATTTCCGCGTATCCGCGCCTGTATGTTTTCCTCGGTAACGTCCGGACGGCGTCCCGCGAAAGGTCCCTTGAAAGTCTTGAGGTAGCCGTCAAAAAGCGGGTCAATCGGTATCGTGAGGAATTCCATGCCGAGGTTTTTCGCGAGGGCTTGCGCGTCAATCCTGCTCTCCCGTGACGAATACACGGACGGCATGAAAACCCCGGTCATGTTTTCCGCTCCGAGGGATTCGGCCGCAATAGCGGCCACGAGCGATGAATCCACGCCTCCGCTAAGCCCCATGACGCAGTGGCGGAACCCGTTTTTCCTCACGTAATCTTTCGTGCCCAGGACAAGCGCGCTCAGGACCTCCTCCGCCGCGGACCGGGCCGGAACGGACGGCCTTCGCGGAACCGGTCTTTTCTTTTTATTCCTCCCGGCATGCAGGGTTATCTCCCTTAAACCCCCCTCGCCCGCGTCCGGCCTTTCCTTCCTCCTGCGCGTATCATGCAGCCTCTTTCTGGAGACGGCCTCTATGTCGAGGTCGGCTATTATCAGGTCCTCTGAAAACGCCCTTCCCCTGGCGATAATAGCGCCTTCCTCGTTTATAATCATGCCCTGGCCGTCGAATACGAGTTCGTCCTGCCCTCCGACCATGTTGTTATACGCTATTATCACCTCGTTATCCATGGCCCGCGTGGTGAGCATCTCCTCCCTCTGGAGCGCCTTGCCGCAGTGATACGGGGACGCGTTTATATTCACTATCACGTGCGCCCCCATGAGGGCCTGGACCCGCGCAGGCCCCTCTGGATACCAGATGTCCTCGCAGATGCCGACGCCGACGGTCACGCTATTATCCGCGCCTGCGCGCGGGAAGGCTAACGTGAAATTGAGAGGGCTTTTACCGGCCTGGAAATACCTCTGCTCGTCGAACACCCCGTAGTTGGGCAGGAACATCTTGTGATATACGGCAACGACGCCCCCCTTGTGGATTACGGCCGCCGCGTTGTAGATGTCCTCTTTTTTGTCCACAAAACCCACGATGGCCGTTATGCCGCGGATTTTACGGCTGAGCTTCTGGAGGGTCTTTATGTTGTCGCCGATGAAGCTCGGCTTTAAAAGGAGGTCTTCGGGCGGGTAGCCGGTTACCGCGAGCTCGGGGAACACGACCAGGTCGCAATGGGCGCCTGCGGCCTTTTCCGCGAACCCGAGTATCTTCCCGGCGTTCCTTTCGAGCGCTCCGACAGTCGGGTTTATCTGCGCCATCGCGATCCTTAGCTTCCGCATGAAAAAAAGATTAGCAGAAGGGGTTTACGCTGTAAAGGAAATAAAAATACCAAAAAACCCCTTGACTGCCTGTTTTGAATTGCTATAATCGCCTTTACCTGAACTGATAGTTTGCGGAAAAACTCGAAACTTATTCAGGCCGACCCATCCTTCGGATGGGTACCCCGAAAAGCTCCAGATGCAAGGCGTCGAGGAGCGAGGAACGAGGCGTA
Source organism: Deltaproteobacteria bacterium (assembly GCA_016219105.1). GTDB lineage: Bacteria > Desulfobacterota > GWC2-55-46 > GWC2-55-46 > DRQE01 > JACRCI01. Next base: position 12,035 of record JACRCI010000065.1, on the reverse strand, counting down.
GTTATCATCTACGCCGCAGTGACGAGCGACGATGACAACGCAGCAGATGGACTTTTTCAGCAGCCTGCCAATGGAGCGGTAGCCGACGGAACACAACATCCCGAAAAACACCCCTTTGGATACAGCCCGCCGAATACGCAATGAACCTCCCCGGAGCCAAGTTGCGGGGTATCATGGAATATCGTTCCAAACAATCCGAGGCTTGCTTCGAGGAATCAAACCCGCATCGCGGGAATGACTGAGGGTTTCCTGATGGACAATCAAAGGTGCGTCCTCGTTGTGGACGACGAGCCGGTCCTGCTCGAACTGCTGGACGCCTGCCTTTCCGAGGACGGTTTCAGGGTCGAACGGGCCACAAACGGCCTTGAGGCGATCAAGATGGCCGAGGCAAAACAGTACCACGCGATAATAACCGACGTCAGGATGCCCGTGATGGACGGGGTGAATTTCTATAAAAGGCTGTGCGCGACCTCCCCGCACCTCTGCGGCAGGGTAATATTCATAAGCGGACATCTGAGTCAGGAAAACGAGTCCTTCATAAAAACCACGGGCCGGCCTTTTCTCCTGAAACCGTTCCAGATTAAGCACCTCTCAGAGGCCATTGAAAGCCTCACGTCCGCGGTAGCGGAACGTGTCATGGAGAATGACATCTTTTAATCTCCCCCCGGAAACCGCGATTTGCAAACACGCCCTCCAATAAAATATAATCACTTAAAACGCCGTGAGGTTGCGCGCCGTGAAAAAAAGAGCCAATAAAAGCCCGTATCCCATATTCTCAAAAGCCGAAAAGATGAGAAGAAAATCTAAATTCATCGGGGCGTTACGTCTTTACCTCGAGGCGAAAAGGCTCGCGGGCAAGGACGTCGAGATTAAACTCTCCTGCCTTTTCTCTCTCGGCGACGTATACAGGATGACCGGCGAATTCGGCCAGGCCAGGAAATTCTACAAAGAGGCGCACCGGCTCTCAAGGGCGCTCAAGAGGGATACGGATTCAACGGACGCGCTCGTTGGGCTGGGTTTAAGCCTCAGGGCGACCGGGCGGTTCAAGGAGGCGTTGAGGCTTTTCGACAGGGCGCTCGTTGCGTATTGCGCCGGAAAAGACGCCGCCGGCCAGGCCTTCACCCTGTGGGCAAAGGCCGGGGCGCTCAGGATACAGGGAGACGTGAAAGAGGCGATCGAGACGTTTAAAAAGTCAAAAAGGCTTTTTGAAAGACTGAAAGACCCCGCGGGCGTAGGCTATTCGCTTACCGGCCTGGGCGGGGCATCGCGCGTCGCCGGCAGATACGGCGCGTCATGGATGTATTACTCTCTGGCCAACTCGCTTTTCAAGGAATCGAGAGACACCTTCGGGGTAGCCTACTCGTACTGCGGCATGGCCAATTCCCTGAGGATGAGGGAGAAGTTCAGGGAATCCCTTGAATACTTTAAAAAGGCCGCGGCGAACTATAAAAAAATAGGCGACAGGGTCAGCTACGCTTACACGCTCTGGGCTGAGGGGACCGCCCATCACATGCTCGGAGAGAGCAAGGCCGCCGGAAGGAATTTCAAAAAGGCGGAAAGGCTCTTTAAAAAGACAAAGGACCCGAGGGGGATTATCTACTGCATGATCGGGACCGGCCAGATAGAGTTCAAAAGGGGCGGAAAACGCAAGGCCGCCGCGATATTAAAAACAGCGCTTAAAAAGGCTTCGCTATGCGGTTTCAAAACCGAAAAGGGTTACGCGGAAAAGGTCCTGGACGCAATCGAAAAAAATCCTGAGAGGGTGCCTCTCAATCTGGCATAATGGCCTGCGCGTGGATCAAAGCCCCTTGAGGCTCTTATCCATTGCCTTGAGCGTCTTTTCGATGTCCGGGCCCGTGTGGGCGAGGCTCATGAAAGCGGCCTCGAACTGGGAGGGAGGGAGGAAAACACCGTTTTTGAGCATCCTCGTGAAATAGGCCGAGAATTTCTTGAGGTCGCATTTTTTCGCGTCGTCATAATTTTTTATCGGAAAATCGCTGAAAAACAGCGTAAACATGCTTCCCGCCCGGGCAACCTGGCATACAACCCCCCTTGCCCTGGCGATATCGGAAATCCCTTCGCAGAGTCCCTCGGTCGCGGCGATGAGTTTTTCGTACACGCCCTTTTTGCCGAGTTCCCTCAAGGTCTCTATCCCGGCGGTCATCGCGAGCGGGTTGCCGGAGAGGGTCCCGGCCTGATAAACCGGCCCGCTCGGCGCGAGCATCTCCATAATCTTACGATGGCCGCCGAAGGCGCCGACCGGCAGACCGCCGCCTATGATCTTTCCGAGGCACGTCAGGTCCGGCGTGATGTTATACGCCTTCTGCGCCCCGCCGTAGCAGAGCCTGAATCCGCTCATCACCTCGTCCATTATGAAGACCGCCCTGTACTGCGAGGTCAACACCCTGAGGCCTTCTAAAAATCCGGCCTTCGGGCGCACAACACCCATGTTGCCAACGACGCCCTCCACGATGACGCAGGCAACGCCTTCGGGGTCTTTTTCGAATATCTTTTTTACGGAGCCGAGGTCGTTGTACACCGCGCTGTATGTGTTTTTAGCGATGTCCGCCGGGACCCCGGGGCTGTCGGGCACCCCGAACGTGGCCGCGCCGCTCCCGGCCTTCACCAGGAGGCTGTCGGCATGGCCGTGGTAGCACCCCTCGAACTTTATAATCCTGTCCCTTTTGGTATAGGCCCTGGCGAGCCTTATGGCGCTCATCGTGGCCTCGGTGCCGGAATTGACGAACCTCACCATTTCGATGGACGGGAAGCCCCCGGTCACAAGCTCGGCGAGCTCGACCTCGAGCTCGGTCGGCGCCCCGTAGCTCGTCCCGTTTTCAACCGCTTTTTTAAGGGCCGAGGAGACCCTCGGATGCGCGTGCCCCAGTATCATGGGCCCCCACGAGCCGACGTAATCTATGTAGACGTTCCCGTCCACGTCGTATATCTTCGCGCCCTTTGCCTTTTTTATGAAAAGCGGGTTCCCGCCCACGGCCTTGAACGCCCTGACCGGACTGTTTACGCCGCCGGGGATGAGCTTGACCGCCTTTTTAAATATCTCCTGAGACCTGTTTGTGCCCATATGCAATTTCATACTAACCGAACAGTAAAAGCGCTGTCAATCCATATTTTCACTCCATCGCATGATGAAAATGTGGCAATACCTTGCCGGGGGGGATTTCACGCAAACGTAACATCCGTGTAATAATCCTGTAACGGAAGCGGATTATACTCTAACTCAAGAATAATAAAAAAAGGAGAAAGGAAAAGTATGAAAAAAGCGCAAGCGGATACCTCGCGGACGATAATAAAAAGGACGTTTTTCAGGTCCAAGCGCAACTATACTTCTAAAAAACCGGATAATATGATAAATATGATAAAAGGGAGGAAATGAAAATGAAGAAATCCATGACGGCGTTGCTGGTTGTCATAACGGCGCTTATCATGTCCGGCCGGGGCAGTGTATCTGCCGCCGACCTCATAAAGGTGGACGGCTCATCCACCGTATACCCTATAACAGAGGCGGTGGCAGAGGAGTTTCAGAAAACCGAACGCGGGAAGACAAGGGTCACGGTCGGAATATCCGGCACAGGGGGCGGCTTTAAAAAGTTCTGCAACGGGGAACTTGATATATCGGACGCATCCCGCCCGATAAAGGAGTCGGAGGTTGCGCTCTGCGGGAAAAACGGCATAGAATACATAGAACTGCCGGTTGCATACGACGGGCTCGCAGTCCTTGTAAACCCCAGGAACAACTGGATTGACTCTATCACCGTAAAAGAGTTAAAGAAGATATGGGAGCCGGCCTCACAGGGTAAAAACACAAGATGGAACCAGATAAGGGCCGGCTGGCCGGATAAGGAGATGCACCTTTTCGGCCCGGGGGTTGACTCGGGAACTTTTGACTACTTTACGGAGGCAATAGTCGGAAAGGGCGGCGCGAGCCGCGGCGACTACACCGCGAGCGAAGACGATAACGTCCTTGTCCAGGGCATCTCAACGGATGCGCTTGCGCTCGGCTTCTTCGGTGTGGCATACTACGATCACAATAAAGACACGCTGAAACTCGTTCCCGTTGACGATGGAAATGACGCAAACGGAAAGGGGCCGGTTCTTCCCACGTACGAAAATGTCGTTGAGGGCGCATACCAGCCCCTTGCAAGGCCCATATTCATCTATGTCGCAAAGAAGAACGCCGACAAGCCGGAGGTAAAGAGGTTCATTGAGTTCTACATGAAGAACGCGGGCGGACTCTCCAAAGAGGTCGGCTACATAGCGCTTCCTCAAAAGGCCTACGAACTTGCGCTCAAAAGGTTTGAGAGGAAACTCGCCGGCTCTGTCTTCGGCGGGCACGGCGCAACGGTCGGCGTAAAGATAGAGGAAATACTAAAGAGGGAATAACCCGATGCGGGGGGCCACAAGACTAAAAGAGAGGGCAATAGAGGGGGCGCTTTTTCTCAGCGCCCTCTTTTCCGTGTTCATAACGTTCGGGATAATAGCGGTCCTTGTTTTTGAAACATACGGGTTCTTCAAAGAGGTCTCGATAATAGACTTCCTGACCGACACCCAGTGGACCCCTCTTTTCTCCGAAAAGCACTTCGGTATTCTTCCCCTTTTCGCGGGGACGTTCCTTACAACGGCCATAGCCATGCTTGTCGCCCTCCCGGTGGGACTTATAAGCGCGATATTCTTGAGCGAATACGCGCCGGACAGATTGAGGGCGATCATAAAACCCCTGATCGAGGTTCTTGCCGCGGTTCCAACGGTTGTCTACGGTTATTTCGCTCTTTTATTCGTAACCCCTCTTCTACAGAATATTATTCCGGCGCTTTCCGGCTTTAACGCGCTCTCTCCCGGTATCGTCATGGGCATCATGATAATACCGATCGTCTCTTCGCTCAGCGAGGATTCCATGCATGCGGTTCCAATGGGTCTGAGGGAAGGGGCGTATGCGCTTGGCGCGACAAAACTTCAGGTGGCAATGCGGGTGGTCGTGCCTTCCGCATTTTCAGGAATAGCGGCGTCTTTCATACTCGGCATATCCAGGGCCGTCGGGGAAACAATGGTCGTGGCGATAGCCGCGGGTCTTCAACCGCGGCTTACGGTAAACCCGCTTGTCCCCATAGAGACGGTAACCGCCTATATCGTTCAGGTAAGCCTCGGCGATACTCCTGCCGGCACACTTGAGTACAGGACGATATTCGCGGCCGGGATGGGCCTTTTTGTCGTTACGTTTGCGTTGAATATACTAAGCTACCTCCTTGCAAAGAGGTTCAGGGAGGTATATGACTGATATGAAACGACGCATAAGCAAATGGGCTGACCGGTCCTTTTTCACGGTGGGGCTTGCGGCCACCCTTGTCGGTCTGGTGGTGCTCTTCGCGCTCATGCTGGATATCCTTTCGGACGGCATTGGAAGACTGTCGCTACAGTTTCTTACAAGTTTCCCTTCGAGACATCCGGAGGAGGCTGGCATACTTTCCGCATGGGTTGGAACCGTCTGGGTCATGGCCATAACCGGCGTTATCGCCTTTCCGGTCGGAATAATGGCCGCGATATACCTTGAAGAATACGCAAAGAAAAACTACCTTACGGGATTCATAGAGATAAACATCGCGAACCTCGCCGGGGTGCCCTCTGTAATATACGGGCTTCTGGGTCTGGGGCTTTTTGTAAGGGCCATGGCGCTGGAGAGGAGCGTCCTTTCAGGCGCCGCAACGCTCGCCATCCTCGTTCTGCCCATCATAATACTCTCGACAAGGGAGGCATTGAAGGCCATACCTTTTTCAATAAGGGAGGCAAGTTATGCGCTCGGGGCGACCAAATGGCAGACCATGCGGAATCAGGTCCTGCCGGCCGCCCTTCCGGGCATACTTACCGGCACGATACTGGCCATGTCAAGGGCGATAGGGGAGACCGCGCCTTTGATAACCATAGGGGCATTGACCTATGTTGCCTTCCTGCCGGCAAGCCCCGTCTCCTCGCAATTTCCGTTTGTAAATCTTACCGGGCTTTTTGACGCATTCACGGTTTTACCGATACAGATATTCAACTGGGTATCGAGACCGCAGAAGGGTTTTTCCACGAACGCGGCGGCGGCGATAATAGTGCTCCTTGCAATAACATTTCTCATGAACTCCGTCGCCGTATGGATACGGCACAGATACCAGAAAAAGATAAGGTGGTAGTTTCATGGAAATGACATTCGAGATTAAACAACTGAGCGCATATTACGGGATAAAAGAGGCGCTGAGAAATGTAAATCTCAACATCCCCAAAAAATCCGTCACGGCGATAATCGGCCCCTCGGGGTGCGGAAAATCCACCTTTATAAGGTGCTTTAACCGTATGAACGACCTTGTCCCGGGGTTCAGGATAGAAGGGGAAATCATTTATAACGGGACCAGCGTTTATTCCGACAGGGTGGACATAATAGAACTAAGGCGCGAGATAGGGATGGTTTTTCAGAAACCCAATCCCTTTCCAAAAACCGTTTTTGAAAATGTCGCCTACGGTTTGAGGATACAGGGCATAGGCGGAAAAAACGCCCTGAAAGAAACCGTGGAGGAGAGTCTGAGAAAGGCGGCCCTCTGGAATGAGGTTAAAGACCGGCTGCACGCAAGCGCCCTTTCCCTTTCCGGGGGCCAGCAGCAGCGCCTCTGTATAGCAAGGGCGATTGCCGTAAACCCGAAGGTCATACTCTTTGATGAGCCGTGCTCCGCCCTTGACCCGATAGCGACGGCGAAGATAGAGGATTTGATTACTGAACTCAAAAAGGATTACACTGTCGTCATAGTCACCCACAACATGCAGCAGGCGGCGAGGGTTTCGGACTTTACCGGGTTTTTCATGCTCGGCGAGTTCGTGGAGTTCGATGTGACAAAAAAGATATTTACCGCGCCGTCGAACAAACTGACGGAAGATTACATTACCGGGAGATTCGGTTAGCGGTATCCTTTTTGTCATTGCGAGGCCGAAGGCCGCGGCAATCTCGTCATTTCTCTGACGGACAAAGAAACTTGAATATGGAGGCAAAATGACAAGAGAGGCTTATCACAGGGCGCTGAAGGAACTTGAGGGCGAGATGATGGAGAGGGGCGGAACCGTCATAAAGGTGGTCCGGGACTCGATAGAGGCCCTCGAAAAGAGGGACTTTGAAAAGTCGAGGGAGATAATCAAGAACGACCGCCTCATAAACAGAAAGCGCTTTGACATCGAGGAGCGCTGCATACTCCTTATGGCGACCCAGCAGCCCATGGCCGGAGACCTGAGGATATTGACGGCCATACTCAACATCATAACCGACCTTGAAAGGATAGGCGACCATGCCGAGGGGAACGCCAAGATAAACCTCCTCATAGGCGACGCCCCTCTTGTAAAGCCCCTCATTGACATCCCGAGGATGGTCGAGGCGGCCTCAAACATGCTGGAGGAATGTTTAAAGGCGTTTGTAGACAGGGACGTTGAAAAAGCAAAAAAGATCGGCGGCATGGATGATGTCGTGGATGCCCTATACGAGCAGATATACAGGGAACTGCTGCTCATGATGATAGAAGACCCGAAAAAAATCCAGGGGGCCACCTACCTTATCTGGGTAGCCCACAATATGGAACGGATCGCGGACAGGGCCACGAACATAGCCGAGAGGATAGTGTTCATGGTCACGGGGAAGATGGAGGAGATGAACGTATCGAGCTATTGAGGGGACGCCCGCTTTTTATCCCGGCCTACCGCGCGTTTTCAATCAAGATCTTGCCGTCCATCATATTGGGCAGCCAGAGTTTTCCGGTATCCCTGTCATAGAAAAAATCCGCCAGCCCCCGGATATCCTCGGACAGCTTAAAGACGGATAATTCCCCTGTGTTTAAATCATAGACCCGCATAACTCCGGGCTTGCCGCTGGCCGTCCAGTCCGAAAAAACAAGCCTGTCGTCAGGCAAAAGCGCCACCCCCTCGAACGCCCCGCTGACGCCGGGGAATTTTTGATATTTCCGCTCCCCGCCTGCCAACCGGCCGTCCACGACGGCCAGTCGGATTACGCCGACCTCGCCGTTAGCCTCGATAAAACCCTTGCCGAAGCCCACAACGAACAGCCTGTTGCCTTTTTTGTCATAATACAGCCCGTTGGCGCCGAGGATACCCTCCGCAAGCACCGAAAACTCCGGCCTGTGGCCGAGAGAAACCTTATAGATTTTTCCGGTGTCGGTGGAGGAAACAAAGAGGGTATGGTCGTCAAATACTGCGAGGTCGTTCAGGAACACGGTCTTTTCGGAAGAAAAATCAAGCTCGAAAACCTCGTCCCTCGTCGTCAGGTCAAAGGCGACTATCCTGTCTATGTCCGCGACATAAAGTGTATTGCCGATTATCGCCATGCCCTTGGGGGCGTTCAAGACACCGCTTTTTGGCAGGTATCGTTTGTGCAGGATCTCCCCTTCCGGCGAAAGCTCGGAGATATAGCCGTCGCCGTCTTTTGCGCTCATCTCGATCGCCGGGCCGATATCGGAGACAAAAAACCTTTTACCCGCGGGATCGGCTATAACGGATTCAGGGGTGAAAAAACCGCTGACGACGATTGGCGCGGCTTTTTTAACCTTTACGGCCTGACAGGCGGCTAAAAGTAGAGACATGAAAATAAGCGCCGTAAACCCGGAAGATACGCCGCTTGCAACGGATTTTGTTTCAGACGAGTCCATGGATTTCTTTTTTTACATATAAACAGAAGCCTACCCGGCCGCCCTTTTCTCTTTCAAGAGCGGGAACCCCATCTCCTCCCTCGACTTGAGATACCCCTCGGCGCATCCCCTCGCCAGCGCCCTCACCCTGCCGATGTAACGCGTCCTTTCGGCAACGCTTATCGCGCCACGGGCGTCGAGGAGGTTGAAGACGTGCGAGCATTTAAGGCAGAAATCATAGGCCGGCAGGACAAGGGATTTTTCAAGGAGCCTCAGCGCCTCTTTCTCGTACATGCTGAAAAGCTCCGCGAGAGAAGCGGTGTCCGCCTCGTCGAAGTTATAACGCGAGTATTCCTGCTCGCCCCTTAAATGCACGTCCCCGTATTTTATCCCGTCCGCCCATCCGAGGTCGAACACGCTGTCAACGCCCTGCAGATACATGGCGATCCTCTCAAGGCCGTAGGTAATCTCGCCGGAGACGGGCTTGAGGTCTATGCCGCCGGCCTGCTGGAAATACGTAAACTGCGTTATCTCCATGCCGTTGAGCCCCACCTCCCATCCCAGCCCCCACGCCCCCAGGGTGGGCGATTCCCAGTCGTCCTCCACGAAGCGGATGTCGTGCCTGAGGGGGTCTATGCCGAGTTCCTTCAAACTCAAAAGGTATATGTCCTGTATGTCGTCCGGCGAGGGTTTCAGTATCACCTGAAATTGATAATAGTGCTGGAGCCGGTTGGGGTTTTCGCCGTAGCGGCCGTCAGTCGGCCGGCGCGACGGCTCGACATACGCGGCCCTCCACGGCTCGGGTCCAAGCACCTTGAGGAACGTCGCGGGATTGAACGTGCCCGCGCCCTTTTCCATGTCATAGGGCTGGAGGATCGCGCATCCCCTTTTGGCCCAGAATTTCTGCAAGGTCAATATGACTTCCTGGAAATACATGCCGCCGCCCCCTCAGAGATATCCGTCTAAAGTCCCGTGTACCTTTTCCATGAACCTCCTGGTCTTCAATTCCTTGCCGAGCTGGTACCGTATGAAATTTGAAAGCACCTTTTCCCCCTCCTTCGCGGACATGGGGCCGGGCACGAGGCGACCGAGCTTTTCAATGTCCATCTTGGCGGCCATCGTGAAAAACCGCGCCGTGCCCGCAGAAACCGGGATAATGTCTTTCAAACCCGTGGCGCAGGCCTTACAAACGACACCTCCCTTTTCCGACGAGAAAAACACCCTTTCGCCGTTCAAACCCTCCCTGCATACAACGCACCCCTCAAGATGCGGCAGGTATCCCATCATCGTAAGGAGTTTTATCTCGAAGAACCTCAGGAGTATCTCCGGGTCATCCAACCGGCCTCGCCGGTCAGCCAGCCGGCCATGCCGGCCGGCCCCTTCATCCATCAAGCCTAAAAAACCGGCAAGGATATCGAAAAACGCGGGGCTGACCATGCCCTCTCTCGTCATTTCGTTCGTAAGTTCGATCATGCAGCAGGCGCTGCCGTATCTCTCTATCTCGCCTTTAAGCGGCGTAAAACCGTCAACGAGCGTTACGCCCTCGACCCTCACCAGATCGCTTTTTCCGGTCTGGAAAAAAAGGAGTCTCACCCGGCTTAAGGGGTCCAAGTTGCCCACAAACCGTTTTTTGCTCCTCAGCGCCCCTTTTGCTATCCCCTTTAATTTCCCGTGGTCTTTCGTATAAAAGGTGACTATCCTGTCGGACTCGCCGTAGACGATGGAGTTCAGTATGACGGCGTCCGTTGAGTGATAACCCCTCGTCACAGGAGCCCTATCTTCATGAACACCGAGGCCAGACCGAGGAACGCGAAGAACCCGCCGATGTCGGTGCACGTGGTGACGAAGATGGTGGCGGATAGCGCCGGGTCTACCTTGAACCACCTGAGTACGAGCGGAATGAACGCGCCGCTTAAGCCCGCTATCAGGAGGTTTATTATCATGGCCAGGAAAAGCAAGACCCCGATCATGAGTTGAACCCCGAATATGTACGACAGGAACGTCGCGACTATGCCGGTCAAAACCCCGTTGGCAAGCCCCACAAGCCCCTCTTTCCTGAGCACCCATCTGGCGGTCTTTGGCGCCATCTCTCCGAGCGCGAGCCCCCTGACGACCACGGTGATGGTCTGTGTGGCGGCGTTTCCGCCCATGCCGGCCACAATCGGCATGAACACCGCGAGCACCACGTGCCCTTCTATCGTGGAGCGGAAGATACCCACAACGCTCGCGGCCAGGAACGCGGTGCCGAGGTTCGCGAGGAGCCAGGGGAACCTCATCCATATCGAGCGCCTTGCCGGGTCGAAGACCCTCTCCTCGACGTTCAACCCCGCCATGCGGTAGAAGTCCTCGAATATCTCCTCCTCGATTACGTCAACGACGTCGTCCACGGTTATCCGGCCCACGAGGCGGTTATGCCTGTCCACAACCGGCATGGACAGGAGGTCGTAACGCCGGAACATCTTCGCGACCTCCTCCTGGTCCACGTCCGTGGTGACCTTCAGGGCCTTTGTGTCGGTTATGTCCTTTATGGGCTGATCTTCATCGGCGAGGATGAGCCTCTCCAGCGGCACCGTGCCCACGAAAGCGCCCCTTGAGTCAACGACGAACAAACTTGAGAAATTCTCGACCTCCTTGCTTCTGCGCCGCGCCTCCTCTATGGTGTCCCTGACGGTTACGTCTTCCCTGACCGAGACGAGCTCGGCCTGCATCTTTCCGCCGGCCGTATCCTCGGGGTACTTGAGGAGTTTCTCAACCTCGACGGCCTCTTTCTTCTCTATGCCATCGAGTACCTCTTTCGCCTCTTTCAGCGGCAGTTCCGCGACTATGTCGGCCGCGTCGTCGCTCTCCATCTCACCCACGATCTGGGCCAGTTCCTCCGCGGAGACGGATGAAACGAGGAATTCCTTAACGCGGCTGTCGAGCTCGAGGAGGACGGAAGCCGCCACGCCTTTATGGAGAAGCCTGAAGACCCTTACTGTTTCGGCCTCGTCGAGCCCCTCGAAAAGACGGGCGATGTCCGTGGGGTGGAGCGGGGCTATGAGCCTTTTAATCCCCTCGGTATCGCCGCGTCCGTAGAGATCTTTTATCTCCTCAACCGGCAGTATCTTTCCTTCAACGGCCATAACGCTCCGGGCATGCTAAAGTTGACGCAGGGTTGGAATAAAAGCCAATTTTTTATTAATTAGCATTACAAAAAAAGTAAGTCAACAAATATATGGCCGGATGTCAAGCCAAAATAGAAATGTCCTCTTTTCGCCAAAATAGAAATGTCCTCTTTTTGGCAGCGTGTGAATACTTCCTCCAAGGGTGGTCCTTTGGCGGGGGGATACGCTTCTTTCTTATCTTAAAGGGTTTTGAAGGTGT
>JACRCI010000063.1 GCA_016219105.1 Deltaproteobacteria bacterium | reverse complement strand
GAAAAAGGAAGCTCTTACGATTTCAGAAAAGCCTCTTTGCGATTAAGATTAAGGTTTTTCCGGACAGCATATTTTGCCAAGACCTAACTTCTTGAAAAATAAGCAATTTATTTTTCTCGATAAGCCTCTACCGATGAACTTAAAATTTAACCGGACAGTACTGGTTTGTAACCTGAACCATAATATTCGTAATCCGTATGATGCATGGCGTGCAGTTTCCATCGATAGGTGCTTAAAACTGGATTCCCGATTAAAACCTCGGGAATGACAGACAATACAAATTGTCATCCCCGCGAAAGCGGGGATCCAGTGTCTTGCGTAAAGGCCTCTTCCGAGAGGAGAGGAGAAATTTGCTTATTGAAAGACCTTGAGCATGGTCTCGGGGAGTTCCGGCAAAGTCCCTCCGGCGGGCGTGTACGGTATCTCGGCGAGCACCGGCGCGTACCGTTCTATTTCCGAACGGTTATACTTTATGCTCGCGTCGTTTGATCGGTTAGCCGGGTGATTGAGTATCACGCCAGCCAGATCGAGCCCTCGCGCCCTCGCACATTCGCAAGTCAAAAGCGCGTGGTTTATGACGCCGAGACGGGAAGGCGTGACTATCAAAAGCTGTGAACCAAGGCGAAGGGCGAGGTCTGCCATAGTGGAGTCGTTGTTCAATGGGACAAGGAGGCCTCCTGCGCCTTCGACGAGGATTATTTCGTGAACGGCTGAGAGCGTTTTGAAGGCAGACTCGATTCTGTCCATGTCTATCTCAACGCCTGAAAGCCGCGCCGCGACATTCGGCGAAAGGGGAGGGGCGAACCTGTAAGGGTTTATGAGGTCGATGGGGGCATTCGACTCGGCCGCCTCTTTCAACGCTACTGCGTCCATTGGCACGAGCGCGCCGTCTTTCACCGCGCAACCTGTCTCAACGGGCTTCATTACGCCGATGTCAATCCCTCTTGCCTTCAAGGCCCGCGCGATGAGCGCGGCGACAAAGGTCTTGCCGACATTCGTATCTGTCCCGGTTATGAAGAAGGCGCGCGCCATCACTCTTCAGTCACCTTCCTGACGCTGTCGAATACGGTCTTCATCATCTTTTTTATCTCTGCTTCAGTTATGCTCAAGGGCGGCATGATTACGACGACATCGCCCAACGGCCTTATGATGAGGCCGCGCTCGCGCGCTTCCATTGCAACCCGGTGGCCCGTGCGCTCGCTGGAGGCGAACGGCTCTTTCGTTTTTCTATCCTTCACAAGCTCTATCCCGGCGACAAGCCCCTTATGCCTGACATCGCCGACATGGGCGAGCGCCTCGAACTTTTTAAGTATCTCTCCGAAAAGGATCGTCTTCGGCTTCATCCTGTCGAGCACGCGCCCGCTCTCGAATATATCGAGGTTCGCGATCGCCGCCGCGCACCCGAGCGGGTTTCCCGTGTAGGTGTGGCCGTGGAAAAAGGACCTGTATTCATCGTACCTTCCTAGAAAGGCCCTGTATATTTTTTCTGTCGTAAGGGTAGCCGCAAGAGGCATGTACCCGCCCGTTATGCCCTTGGCGAGGCAGAGGAAGTCAGGAGAGACATTCTCGGTTTCGCATGCGAACATCCTGCCCGTCCTGCCGAAGCCGACCGCGACCTCGTCGGCTATGAGGAGGACGCCGTATTTTCGCGTGAGGCTCCGCACCTTTTTCAAAAACCCCGGAGGAGAGACGATCATCCCTGCCGCGCCCTGTATGACGGGCTCTATTACGCACGCGGCGATTTCATGCGAGTGTTTTTTTAAGATCTCCTCAAATGCTTTCAGGCACTCGGTCTTGCAGTCGGCCTTGTCCTTGCCCACAGGGCACCTGTAGCAGTAGGGGTAAGGCGCGCGGAGCGTCCCGAAGAGTAGCGGCTTGTACTTCTTTACGAATATGTCTATCTCTCCTACGGACATCGAGCCGAAGGTGTCGCCGTGGTACGCGCCGGTAAAGGCGATGAACTTGCGGCGGTTAAAATCCTTCTTCGCCTGTTCCCAGTATTGAAAGGCCATCTTGAGGGCAATTTCCACGGCCGTAGAGCCGTTGTCCGAGTAGAAGACCCGGGAGAGGCCCCTGGGCGCGATACGAACGAGCCTTTCGGCGAGCTCGATCGACGGCACATTCGAGAGGCCGAGGAGTGTCGAGTGCGCGATATTTCCGAGCTGTTTTTTTATGGCGGAGTCTATCTTCCTGTTTCCGTGGCCGTGCAGGTTTACCCAGAGGGATGAGACGCCGTCGAGGTATCGCCTCCCGTTTATGTCGATAAGGTAATTGCCGCGCCCCTTCTCGATTATGAGGGGGTCTCCCGCCTCCCACTCGCTCATCTGCGTGAACGGGTGCCAGACATGGCGCTTGTCAAACCGTGCGAGCCGCTTTTCTCTCGCGCTTTTTTTCATCAGGCCCTCTTTCTCGCAACGATGTATATGAGCTCGTATGTGGCCCTTACGCCAGAGCCTTCCCCGCCAAACCTTTTCAAATAATCCGCCTCGGCTTTTTTTAACGACGAGGCCGCTGGCCCCATGCGCCCCTTTGAGACAGGCGAGGCCCCGATCTGCTTCAATGTGATAAGCAGGTCGCGGAGTGTCGGATAATTTTTTGTAACCAGCCTCTCTTCGGAAAAGACGGTCTCGAAACCCGAGGCCTCGATGAGGCGAAGGGCCTCAATCATGCCGGTGAACCGCGCGAGCGCATCCGAGCCCAGGCAATCCCGGAGCTCATGGAGGGTCGCAGGGCCGAGCGTGGAGAAGACGAATAGCCCGCCCGGCTTCAATACCCGCGCGGCTTCACGAAACGATAACTCCGGCTCTGTCCATTGCAGGGCGAGTGAAGAGGCGACGGCGTCGAATGAGGCATCTTTAAAGGGCAAGGCTTCGAGGTCTCCTGTTGCAAGCATCCCTCCTGTCCAGGGTAGAGACTCTTGCGAGCACTCGAGCATCGGGAGCGCGATATCGACCCCGAATATGCGACAGCCCTCGTCCTTTAAAAATGCAGATAGCGCCCCGGTGCCTGAGCCCGCGTCGAGCAAGGTCATGGGAGGCATCAAGGGCGCGTTTGGTGCGACACCTGATTCCACCGTGACCGGGACTGCCTCCCTCGCAAACCGCGACAATAAAGACGCGACGACCCCGGCCGCCTCCTTTTGGAGCGAGGCGTATGCGTCATAGGTCCGGGCCGCGCGGGAGAAAGATTTTTTTATGGCAGACTTCTCTATCATAAAATTTCGAGAAAACCCTTGAGCGTATTGTTGAACCTCTCGGACTCGGTTATGAAAGGCGCGTGGCCCGCATCTTCAAAAACGGTAAGGGACGCCACCTTCATGCGCGACTCAAGAAATTTTGACGCGCCGACGGGCGTGACGGTATCTTTCCCGCCGTGTATAAGGAGCACGGGGACGCTTATATTTTTTAGTATCTCCCTTAAGTCGGTATTGAAGAGGGCTTCGAGCGCCGTCGTTATCCCTGCGTAGTCGAAGGCAGGGAAGCACCCCGGGGCCTCATTTTCACAGTTGATCGGGCCGGGGAATCCGTAGCGTTTTATGAACTCCGTTGCCGCCGCAGTCTTCGCCTCCGCGTCCGTAAAGTTGAG
>JACRCI010000068.1 GCA_016219105.1 Deltaproteobacteria bacterium | reverse complement strand
TTCGGGGCGCTTACCGGCAGATACGCCACCGTGTCGAACTATCCCGGCACGACCGTCGAGGTGTCGAGGGGGTCCTCCCGGCTTAAGGACCAGGAGTGCTCCGTCATAGACAGCCCCGGCGTGAACACGCTCGCGCCGACCTCGGAAGACGAGCGCGTCACCAGGGACATCCTCCTCAATGAAGGCGCCGATACGGTCGTTCAGGTCATGGACGCCAAGAATTTAAGGAGGGGGCTCCTCATAACGCTTCAGCTCTCCGAGATGGGCATCCCGTCCGTTATCGCCCTGAACATGTACGACGAGGCCGGCGAGAGGGGTATAGCCATCAATACCGGGAGGCTCGAGGAGGCACTCGGCGCGGACGTCGTCCCGACCATCGCCACCCAGAAGTGGGGTCTTCCCGGGCTCAAGGAGAGGATGCTCTCCGGCAGGGTTCCTCTATCGGGCGTTGTCTATCCGCGCGCCATAGATGACGGGATACGCTCGATAGAGGCGCTCCTGCCAAAGACCCTCAGAGGGCGCAGCGGCATCGCAACGATGCTCCTCTGCGCGGACTCTACCCTTGATCCCTGGCTTAAGGCCAACGTGGACGCCGCCGACTCCGCGAAGATAGGGGAGATAAGAAGGAGGGTCCAGTCCGGATATTCCGAACCCATAGGGTTTATCATAAACAGGGAAAGGCTTAAGAGGGTGGACGCCATAGTGGCCGGGGTGGTAAGCGGCGGGGATAAAAAAGGCGGGCCTGTGGCGGAGGTCCTCGGCAGGTGGTCCATGCACCCGGTGTTCGGGCTTTTTATCCTCGCCGGGGTGCTTTTCCTGATGTATGAGTTCGTGGGCGTCTTCGGCGCCGGGACGAGCGTGAATTTCCTCGAGAAGACCATATTCGGCGCATACCTCAACCCATGGGCATCGAGGGTTGTTGACGCGGTGGTGCCGTTTCAGTTCATAAGGGACCTTATAACAGGCCCTTACGGGCTCGTGACCATGGGGATGACCTACGCGATAGCCATAGTCCTGCCCATCGTCGGGTATTTCTTCATATTCTTCAGCTTCCTCGAGGACTCGGGGTATCTGCCGAGGCTCGCGGTCATTGTTGACAGGGTTTTCAGGATGATGGGGCTTAACGGCAAGGCCGTGCTCCCGATGGTGCTTGGGCTCGGGTGCGACACCATGGCCACGATGACGACGCGGATACTGGAGACGAAAAAAGAGCGGGTGATAGTCACGCTTCTCCTTGCCCTCGGGGTGCCGTGCTCCGCGCAGTTGGGGGTCATACTCGGCATGCTCGGGGCGGTGTCGTTGAAGGCCACGCTCCTGTGGGGCGTCGTGGTCACGGCGGTGCTCTTTATCGTCTCTTTTCTCGCCTCCCGCGTCCTGCCCGGGGACACATCGGATTTCATACTCGAGATACCCCCGATAAGGATGCCCCAGATAGGCAACATCGCGCTTAAAACGATGGTGAGGGTCGAGTGGTATCTGAAGGAGGCCGTGCCGCTTTTCCTCATCGGGACCCTCGCCCTCTTCGCGCTCGACAGGCTCAGGCTGATTACGGTGATGGAAAGGGCCGCCGCCCCGGTCATCGTCAGATTCCTGGGCCTCCCGGCAAGGACGACCGGCGCGTTCATCATAGGGTTTTTAAGGAGGGACTACGGCGCGGCCGGGTTGTTCGCCCTGCAGAAAGAGGGCCTTTTGGACCCGGTGCAGGTTGTGGTGAGCCTTGTGACCATGACGCTTTTCGTGCCGTGCATCGCGAACTTTTTCATGATAATAAAGGAGAGGGGCGTCAAGACCGCCCTCTGGATGACGGCCTTCATATTCCCGTTCGCGGTGATAGTGGGCGGGATGGTGAACGTCATACTGAGGGGTTTGAACGTGGCGCTTTAAGGGCAGGGGCAGACGTCGAGTGACGAGGCAATCTTATTTTTCATGGAGGTTCAATCCCGCGAGGCGGGTTTGATTCCCCGATAGCCAAGCTTCAAGTTGTTTGGAACGATGTTCCATGATACCCCGCAGCTTGCTGCATGGAGGTTCAATGACTGAAAGCAACGTAATAGAGGAAGTGCTCGAGTTCATCTGGACGCAGAGGGAGGAGGGGTCTGATTCGATAAAGAGACTGCTCGCAACCGAGGAGATTATTGACGCCGGGGCCGGCGCCGAAACCCTCGGCGAGATGGAGCGGGACTCCCTCATAAAGATGAGCGGAGATTCGGTCAGGCTCACGCCCGGGGGAGAGAAGGCCGCGGAGAGCATCATAAGGCGGCACAGGCTCGCGGAGAGGCTCCTCGTGGACGTGCTCGACATAGAGAAGGACACGGTTGAAAAGCACGCCTGCAGTTTCGAGCACTCCATCTCAGCCCTTGTGGCCGACAGCATATGCGCCCTCCTCGGACACCCTCCGGCCTGCCCGCACGGTCATGTTATACCGAGGGGCGAGTGCTGCAAAAAGACGTCCGCGATGATAAGCCCGCTTGTCGTCCCGCTCTCCGAGCTTTCAACCGGGGTGAGGGCGCGGATAGTGTTCATAGCGCCGAGGACGTTTTCGCGGATCGAAAAGCTCGGCTCGCTGGGCCTTGTCCCGGGCTGCCTCATAAAGCTTGAGCAGAAAAAACCCGTATTTGTCATAAAGACCGGCGAGACCACCCTTGCCCTCGACCCCGAGATGGTAAAGGACATATACGTGCGGAAGAGCGGGTAATGGGAAGGATGTCGCGCCGGCGTATCCGGTCGTAATTCCCGCGGCGGTGAGTATACTTACGGAAACCCGTTCCAAACAAACGCTACCAAAAAACCCTTGAATATGTTAATCTCCCTCCATCATGGTGCACTCCAGGTTCGTCCATCTCCACCTCCATACACAGTACAGCCTGCTCGACGGCGCGATAAGGCCGGATAAGCTCCTCGAGGTCGCCCGCGCCTACAAGATGCCGGCGGTCGCCATGACCGACCACGGCAACGTCTTCGGCGCCATAGAGTTCTACCAGAAGGCCATGGAGAGCGGGGTAAAGCCGATAATCGGCTGCGAGATATACGTCGCGCCCGGCAAGATGACGGACAAGGCCCCGGTCAACAGGTCAAACGGCGAGAGGGCCTTTCACCTCGTCCTCCTTGTAAAGAACATAAAGGGCTACCATAACCTCTGCAAGCTCCTCACCAAGGCCTATCTCGAAGGGTTTTACTACAAGCCGAGGGTGGACAAAGACTGCCTGCGGGAATTTAACGAAGGGCTTATAGCCATGAGCGCGTGCCTGCAGGGCGAGGTGTCGAACCTCATCCTTGCAGGGCAGGAGGAAAAGGCCTCGCGCGTGGCGAGGGAATACAGCGAGGTATTTTCCGATAGAAGGTTTTTCCTCGAACTCCAGGACAACGGCCTCGAAGAACAGAAAAAGGCGAACAGGGGGCTTATAGAAATAAGCGAAAAGCTCGGCATACCGGTCGTGGCCACAAACGACTGCCATTACCTCAAGAGGGAAGACGCCAGGGTGCACGACATACTCGTCTGCATACAGACGGGCAAGACCGTGAATACCCGCGAACGGATGCGGTTCGAGACGGACCAGTTCTATTTCAAGACCCCCGAGGAAATGATAAAAAGCTTTAAACATATACCGGAAGCTATTGAAAATACGATTGAAATAGCCGAGCGGTGCAATCTTGAGTTGAAATTCGGCGAATACCATTTGCCCGAGTTCCCGCTCCCGGCCGGAGAGACAGTGGACAGTTTTCTCGACCGGCTCGCCCATGAGGGGCTTGAAAAAAGGCTCAGGGCAATGGCCGGGAAGGGAGAGGACGCGGAGGCTAAGAAATGGGTTTACTACGAGAGGCTCAAAAAGGAGCTTAACGTAATCAAGAAGATGGGTTTTTCCGGATATTTCCTCATAGTAAGCGACGTCATCGCTCACTCGCGCTCCCGGAATATCCCGGTCGGCCCCGGAAGGGGTTCGGCGGCCGGTTCTTTGGTGGCGTATTCCCTGAACGTGACGAACCTCGACCCCATACGTTATAACCTCCTCTTTGAAAGGTTCCTGAACCCGGACAGGATAAGCCTGCCCGACATAGACATGGACTTCTGCTTCGAGGGCAGGGACGAGGTGATAAAATACGTGGCCGACAGGTACGGCCACGAGAACGTGACCCAGATTATAACCTTCGGACAGATGAAGGCGAGGGCCGTGATACGGGACGTCGGCAGGGCGCTCGACATACCCTACGGCGAGGTGGACAGGATCGCCAAGTTAGTCCCCAACCAGCTCAACATAACCATCGAGAAGGCGCTCGAGGAGGAGCCGAGGCTTAAAAAGCTCATGGCCGAGGATGCGAGGGTAAAGGAGCTGATAGAGGCGGCCCGCGCGCTCGAGGGCCTTCCCCGGCACGCCTCCACCCATGCCGCCGGCGTGGTGATAGCCAATAAGCCGCTCGTCGAATACCTCCCCCTTTACAAGGGCCAGAAGGAAAACATAGTCACCACGCAATACGCGATGAAGGACGTTGAAAAAATAGGGCTCGTTAAATTCGACTTCCTGGGCATAAGGACCCTGACGGTCATAGCCGAGGCCATAAAGGCCGTCGAGAAGAACCGCGGGGTTCTTCTCGACATAGAAAACATCCCGCTCGACGACGCCGCTACCTACGGGCTCATAGCCTCGGCCAACACAAACGGCATATTCCAGCTCGAAAGCTCCGGCATAAAGGACCTTTTGAGGAAGCTTAAGCCGGAGACGTTCGAAGACCTGATGGCCGCGGTCGCGCTCTACAGGCCCGGCCCTCTGCAGAGCGGCATGGTTGACGATTTCATAAAAAGGAGGCACGGCAGGGTGCCTATCGCCTACGAGGTGCCGGAGCTGAAGGCCATGCTGGAGAACACCTACGGGGTCATGGTCTACCAGGAACAGGTCATGGAGATATCGAAGGTGCTCGCCGGTTTTACCCCCGGAGAGGCGGACGTCCTCAGAAAGGCCATGGGCAAGAAGGTCCCGGAGGTGATGCTTGAGCAGAGGAACCGGTTCCTCACCGGGGCAAGGGACAAGAAGATACCGCCGAAAAAGGCGGAGAAGATATTCGACCTCATGGCGAAGTTCGCCGGCTACGGCTTCAACAAGAGCCACAGCGCGGCCTACGCGCTCATAGCCTACGAGACCGCCTTTCTCAAGGCACATTACCAGGTTGAGTTCATGGCGGCCTTGCTTTCCGCGAACATGGGCGACACGGACAAGATAATGAGGTATATGGGCGAGTGCAGGGAGTGCGGCCTGAACGTGCTCCCGCCGGACTTGAACGAAAGCTCCATGGGCTTTATTGTCAAGGGCAGCACGATAAGGTTCGGCCTGGCCGCCGTGAAAAACGTCGGGGCCTCCGCCATAGAGTCTATCGTCTTGGCGCGCGAGGACGGGGCGTTTAAATCCCTCGACGATTTTCTAACCCGCGTTGACCCCCGCAGGGTCACAAAGAGGGTGGTCGAGAGCCTCACAAAATGCGGCGCGTTCGATTTTACAGGAAAGACAAGGGCCAATCTCATGCACTCCCTCGACGTCTCCATGGAGATGGCCCAGGGTGTGCAGAGGGAAAGGTCGCTTGGGCAGACCTCGATATTCGACGTGCTGGGCGGCGGGGCCCCGGTCATGTCAATGCCGGACGCCGCGAGGGACCAGGGGTTTAAGGAATGGAGCGAAAAGGAACTCCTTGCCTTTGAAAAGGAGACACTCGGGTTTTACATAACTTCGCACCCGCTTGCCGGATACAGGGACTTACTCGCCCTTTACTCCACGGACTCCACGGAGACCGTAAACGACAGGAAAACGGGCGATGAGGCGGCCATTGCCGGGATAGTTACCGAGAGGAGAGAGACCCTTACGAAAAAGGGCCAGAGGATGGGGTTCCTTCGCCTTGAAGACACCGCCGGGGGCGTGGAGGTAGTCGTCTTCAGCGACCTTTACGCCAAAAACCTCGATATAATAAATTCCGACAACCCGCTCATGGTGGTCGGCAGGGTGGAGAGGACCTCCGGCGCGGAGGGCGCCGCGTCCGACGGCGTCGAGGCCGAGGAGTGCAAGCTCATAGCCTCCGAGATAATGCTCCTTGATGACGCGAAGAAAAAGAGGGCGAGAAAGACCCATATACTCGCGCCGACCGGTTCCATTGGAGAACGCACGCTTTCGGACCTGAAGGAGATACTCAGAAGCCGCCCCGGCAGTTCCCCTGTCTTTCTTCACCTCCTGTACCCGGACTCGAGGGAGGTGGTGGTCGGCCTGCCCGACGAGCTTAAGATAGACCCCTGCGCGGAACTCCTCGGCAGGATTAAAGAGGCGATAGGCGGCACGGAGATAAAGTTTTCATAGCAGGCTAAAAACGGAGCAAGGCATGTTTTTCAAATACACAAGGGATTTTGAAAAGCCCATCGAAGCGATAGAAAAGAGGATCGAGGAACTCAAGCTCTCCTCGGCCTCGGGCCACGACGTAAGACGCGAGGAGATAGAGAAGCTTGAGCAGAAGGCGAAAAGGCTCATAAAGGATATATACTCCTCGCTTACCCCCTGGCAGATAACCCTCGTGGCCCGGCACCCTTCCAGGCCCTACACCCTCGACTACGTGCAGGAGATATTCGAGGATTTCGTCGAGCTCCACGGCGACAGGTTGTTCAAGGACGACCCGGCCATAGTCGGGGGGCTGGCGAGGCTGGACGGCAGGCCGGTTGTCGTCATCGGCCAGCAGAAGGGGCGGAACACCAAGGAGAGGTGCCGCCGCAACTACGGCATGCCCCACCCCGAGGGGTACAGGAAGGCGTTGAGGCTCATGGAGCTTGCCGGACGTTTCAACATGCCGCTTGTAACCTTGATAGACACGCCCGGCGCCGCGCCGGATATCGAGGCCGAGGAGAGAGGGCAGGCCGAGGCCATAGCCCGGAACCTCCTTTTTATGTCTCGGCTTGAAGTGCCGATAGTGAGCGCCGTGATAGGGGAGGGAGGGAGCGGAGGGGCGCTTGCCATAGGAGTCGCCGACAGGGTCATGATGTTCGAGTATTCTATTTATTCCGTCATATCGCCGGAGGGGTGCGCGGCCATACTCTGGAAGGATGGCACAAAGGCCGACCTCGCGGCAAAGGCCCTCAGGATGAGCGCCTTTGACCTCATGCGGCTCGGCGTGATAGACAGGATCGTTGGCGAACCGCTCGGAGGCGCCCACAGGGACCCCAAAACCGCCGCGATGAACCTTAAATCCGCGATCCTCGATTCGATCAATGAACTTTCCGCCGTGCCCTCAGGAGAGCTCCTCCAGCAGCGCTACGATAAATTCCGCCGCATGGGCGTTTTCAACGAACCGCGGCGGTAAGAAGATATCTCCCATACAGAGGCGGAACCAAACCTTTTCCGGGCGTCACCAGAAAGGAATGCTCGCCGGAGTCCCGTGGGCCCCAAAAAGTCTCCGACTTTTTGGGGATGGAATACCGCCCCTATCCATTCCGTTCAATATTTCCGTTCAATATTTCTGTTGATTTTCAGCCGGAAATAAACTATTTTAAGGGCTTATAATCAAAGGGGAAATAGTCTCCAGCGAAGGTATGCCATGAAGGGTTCTAAACGCACCGGGATCGAGAAACTCAGGAAAAAGATAGACGGGATAGACGCCGAACTCCTCGACCTCCTGAATAAGAGGGCCTCGATCGCCATCGAGGTCGGCAGGGTAAAGAAGAGGGAGAAAAGCGATTTCTATTCCCCTGAGCGGGAAAGGGAGATAATAAAGAGGCTTACGGCCATGAACAGGGGGCCGTTCCCCTCAAGCGCCCTCAGGAACGTCTACAGGGAAATAATGAGCGCCTCGCTTTCGCTCGAAAACCCGCTCAAGGTGGCGTTTTTGGGCCCGTCCGCGACGTTCACTCATCAGGCGGCGCTTCAGCACTTCGGGCTTTCGTCCGAGTTCCTGCCGAAAAAGGACATCCCGGACGTCTTTGACGACGTTGAAAGGGGAAAGGCGGCCTTCGGGGTCGTGCCGGTGGAGAATACGGCCGAGGGCGCGGTCAGCCACACCCTCGACATGTTCGTAAGCTCGAACCTCAAGATCTGCGCCGAGGTCATGGTGCAGGTCTCTCTAACGCTTTTGAATAAAAGCGGGCGGGCCGGGGACATCATGAAGGTATGCTCCCACCCGCACGCGCTGGCGGAGTCGGGCAGGTGGCTCAAAGAGCACCTGCCGAACGTGTCCGTGGTGGACGTGGGTTCAACTGCCATGGCCGCGCAGATGGCCACCTCCGACCCGGCCATGGCCGCGATAGCGAGCGAGGCGGCTTCCAGCCTCTACGACCTGAGGGTCGTGGAGAGGAAGATCGAGGACCATCCGAACAACTTCACGCGGTTTCTGGTTATAGGTAAAAAAGAATCCGCCAAGACGGGCAATGACAAGACCTCCGTCATGTTCGCCATAAAGGATCAGCCCGGGGCTCTTTACAGGATACTCAAACCCTTTGCCGCGAGGGACATAAACTTGACCAAGATCGAATCGAGGCCCCTTAAGACAAAGGCGTGGGAATACGTTTATATCATTGACCTCGACGGGCACATAAGCGACCGGAAGATAAAAGAGGCGGTGGGCGAGCTTGGACAATCGTGTTCGTTCATGAAGATTTTGGGTTCATATCAGAAATATCAGTAATTTTAGAACGTTGCGTAATAAAATTAACGCAACGACTTAAAGGTTATCGCGCGATGCCGGCAAAAACCAAAAAATTCAAATTGTCCGTGCCAAAGGGGATAGCCACCCTCGTCCCGTATCCTCCGGGAAAGCCGATAGAGGAGCTTGAGAGGGAATTGGGCATAAAGGGCTCCATCAAGCTCGCGAGCAACGAAAACCCGC
Source organism: Deltaproteobacteria bacterium (assembly GCA_016219105.1). Taxonomy (GTDB): domain Bacteria; phylum Desulfobacterota; class GWC2-55-46; order GWC2-55-46; family DRQE01; genus JACRCI01. The sequence goes on along the minus strand of JACRCI010000068.1, from coordinate 4,050 downwards.
TCGGCCCCTCGCTCAAGGCGCTCGATGCCGTAAAGGGTGCCCTTAAAAACCTGAACCGCTACCCGGACGGCGCGTGTTTTTATTTGAAAAAGAGGCTTGCCGAATTCCTCGGCGTCGGCGCGGACATGCTCGTTACGGGCAACGGCAGTAACGAGATAATAGAGCTCCTCGTGAGGACTTTCCTTAAAAAGGGGGAAGAGGCCGTGATGGGCGAGCCGTCTTTCGCGGTCTATCCGCTCGCGGTGCAGGCCGCCGGAGGTGTCGCCGTAAGGGTTCCGCTCAAGGACTTTACGATGGACCTGAAGGCCATGGCGCGGCGCATAACGCCGAAGACAAGGCTCGTGTTCATAGCGAACCCTAATAACCCGACCGGCACAATCGTTAAGGAGGCCGAGCTGAGGAGGTTCCTGGACAGAACTCCGGAGAACGTCATCGTTTGCATTGACGAGGCCTACTGCGAGTTCGTAACGAGCGCGGAGTTCCCGGATTCCCTCGCGTATCTTAAGGAGGGTCGCGCGGTCATAGTCCTGAGGACGTTCTCAAAGGTATACGGGCTTGCCGGACTGAGGGTGGGCTACGGGGTCTCTCACCCGGCGGTAATCGCCTACCTCGACAGGGTGCGCCAGCCCTTCAACGTAAACAGCCTCGCCCAGGCCGCGGCCACCGCGGCCCTCGACGACGTTGAGCACGTAAAAAGGGTGAGGGAGAACAACATACAGGGGCTTTCGTATCTTTTCGGGGAGTTTTCGAAGATGGGCTACGCGTGCGTGCCGACCGAGGCGAATTTTTTCCTCGTGAAGGTCGGCGACGGCGAGGCCGTGTATAAGGCGCTCCTTAAAGAGGGCGTCATAGTGCGGCCGCTTAAGAACTACGGGCTCCCGGAACACATACGCGTCACCGTGGGGACGCAGACCGAGAACAGGCGCTTCATGGACGCGTTCATGATGATCGCGGCCGAAGGGGCCGTATAGCGGGAATTGCATACAAAAAACACAGGGGGACTCAAGATGATCATCGTAATAAAGAAAGACGCAACGCAGGCGGAAGTCGACCACGTCGTTGAAAAGATAAAATCCCTCGGGCTCGCGGTCCACATATCAAAGGGCAAGGAGAGGACGATAATAGGCGCCATAGGGGACGAGTCCGCGCTGGCCTCCACGCCGCTTGAGATCATGCCGGGCGTTGAGAAGGTGATGCCCATCTTGAAGCCCTACAAGGTCGTGAGCAAGGAGTTCCGCTCCGAGGCCACCGTGATAGACGTCGAGGGCAGGAAGATAGGGGGCGCCGAGGTGCAGGTCATAGCCGGCCCGTGCAGCGTCGAGACGAAGGAACTGCTTCTGGACTGCGCCCGGAAGGTAAAGAAAAGCGGGGCGCGGATTTTAAGGGGCGGCGCGTATAAGCCCAGGACCTCTCCGTATTCGTTCCAGGGCCTCGGCGAGGAAGGCCTTAAATACCTCGCGTATGTCAAAAGGGAAACCGGGCTTCCCATCGTGAGCGAGCTTATGGACCCGCGCGACACCGAGCTTTTCTGCGAATACGTGGACGTAATCCAGATAGGCGCGCGGAACATGCAGAACTTCAGGCTCCTCACCGAGGTGGGCAGGGTCAAAAAACCGATATTGCTCAAACGCGGGCTTGCCGCCACGATAAAGGAGTTTTTGATGTCCACCGAGTACATAGCCTCGCAGGGCAACACCGATATAATCCTGTGCGAGAGGGGGATACGGACCTTCGAGACCTCGACGCGGAATACCCTTGACTTGAGCGCCGTCCCGGTATTGAAGGCCGAGACCCACCTCCCGGTCTTCGTAGACCCGTCCCACGCCACCGGCAAATGGGACCTCGTCGCTCCGCTTTCAAGGGCCGCCGTGGCGGTCGGAGCGGACGGGCTCATGATAGAGGTCCACTCGGACCCCGAAAACGCCCTGTGCGACGGCGAGCAGTCGCTGAAACCCGATAAATTCGATTCGCTCATGAAGGACCTGAGGGCCATTGCCGCGGCCATAGGAAGGACGCTTTAGACCGGGTTGCGGAAAAAGTCCTGTTTTGCCACCATGAACTTGGTAATCTGTCACCCTGAATTTAATTCAGGGTCTATTAGGGCCTTGCGTTCATGTATTTTCTGAACATCCGATGAATAAAAAACCTTACTTCCCAAAAGTCGCAATCATCGGCGTCGGCCTCATAGGCGGGTCTCTGGCGATCGCGCTTAAAGAGAAGAAATTGTGCGGCTCCATCGTCGGGGTCGGCAGGGGTCTTGAAAACCTGAGGGCGGCGAAAAGGCTCGGCCTTATTGACTCCTTTACGAGGGATGCGGGAAAAGGCGTCGCGGACGCGGACCTCGTCGTCGTGGCCGTGCCCGTGGCGGGCATGGCCAAGGTCATCAAACAGGCGGCGGCGCATCTTAAAAAAGGGTGCATAGTCACGGACGCCGGGAGCGTGAAGGGTCCGGTGGTGAAGGAGGCCGGGAGGGTCATGCCCGAGGGCGTTTTCTTCGTCGGAGGCCACCCGATAGCTGGAACGGAAAACTCAGGCGCCATGGCCGCGTTTCCCGGGCTTTTCAAGGGCAGGAAATGCATCCTCACGCCCGATAAAAACACAGATAAAAATGCCCTCCGCAAGGTCGCGGCCATGTGGAGGACCGCTGGGAGCGAGGTCGTCCTGATGAGCGCCGCGAGGCACGACCGCGTGCTCGCGGCCGTGAGCCACCTTCCCCACATGATAGCGTATACGCTCGTCAACACCGTATCGGACATGGACGTAAAAGGCGGCGGCATCGCAAAATACTCGGCCGGCGGGTTCAGGGATTTCACCCGCATCGCGTCCAGCTCCCCGGAGATGTGGCGGGATATATGCGCCGCGAACAGGGACGCCTTGATCGCCGCCATGGAAAGGTTCGGGAAAAGGCTCAAGCGCCTCAGGGACATGATAGATACGGGCGACCTGTCCGCCGTGGAGAGGGACTTTAGCAGGGCGAAGAGGGTGAGGGACAGGCTGAAGAGGTGAGGGGTACGCCAGAGATGGAGACAATGGCATGGTCCCGGATGCGCTGTCCGGGAAGCGCGGCTTCGGGGAGGCTTGACAAAACCTGCCTATGGTGATACATTGTTATCACAATGGTGAACCAACGGAGGATGCGGCCATGATCAAGAAACTGACCAGGCACGGCAACAGTATGGCGCTTGTAATAGACAAAGGGGTGCTCGACCTTCTCGATATCAACGACAGGACCCCCCTTGATATCTCAACGGACGGCAAGATATTGCTGATCTCGCCGGTAAGGGATGAGAAGCGCAGGCGGCGGTTTGAGGCGGCGCTTGAAAAGACGAACAGGAAGTACGGGCGCGCGCTCAAGAGGCTTGCCAGTTGAAGGAACCCGTCTTTCTCGGGCTTGATGAGGTCGTTGAGATCCATCGTGACCAGATTGAAAGATACGGCGGACACCCGGGTATCCGCGATATGGATTTATTGCAATCCGCAGTGGCGATGCCTGCCGCTGGTTTCAGCGAGGATTATCTTCATGCGGATATCTTTGAAATGGCCGCCGCGTATCTTTTCCATATTATCCGGAATCATCCGTTCGTAGACGGGAATAAACGGACGGGAGCGGTGGCCGCGGCGGTTTTCCTGATGATGAACGGGATAGAACTCCATGCCAATGAGGACAGCTTCGAAAAGTTGGTTCGTTCCGTGGCCGGGGGAAGAACGGACAAGGCGGAAGCCGCGGCGTTCTTCCGCAAACATGCTTCGGCAGGTAAGCATGAGTGACATGGAGTTGGGTAGGTTGGGTTGAGGAACGAAACCCAACAATTCTATGGCGCCCATATTTTGTTGGGTTGAAAAGCGCAACCCAACCTACGGGGCTTGCCAGTTGAAGGAGAAAACAAATAGGCGCTGACCCTATTTTGATACCCAAGGACATGATAGATACGGGCGACCTGTCCGCCGTAGAGAGGGACTTCAACAGGGCGAAGAGGGTGAGGGATTCGATAAAGAAATAGGAGGCCGCATGAAGAAGAAGAACGAGATTATACAAATAATCAAAGAGTT
>JACRCI010000066.1 GCA_016219105.1 Deltaproteobacteria bacterium | reverse complement strand
ATTCTGGTTACGGAGGGGGCGGGGTTGTTCGGAGGCAAGGGCGGAAGTTCTCTCGTCTCCTATAAACTCACCGTAAAATAAGACGGCGGCGTAGCTCAGTTGGCAGAGCAGGGGTCTCATAAGCCCCGCGCCGGTGGTTCGAGTCCACCCGCCGCCACCAGTTCGAGGGGGGGCCTGTAAAAAACCCCCCCCTTTTCTTTTTAAGATTACCATTCCTTGAACACGAAAAAGACGGCCAGCACTATGAGCGAAAACCCCACGATGTAATTCCACCGTAACTCTTCCTTAAGATAGAATATCGAGAAAATACTGAATATCGATACCGAGATGGCCTCCTGTATGGTCTTTAACTGGGGCGCCGAGTACTGGTAGTGGCCAATCCTGTTTGCCGGCACCTGAAAGCAGTATTCGAGGAACGCGATGCCCCAACTGACAAGGATAACGTAAAATACAGGGGAGTCCTTGTATTTCAGGTGCCCGTACCATGCTATCGTCATGAATATGTTCGATATGGTGAGAAGGATAACGGTCTTCATAATCCCCGCCTTGATATTATATATTAATATTAAATTATACCGTAAGTCCGCCTTGCAATCAAAAGAAAACGGGGATAGTCCTGGCGTTGACAGGGTTATCCCCGTTTTTTTCTCTGCGGCGCGCGGCACCGCTTTGGACACGTTGGTTATTCTTTTGGATTCCTTCCCTGCCTCGCAGCAAGGCGGGCGAAAGGAAGGGCTGACCTTGCTCTCGCAAGGACTCCTTAAATTCCCGCTTTCGCGCCGCGAGGCGTCGACGCAGGCGCGGGGACTCCACAGAAAGCGGCGCCGGGCGCCGCCCCATTCACTCTTCAACCGTTATCTTCCCGTACATGACCTTATGTATGAAGCAGATGTAATAATATTCGCCGGCCGCGTCAAACTTATACTCCCATCTCTGGCCGGGCTCGACCCTCGGGGAGAATATCCCCTGCGCGCCTATGACCGGCATGGAGGCAAGCAGATGGGCTACTGCGTCGTTATTCACCCATCTTACGGTCTCTCCTTTTTTAATGATTATGCTGCCGGGCATGAAGACGTTTTTTGTCTTTTCGGTGGATAGGGCTTGGACCACATGGATGCCGTTTATGGCCGCAGGCCTCGCGGGAGGGGAAAGCCTTGATTCGAATATCCTTTTTTTCGCCTCTTTAAGCGGGCCCATGTCCCCGCTCACGTTTTTATATTCATTGGCAAGGGATTCGGCCACATAGAATTGCTCCTCCCTCTCGTCAGCCGTGGTCTGGGCAAGCAGCGCCGAGTCTATAAGCGCTTTGACTGCCGCCGGGATATTATCCCTGTTTTCCTCCACGATGAAGGTCATCATCGCCTCATTCCTCTCGTAAAGCGCCGCCCTGAATTTCTTTACGAATTCGGACGTCAAATGCTCTGCCCTCGCCGCGGCGCCCATAACGGCCAGCGCCGTGAGAATGAAAATAAAACCAGATAATTTACGCCTCATGGCCTGCCTCCTTACCATTTCCTCTTAAAGTAAGATTATAGCACCATTTTAAGGAGATGTAATCATAGGGCGGGGGCGCGGCATTTTCTTAAAGAGGGCATAGGTGCGCCCAGCGCCGCTTTGGACAGCACCATCTCTCCAATATTCAAAGCCAACGCGTCCAAAGTGGGGCCGGGGTTTCCGGCTTGACGTTCAAACAAATGTTTGATACACTTGTTTGAAAATATGGAAGGAAAGGCGGACGTGGCAGGAAAGGTGAAAGACTTAAACGGGAAGACCCGGGCAAGCCTCTTGCACATGGCAGGCGAGGTGTTCGCCGAGGGTGGATTCCATGCGGCCACCGTCAGGGACATATGCCGGAGGGCGAGGGTGAACGCAGCCTCGATTAACTACCACTTCGGCAGCAAGGGGGAACTCTACGCGGCGGTTCTGGAATACTCCTACGCCCAAACACTCCCCGAGTTCCCGGGCGCCCTCAAGGACAGGAGCGGGCCTCCCGGGGAAAGGCTCTCTTTATTCATACGCGGCTTCATGCAGAGCGTCCTCGACGAGGGCCGGCCCGCATGGTACGGGAAACTCATGGCCCGTGAGATGGTGGAGCCGACTTCAGCCCTCGACCGGATAGTCGACAAGGCGATACGCCCGAGGCATAAGTTCTTGAGGGAACTCGTGGTGGAGCTCCTCGGTTACCGCCCCGCGGACGAGGAACTTTCGCGCATGGCCTTCAGCATAATCGGCCAGTGCCTTTTTTATTACCATGCGAGACAGGTCATAGCAAGGCTTAACCCCTCGGTCCGGTACGATACGAGGGGGATAGGGCGGGCCGCCGCCCATATCGCCCTTTTTTCGCTCTCCGCGCTTAAGGCCATATCGCGCGGGAAAAAAGGGGGTTGAGGGACGATGTATTATACCGCGCTTAAGTTGCTTGTCGGCGACAGGAGCAAATACATGGGGATAATCATGGGCCTTACCTTCGCCTCCTTCATCATGACGCAGCAGCCCGCGATATTCGTGGGGCTCATGGCGCGCACCTTCAGTTTCATAACGGACCTGGGCCAGCCCGATATCTGGGCGATGGACCCGAAGGTGCAGTTCATAGACGACGTAAAGCCCGTGCAGGACACGCAGCTCTACCGGGTCAGGGGGGTGGAAGGGGTGGAGTGGGCCGTCCCGCTCTACAAGGGGCTTTTGAAGGCCCGCCTTGAGAACGGCAATTTTCAGACCTGCAACGTGATAGGGCTCGATGACGCAACGCTTATCGGGGGGCCGGCCATAATGCTGGAGGGAAGGCTTGAAGACTTGAGGAGGAGCGACAGCGTGATAGTAGATGTCGAAGGGGCAAACACCAAACTCGCGAGGACTCTGCCCTCAGGGGAGAGGGTCCCCCTTAAGATAGGGGGCAGCCTTGAGCTTAACGACAGGAGGGCCGTGGTCGTGGGTATTGCCAAGACCTCCCGCACGTTCCAGTCACAGCCGGTTGTCTATACCACCTATTCACGCGCCATGTCGTTCGCGCCGCGCGAAAGGAAGATGCTTTCCTTCATTCTGGTCAAGGCGAAAGACGTATATGACCCGGTTCGGGTCGCCCGCAGGATTGGTCAGGCAACCGGGCTTGCGGCCTACACGAGGGATGAGTTCAAGGCCCTCACGGTAAGGTATTTCCTTAAAAACACCGGTATCCCGATAAACTTCGGCATGGCGGTGCTGCTCGGTTTTATTATCGGCGCGGCTGTCGCGGGGCAGACCTTCTATAACTTTACACTCGACAACCTCCGGCAGTTCGGGGTGTTAAAGGCCATGGGGGCCACCAACGCCACATTGCTCCGCATGATACTCCTTCAGGCCATGGCCGCCGGGAGCGTAGGATACGGGCTCGGGGTTGGTGCGGCATCGCTTTTCGGCTATATGGTGCGCACGAGCGTTCTGGCCTTCAAGTTCCCATGGCAGCTTCTGGCGTTAAGCGGCTCCGGGGTAATGCTTATATGCGTATTCGCCGCGCTCATCAGCATAAGGAAGGTAATGAAACTTGAGCCGGCTATCGTTTTCAAGGGCTGAAATCTCTTGGGGCTCCGGGGGTGAAAGGATTATATGGTTGAAACAACGGGCGATTCGGGATTTGCGGTAAGGTGCCACGGCGTCGTAAAGATTTACGGCGACGATGACTCAAGGATAATGGCGCTTAGAGGGGTGCACCTGGAGGTCAGGACCGGCGAACTTATGATGCTCGTAGGCCCATCCGGGTGCGGCAAGACTACACTCATATCGGTTATCGCCGGCATACTGGACCATGAGCAAGGCAGCTGCCTTGTGTTTGACCGCGACCTTCAGGCAATGGCCGGGTGCGAAAAGGTGCGCTACCGCGCGAAAAATATCGGTTTTGTCTTCCAGTCATACAACCTCCTCCCGGCCCTGACCGCGGCCGAAAACGTGGCGATGCCCCTCATAATCAACGGTGTGAAGCGTAAGGAGGCCGTGGAACGCGCCTCGGAAATACTCTCTCGCGTGGGCATGGCAACGAGGGTCCGTTCCCTCCCGCTTGAACTTTCCGGCGGGCAGCAGCAGCGTGTGGCCATAGCCCGGGCCATAGCGCACAACCCGAGGCTCATTGTCTGCGATGAGCCTACAAGCGCGCTCGACCACGAGACCGGCCATAAGGTCATGGAGATGCTTAAAAGTGTTGCGATGGACGGTAACCGCGCCCTTGTGATAGTCACTCACGACTCGCGCATATTCGAGTTCGCGGACAGGATAGCGCGGATGGACGATGGACATATAGAAAAAGTGGTGGATTCGCCGGCTGAACTATAGACCCGCCGGGCAAAGGTTCTTTAAAGGAGGTTTCTAAGACGATGCCAAAATATACCCTTCCCGTCATTGCAGCGTTAGGTTTCATCTTCGCGGTCTATTCGGTGATGGTCGGCGCAAAACCCATCCCTCTTTCCCAGCACGTGGCCGAGCCCGCCCATGCGCCTTTTAAATCCTATATAGCGGGCGCGGGGATAGTCGAGGCCATGACCGATAACATCAGTATCGGTACCTCCCTGCCGGGTATCGTCGAGAAGGTTTTTGTCAAGCGGGGAGAGCATGTAAAGGAAGGGGAGCCGCTTTTCAGGCTCGACGGGCGGGAGATTGAGGCGGAGCTCGGCGTCAAGAGGGCGGACCTTGCAAGGGCCAAGGCCGGGGTCAGGGAGGCCGAAGCGGTGCTGGCGGACGCGCAGAAACAGTTTGAACTGGCCTCGGGCGTAAGCGACAGGCGCGCGATAAGCGCCGACGACATGGAGAGGAGGCGTAACGCCGCGCTTATCGCCAGGGCCAAGGTCGAGAGCGCACGCGCACAGGTCTCATCGGCCAAGGCCGCGCTCACGGCAACGCAGACGAATATGGAGCGCCTCACTACCCGTGCGCCGGTAAGCGGAGATGTCATGCAGATTAACATCCGCCCGGGCGAATACGCGCAGACCGGGGCGCTTCCAACCCCTCTTATGCTGGTCGGCAACCTTGACAGGATGCATGTGCGCGTGGATATAGACGAGAACGACGCATGGCGGTTCCGCGGGGGCTCTCCCGCCGTCGGGTTCGTGCGCGGGAACCGGGACATCACGGCAAGACTCGACTTTGTGAGGGTGGAACCCTACGTCGTGCCCAAGAAGTCCCTTACCGGGGAGAGTACCGAGAGGGTGGATACGAGGGTGCTTAATGCAATCTACAGTTTCGACCCAAAGGAACTTCCCGTGTACGCCGGGCAGCAGTTGGACGTCTTTATTGAAGCGCCGCCCGTGTCTGTCAAGGGTTCGGCCGGCTTAAAGGGCGGGTCATGACAGGACGCGGCCGGATATTCATAGCGGCCCTTCTTCTCGCTCTTATCTCGGGCTGCGCGGTGGGGCCGGATTACGTCCGCCCGGACGCGCTCCTTCCGCCGAAGTGGGATGCGGTGGATATTGCAAAGCCTTCCCGCGCGGATGATTACGCGCGGTGGTGGAAGACCTTTAACGACCCGCTGCTGGATAGACTGGTAAGGGAGGCGCTGGAATCAAACCTCGACATCCGGCTCGCAAAGGTTCGGCTTCTCGATGCGAGGGCGCGGCTTGCGATAGCGTATGGCGCCGGGCTTCCGGACGTAAACATATCCGGCTCCCTGACCCGCGCTCGGAGCAGTTCAAACGTTACCGGCCGCACCGTAGAATCCCCGTCCGCCGCCGGGGCGGAGACAGACCTTTACAAGGCCGGGTTTGACGCGCAATGGGAGATAGACGTCTTCGGCGGGGTGCGCCGCTCGGTTGAGGCGGCAAGGGCAAATAGCGACGCAACGGTTGAAGACGGGCGGGCGGTCATGGTTTCGCTCCTCGGGGAATTGGCACGGAACTACATCGAACTGCGGGGCATTCAGCGGCAGATTGCAATCGCCGGCGAGAACCTGCGGCTCGAGAAAGAGACCCATGAATTGACGAAGGTCCGTTTCAACGCCGGCCTTGTGTCCGGGCTGGACGGCGCAAGGGCTGAGGCCCAGGCCGCTGAAACCGCATCCCGTATCCCGGCCATCGAATCATCGGTAAAGAGGGCCATATACCGTATCGGGGTTCTCCTCGGCAGGGAGCCGGAGGCCCTGACAGCGGAACTCTCTGTCCCTTCCGCTATCCCGGCCGCAGCAAGAGAGCCCCTGACCGGACTGCCTTCGGAACTCCTGCTGCGGCGTCCCGACATCCGCCGCGCCGAGAAGAGGCTTGCCGCGGCCACCGCGGAGATAGGAGTTGCAGAGGCGGACCTTTTCCCCCGCTTCGACCTCACGGCCTTTCTCGGGCTGCAAAGTTCGCGCGCCCCGGACTTCTTTACCCACGGGAGCAGGGCATGGTCGGTTTCTCCGGGGATAACCCTTCCCTTGCTCGGCCGGGGCAGTATCAGGGCCAATATAGACGCCAGAAAAGCCGGCCGCGAGGAGGCTTTCCTGATATACAGGTCTACGGTCCTTTCAGCCCTCGAAGACGTTGAAAATTCGCTTAATGCCTATTACAGCGAACTAAAACGGCGTGAGGCCCTCAAACAGGAGGTCGAAGCCGGAGAACTCGCCGTTTCTCTCTCCAATGAACGCTATATAAAGGGGCTGAGCGGTTTCCTCGACGTCCTCGACGCCGAGCGCTCCCTTTACTCGGCACGGAGCCGGCTAAGCCAGAGCGAAACAAACGTCTCTACAAATATGGTCGCGCTGTACAAGGCGCTTGGCGGAGGCTGGGAGACTTCGGAATGAACGGGGCAGAACAAAAAAGGGATTACGGATTATCCGTAACCCCTTCTTTTATCTGGTGGAGCTGAGGGGTCTCGAACCCCTGACCTCAAGACTGCCAGCCTTGCGCTCTCCCAACTGAGCTACAGCCCCGTGCAATACTTATCCGTTCTTTTTAACATCCCGCGGCTTTGCGTGTCAATTTAATTCTTGGAATCATTTAAGGAGGCTCTGAAAGAGGCGGTCGATATATTTGTGGACATATTCGTAAACGGCATGGCAAACCCCGGCCCGGCAGCCGTAAAGGGGGAATGGAAGGATGAGGAAGGGGCGGAGAGAGGAGGATAAAAGATGAGCGGGTTTTTAAGAATCAGTTTGTTGGCTTCGGCGCTTGCCGTATTCTTCGTTTTGACCCTTTCGCGCACGCCCGCGAAAGGCGCGGATATCGGTATTTACGATGCGTGGAGGCTCGCCCTTGAATATCATGAAGCGGTGTCAATAAGCAGGGAGTCCGTTACGCAGAGCGAACTCGATATAGACAGGGCAAAGGCATTTTTGCTCCCGGGCGTGAACATCGAGTCGACTTACACAAGGTATACCGGAAAAAAGGAGGCAGGGGGGCTCATTGTGCAGCCCGACGGCAGTTCGAAGGTCGAGGTAAAGGTCATCCAGTCCATATACGACGGCGGGAAAGAGTGGAGCGGGCTGAGGCAGGCGAAAAAACAGAGGGCATCCGCGGTAACGGGGTTGGAGGACGTAAGGGAGTCCGTTGTCATCGGGACGGCGCGGGCGTATTATGAACTGTTAAAGGACAAGAAGGCCTTTGAGATAGTGGAAGAGTCCCTTAAGCGGGCGGTGGAAGGGCTTCGCGTAAGCAAGGCGCGTTTTGAGGCCGGTTCCGCGACAAAGGCGGATGTCTTAAGGGGCGGGGCTGAATTGGCGGGGAAGGCGGCCGAGGTTACGCGGGCAAGGTCTCAGGTTAAAGACGCGGAGGAGGTATTCAGGAGGATAACCGGCATCGAAGGGCCGTTTGAATTATCCACTATTGAGTTTCCTTTCTCCGTGGATATGGATGTCGAGGGGCTTCTCGAACGCGCATTCGAAATGCGTAAAGACTACCGGCAGAAACTCATCAATGAGGAGATAGCGAAAGAGGGGATAGATTACGCAAAGGGCAACTTCTGGCCGAGCCTCTCGCTTCAGGGCGTTTATGCGGTGAGGGACCAGACCCCCCAGACGGCTTTCTTCCTCAGGGATAACGCCTATGCGGAACTCGTATTCGAATTCCCGGTCTTTGAAGGGGGGCTCAGGAGGGCCGAACTCTCGAAGGCACGAAGCAGGGCGAGACAGGCCGAACTCGAAAGGCTCGCCGGAAAGCGGGAGATAGCGCTCGATGTAAGGCGCTCTTACAACAGCATGGATACGGCGCGTTCCGTCATAGATGCGTATAAAAAGGAGGTAACCTTCGCCGAGGAGAACTATCAGATGGTCTTCAAGCAGTATACCTACGGGCTCGCAAACTCAACCGACCTTATAGACGCCGAGACCAATCTCGTCTCCGCGAAATTGAATCTTTCGAGGGCGGATTACGATTATGCCCTCTCGACCCTTGAGGTAAAAAGGAGCGCCGGGGTGCTCCTCGGCGAGGTGGAGAAGTCCCTTTCCGGGATGCGGGGCGACCACCCGTAGAGCCTGCCCCGAAAGGGATGCCCGCCCATCGCAACCATAGGGGGGGTGCCTTCATTTATAGACTGCCTCAAAAGTAAATCAGACCGCAAGGGAGAGACCCTCCGGCATAAGAAGCCCCTTGTAATTTAACCGTTTGTCCTGTATATTCTGCCCATATGAAGTGTCCTTTCTGCGGCAACCTCGAAGACAAGGTGATTGATTCAAGGCTCTCTCAGGACGGGAGCGCGACCAGAAGGAGGAGAGAGTGCCTTTCCTGCGCAAAGCGCTTCACCACATACGAAAGGATAGAGGAGGCGCTGCCGCTTGTCATAAAAAAAGACGGCGCCAGAGAGCCTTACGACAGGGCGAAAATCTTAAGCGGCATTAAGAAGGCGTGCGAAAAAAGGCCCGTGAGCATAGACGATATAGAGAAGGCCATAGACCGGATTGAGGCGAAACTTTTGGGCTCCGGGGAGAGGGAGATAGCGGCAAGCACCATAGGGGAGGCCGTGATGGAGGAACTGAAGTCCCTCGACGAGGTCGCATACGTGAGGTTCGCCTCGGTTTATAGGGAATTTACGGACATAAACGAGTTTATGAAGGAAATGAAGGAACTCGTTGATGTTAAAAAGAAAAAGAGGTAAGAGAAGGGAGGGGGCGAGGGGGATTGTAAATTTAAAAATGGATAATATCCATGAACGCTATATGCGGTTGGCTTTAAACCTCGCCAGAAAGGGCCTTGGCTCTACAAGCCCCAACCCTGCGGTCGGCTCACTCGTTGTAAAGGAGAGGGAGATTGTAGGCAGGGGCTGGCACAGGAAGGCGGGGCTGCCCCATGCGGAGGTTATCGCATTGAACGAAGCCGGGGGCAGGGCAAAGGGCGCGGACCTCTATGTAACCCTCGAGCCGTGCGTGCATTACGGAAGAACCCCGCCGTGTGTCGAGGCCGTTATAAAGAGCGGGGTAAAGAGGGTATTTATAGGTTGCATTGACCCGAATCCCGTTGTGGCGGGAAGGGGGATAAAAAAACTTAAAAGGGCCGGGATCAAGGCCGCCTCGGGCATACTCGAAAAAGAATGCCGGAGCCTTAACGAGGCTTATCTGAAATACATAACGACCGGCCTTCCGTTTGTCCTGTTGAAACTCGCATCGAGCCTCGACGGACGGATTGCGACGAAGGGAGGGGAATCGAAGTGGATAACATCGCTTCCTGCGAGAAGATATGTCCACAGAATCCGAAGTATCGTGGACTGTGTGATGGTGGGGAGCGGCACGGTCATAAAAGATAATCCCGGCCTTACCGTAAGGCTTGTAAAAGGGAGAAACCCGGCGCGGGCCGTCGTTGACAGCGGATTGAAGATACCCTTGAGCGCAATTTTTTTTTCTCCCACTGGTGTTCGTAATCTCTCTCGCCCCTTTGGAGAGAGGGTTGGCGGGGCACCCATCCGCAGGATGGGTCGGGGTAAAATCTTTGTTTTCACAACAGGGAAGGCTGATAGAAGGAAGATAAAACTTATAGAGGAAAAGGGGGCCGAGGTAATAACCGTTCCCGCCACAAAGGACGGGGTTAGTCTTAAAAGAGTATTAAAGGAACTCGGAAAAAGAGAGGTTACGAGCGTTATGCTCGAAGGAGGGGCGCGTCTTTCCGCAGGGGCGTTAAAAGAGGGGGTGGTGGATAAGGTTGTGTTCATGATTGCGCCGAAGATAATCGGAGGGGACGGGGTTCCGTCAATCGGAGCCCTCGGCATAAAGGGCATCAAAAAGGCCTTTAAGATAAGGGATATGAAGACAAAGAGGGTGGGGGAAGATATAATGGTCGAGGGGTATGTTTGATTAATTTGAGTGGGGCGGCTGATTCCTGTATAATTGAGCCGGTAAATCAGGGAGGCGAAAATATGAATAAAAAGATAAGTATAGAGATTTCGCACGATAAGATAGCCATGTTCTGCAGGCGGAACCATATCCTGAAACTTTCTTTTTTCGGTTCTGTTTTAAGGGAAGATTTCCGGTCCGACAGCGATGTGGACGTGCTTGTGGAGTTTGAAGAAGGGCATGTGCCGGGACTCATTACCCTTGCAGGCATGGAGATAGAACTGGGCGAGATAATAGGGCGCAAGGCGGATTTAAGAACCCCTCAGGACCTGAGCAGGTATTTCCGTAACGAAGTGGTTGAGTCTGCAGAGGTAGAGTATGCCGGGTAAAGACGATACTGTGCGTTTTAAGCATATGTTTGACGCGGCGAAGGATATCGCAGTGGCATGCAAATGGTGGGCATAGCCCCCCATTTGCCAAGATAGGAGACAATTATGGATATATCTGTCAAGAAAATAATTTTGAAGAGATTCCGGAGCTTTCTGGCAGACCATGTCGACTTGGATAACCCGACATTTCTTGTCGGGAAAAACGGTTCCGGAAAAAGCAATTTCGCTGACGTATTTTCATTCTTGTCTGATGCCATGTCATCTCCGTTGAAGGCGGTATTTGATAAGCGCGCCGGCATTTCATCCGTTCGCAATAGGACTTCGGGCATAGGTTATCCGTCCAATATGGGGATT
>JACRCI010000004.1 GCA_016219105.1 Deltaproteobacteria bacterium | reverse complement strand
CAAAGCGGTGAGCTTCAAATACGACCCGTTCGGCAGGAGGATAGAGAAGAGGGTGGAAGAGGTTGAGAACGCGGCGATAGAGACAGGAGCCTTCACCTATGTTTACGACAACGAGGATATAATCCTCGAATATCTTGCCGAGGTAGAAGACGGCGTAACGAAGACCGGGTTGACAAAGTATGTGCACGGTCCGGGTATAGACGAGCCGCTTTCGATTGAAAGGAGCGGAAAGGTTTATTATTATCACGCCGACGGACTGGGCTCAATCACCGCGCTCACCGATTCAAGCGCAAAAGTGGTACAGATTTACCAGTACGACTCTTTAACAGGCTGATCGGCGATTCGAGGTTATAGAAGGATAGTTTTTATGGAAAGGATACTCCTTAAAAATTTCGGCCTGCCCGATTCCCACAGGATAGACGTTTATCTCGCGGGCAACGGGTATTCGGCCTTTAAAGACGCCCTGAAGATGGAGCGCGACCACATCATCCAGATGGTCAAGGATTCCGGCTTGAGGGGCCGTGGAGGCGCGGGGTTCCCTACCGGGCTTAAGTGGAGTTTCATACCCAAAGACGGGGTATCCAAATATCTCTGCTGCAACGCGGACGAGGGCGAGCCGGGGACCTTCAAGGACAGGGGCATCATGGAGTACGACCCGCACCTCCTTATCGAGGGCATGATAATAACGAGCTACGCCATAGGGGCGCAGAATGCGTATATCTACATAAGGGGCGAGTTCGAATTCGGCGCGCGGAGGCTCGAGGGCGCGATAAAAGAGGCGTATGAAAAAGGGTTTTTAGGCACGGACATACTCGGAAGCGGCTTTTCACTCGACATGCGCGTCCATCGCGGGTTCGGGGCTTACATCTGCGGCGAGGAGACCGCGCTCCTTGAATCAATAGAGGGCTACAGGGGACAGCCGAGGAAAAAGCCGCCGTTCCCGGCCCTGGCCGGGCTTTACGGAAAGCCGACGGTGATAAACAACGTCGAGACGCTTTCCTGCGTCCCATCGATAATATCGAAGGGAGCGAAATGGTTCTCCTCGATCGGCCCCGAGAAAAGCCCTGGCCCCAAGATATACGGCGTGAGCGGGCACGTTAATAAACCCGGCCTCTACGAACTCCCGATGGGCACTCCCTTAAGGGAGATAGTCTATGACCACGCCGGCGGGGTTAAAGGCGGAAGGAAACTCAAGGCGGTGATACCCGGAGGAGTGACCGCTCCCATGCTCGTTGAAAGCGAGCTCGATGTCCCGATGGACTTCGACTCACTGGCCAGGATCGGGAGCATGCTCGGAAGCGGCGCGGTCATAGTCATGGACTCGACCACCTGCATGGTGAAGACCTCCTGGATAATAAGCAGGTTTTTCAGCCACGAATCCTGCGGCAAGTGCACCCCCTGCAGGGATGGGACGACATGGATGACGAACGTATTGAAGCGCCTCGAACACGGCAAGGCAAGGGCGGGGGACGTGGAACTGCTTGAAGGCCTCTGCGCGAACGTCTTCGGAAGGACCTTCTGTCCGCTCGGAGACGGCGCGGTAATGGCCTTAAGGGGGGCGATGAAGCATTTCAGGGACGAGTTCGTCTTCCACGAGGCGAACAAGAGGTGCATGGTCTGAATAGTCGGCACGGCGGAGTTGACATGGGGCGGAGCGGTTGAAAAAGGCGGAGCGGCTGAAAAAGGGCGGAGCGGTTGAAAAAGCGGAGCGGCTTTAAAAAAAGCGCACCGGCTTAAAACAAAAGAATGGATAAGATGGTCACGCTGAAGGTAAACGGCAAAGAGGTCACGGTAAAAGAGGGCACCCTCATCCTCGACGCGGCGAAAGAGGCGGGCTACCACATACCCACCTTCTGCTATCAGGAAAATCTCTCGGGCGTGGGCTCGTGCAGGATATGCCTCGTTGAGATAGAGGGGCAGAAAAAACTCCAGCCCTCGTGCGTCACTCCGGTCATGCCCGACATGAGCGTAAAGACCGACTCCGCGACCGTCGTGGCCGCGCGGGCCTCGATGCTGGAGTTCCTCCTGTCGAACCACGCCCTGGACTGCCCCGTGTGCGACAAGGGCGGGGAGTGCGAGCTTCAGGACATGGTCTATAAGTTCGGCCCGCGCAAAGGCAGGTTCGGCGAGGAAAAGGTAAGACACCACGAGAAGGACTACATCCTGAGTCCGGTCATCATAAAGAACTCGAACAGGTGCGTAAGCTGCATGAGGTGCGTGAGGGTCTGCAACGAGATCGTTGGCCGCGCGGTCATCGGGGCGGTCGGCAGGGGGGCGCATCAGGAGATGACGAGCTTTTTGAGGTCCCGCCTCGACTGCGACCATGACGGCATGTGCATAGAGGTCTGCCCCGTGGGGTGCTTCATGAGGCTGCCCTACAGATATACGGCAAGGACGTGGGATTTAAAGGGCGCGAAAACGGTATGCCCGTACTGCGCCACGGGGTGCGCCATGGCCATTGAAGAGAGGGACGGCACGGTCGTAAGGGCTATCGCGCGGCTCGGCGAGGGGTGGAACGACAGGTTGTTGTGCGCCAGGGGGAGGTTCGGCTACGACGTCTTAAACAGCGCCGAGAGGATTAAAACCCCGCTTCTGAAGGTCAGGGGGAGCTTCAAGCCGGTATCGTGGGACAAGGCGCTCGATATCGTGAGGGACAGGTTCACGAAGGCCGACCCGCAAAAGCTCGGCGGAGTCGCCTCGGCTCGTCTTACGGACGAGGAGCTTTATCTTTTTCAAAAACTCATGCGCTCGGTCCTTAACTGCGGCAATATTGATTCCACGTCGAGGTGGGACGACCGCGCGGCCGCGGCGTTTATCTCGGAGGCTGGCATAAACGCCGGCGGGGTTACGCTCTACGACTGCATGAACGCCGACACCGTTTTTGTCATGGGCGGAACAATATCGGATGAAAACCCGGTCACGGATTACATCATAAGATGCACCTCGGCAGGCAGGTTCATGAACGTAATCATCGCGTCCACGAGGGCTATGAAACTCGACTCCTCGGCCCTCTTAAGCGTAAGGCACACGCCCGGCAGGCTCGGCCCCCTCATTAACGCAGTGGTCCTTTCCCTTTACGGGGATTCAAGGGAGAGGCTTAAAGGGGTCGAGGGCATCGCCGCGGTGAAGGACTCATCGGTGGATGAGTTGAGCGGCGCATGCGGCGTTCAAGCCGCCGCAATCAAGGCCATTGCGGGAAAACTCAGGGCGGCGTCTTCCGTAAGCCTGCTCGTGGGGACTGATTTCCTGAGGTTGAAAGATGGTTTGTCCGGGCTCGGGCTTTTGAAAAGGGCGCTCGGGGCCCTCGGCAAGGAACTCAAGATATTGCCGTTCCTCGACAGGACGAACCAGAGGGGCGCGTGGGATATGGGCGTGCATCCATTGTTTGGCCCGGGCTATCGTGAGGTTGAAGCCGGACTTGGATGCCACGGGATGCTCGATCGGGCCGCCGGGGATGGAATGGACGCGCTCTACGTCATAGGCACGGACATCGTAGGCCTGTATCCTGACAGAGGTTTTGCCGAAGACGCCCTTTCAAAGATAAGGTTCATCGTGGTACAGGACACCTTCATGACGGAGACCGCGGAGATGGCGGACCTCGTCCTGCCCGCCGCCTCGTTCGGGGAAAAGGCCGGACACATCACGAATCAGGAAGGAAGGGTGCAGAAAATTTCGGCGCTTCTGAAGCCGCCGGGCGAGGCAAAAACGGACCTTGAAATCATAGCCTCAATAGGGTCTTCCATAAGCCCCGGCAGCATGGAGGGCGACCCCGATGCCGTGTTTGAGGAGATAATAAAAGAGGTTGAGATATACGCCTCCGCCGCGTCATCCGGCGAGGCCGGCTGGTTGGCCGGCGAGGCCGCGGCGCCGGTCTGCGGCGTGATGGTGAAAAAAGGGGGGTCGCTCCGCGAAGCAATGCACAGGAAGGCCGTCGAGGCCGGAGTGCCGGCCGGCGAGGCCGGGTCTAAACCCGCCGCGGACCCCGATTATCCCTATTATCTCGTCACCGGAAACCATCTTTTTCATTCCGGGAGGCTGTCGCGCCGCTCCGGCATATTGAAAGGACTTTTGATGGACCCGGCCGTTGAGATAAGCGGCTCTCTCGCCGAGGAACTCGGCATAGCCGACGGCGACCGCGTTGAGGTCAGGGGCAGGGGGTATGGGGCACGGTTTTTCGCGAGGATACGGAAGGGGTCGCCGAGGGACGTCGTCTTCATAGCCGAGAACTTTTGCGAGGCGTCCGTGAACAGGTTTTTCAGAAGGGGAGAGACCGTACCCAGGGTTAACATAACTGTTTTGAAATGACCCCGCGGAAGCGGGGCCGGACGGCCGGTTAAACGGGAGGTGATCTGAAAATGGTTGATTCCAAGATGCTGAGAACCATATCTTTCTTCGCCGATTTAAACGACAGGGAGCTTGAGGTGGCCGCGAACATACTCAATAAAAAGGAGTATAAGCCCGGCGAGGCGGTGTTCACCGAGATGCAGGACGGAGAGTCCCTCTACATACTGAAAAAGGGGGAGGTAAAGGCGTGCAAGACCGCTCCGGACGGAGAGCTTTTTACCCTTACCGTGATGAAGGACGGCGACATATTCGGGGAGATGAGCTTCCTGGACGGCCGTCCCCGTTCAGCGACCGTGGTGGCCATTTCCGACATCGAGGTCTTTGTGATGGAGAGGAAGGACTTCGAGGGCCTGGTGGAAAAAGAGCCGTGGGTCGTTTACAAGCTCCTCAAGAACATAGTATACACGGTGCACGCGATAGTTCGCGGCATGAACACGCGGTACATGGACATGCTCAATTATATGTGGGGGCGCAAGAGAGGCTCTTGAAGCGACTTTAGGACACACACGGGCGTAAAGGGTTAAAAAGGCTTTTATGTTCGAGACAACGGTTGAAGTCATAATAATCTGCATAAAGGTCGGCGTGGCGGGCATGGTCCTTTTCAGCCTTCCCATCCCGCTAACGTGGGTCGAAAGAAAGGTGGCCGGCCACATACAGGTGAGGCTCGGGCCTTTCCGGGTAGGCCCCCACGGGATATTGCAGCCCGTGGCGGACATGGTGAAGATGCTCCTTAAAGAGGACGTCATCCCAACGAAGGCCGACAAATGGCTCTTCATGCTCGCGCCCATCATGACAATGGTACCGGCATTCGCCGTGTTCGTCGCGATACCCGTCGGGGATAAGTTTACCCTGCCGTTCATAGGTAAAGACATTACGCTTTACATGTCCGACATGAACGTGGCGGTAGTCTACATACTCGCCGTATCCGGGCTCAGCATATACGGGATTATATTCGGCGGCTGGGCCTCAAACAGCAAATACGCCGTGATGGGGGGCCTCCGGAGCGCGGCGCAGATGATAAGCTACGAGGTCGCGATGAGCTTCGCGGCCGTAGGGGTGGTCATGCTCTCCAACTCCCTGAGTCTCGTTGAGATAGTAAAGAGCCAGTCAGGGGGCCTGTTCCACTGGAACTTCCTTTACCTTCCGGTGGGGCCAGTTTGGTTTATGATATTTTTCATCGCGGGGCTTGCGGAGGTAAACAGGATACCCTTTGACCTGCCGGAGGACGAGGGGTCTCTGGCGGCGGGATATCACGTGGAGTACAGCGGCATGAGGTTCGCGTTTTTCATGCTCGCCGAGTACATCGCGATGGTGACCATATCCGTGCTCGCGGTGATTTTCTTCCTCGGCGGATGGGACGACCCCACGGGCGTAATACCGTTACCGCCTATCCTGTGGTTTGTGGGCAAGGTCGCGGCGTTCATATACCTGTTCATGTGGATAAGGTTCACGCTTCCGAGGTACCGCTACGACCAGCTCATGACCATAGGGTGGAAGATACTCATACCGGTTTCCCTGGTGTGCGTGTTAGTCACCGGGCTGATGAGGATATAAAGGGAGTATATGCGGGACAGCAGGATAGAGACCGTGAAGGTCAAAAGCCTCGAATCCGGCGTGCGCTGGATACTGAAGAGGACCTTCTTCGTGGATTTCATAAAGGGGCTTATGGTCACGCTCGGCTACAACCTCTCGAAGGGCGTGACGCTTCGGTATCCGGACGAGGAGAAATGGATCCCCTACCGCCGTTTCAGGGGCGTGCATACGCTCAACAGGGACTTAGACGGCAGGGAACTCTGTGTAGCGTGCGAGCTTTGCGTAAAGGCCTGCCCGACCCGCTGCATAACCGTCGTGCCCATGGAGGACTCTACCGGAAAGGGCATATCGGACAGGGTCGCCGGGGTCTGGAAGGTGGACCTCGTAAGGTGTCTTTTCTGCGGCTACTGCGAGGACGCCTGCCCGACGACGGCGGTGAGGCTGGGCAGAGGCTATGAACGCGCGTGTTTCGACTTGAGCTCGGCCGTGCTGGACAAAGAGAAACTGCTTCTCCCCGAGGAAGTGCCGCCCGACCTCGACGGCGGGGTCATAGTCGCGGCGAGTTTTGAAAGAACAGGGGCCGGTATGAAGGTTAACGCGGATTTTACGAAGCTCAAAGGGGATTGGCTTAAGATGCAGGGATAGAGCCCAACGACGCATGGCGGGATGCGGCCGCCATGGAAATTGTAAAGGTTGATATATTCCCCTGTAGTTTTCCCAGGTAGAGAGGGGTCCGGAAAATGGAAAAGGTCTTTTTCCTCATATTCGCCGCCGTCGCGGTGGGAAGCGCGCTGGCGGTGGTGACGCTTAAAAACCCGGTCCACAGCGCGCTTGCGCTCATAGCGTGCCTGCTTCAGGTGGCGAGCGTCTTCGTCCTTTTAAGGTCGCCGTTCCTCGCGGTGGTGCAGGTCTTCATATACGTCGGCGCTGTGATGGTGTTGTTTCTGTTCGTGGTGATGGTCCTCGACATACGTCAGGCGCGGATGGAGGCGTTCCCGCAAAAAGAGCGGTGGTTTGTTTACGCGATAGTGCCGGTTATAACCGTCGAGCTTCTGACGGTCATATTAGGGAAGGGCTTTCCTCGCCTCGGCCCCGGGTCAACCGAGGCGACCACGGTAGAGGTTCTCGGAAAGGCGCTCTTTACGGAGTATCTTTTTCCGTTCGAGGTGGTCTCGGTATTGCTGCTCGCCGCGATGGTAGGGGCCATCATAATGGTCAAGAAGAGGTGGGACTGAAGATGATCCCGGTTGCGTGGCCCATAGCGCTCGGCGCGATACTCTTCATGATAGGCGTTGCCGGCGTGCTTTTGAGGAAAAATATCATAGTAATGCTCATGTCCATCGAGCTCATGCTCAACAGCGTCAACCTGAACCTGGTCGCTTTTTCGTACCACCTCGGCGACTTGAGGGGCCAGATATTCGCCATATTCACGATAACGGTGGCCGCGGCCGAGGTGAGCGTGGCCCTCGGCATACTGATAGCGCTCGTCAGGAACAGGCGAGTGTTCAACGCGGACAAGATGGACACGATGAGGGGTTAACTGATGAGGGAACTGCTTTCGCTTCCGGTATTCGGAGACCACATACTCTCGGTCGTCGTATTCCTGCCGCTTCTGGGCGCGTTCATCCTCCTTTTCCTTAAAAACGAGTCCCGCGTACGCTGGACGGCGCTCTTTTTTGCGGTGGTTGACTTCATCCTCGCGATCCCGCTCGTCGTCGGCTTCGACAGAACCACCCACGCGATGCAGTTCGTCGAGAGGTATGAATGGATACCCTCGTTCCATATTGATTATTACCTCGGGGTTGACGGGATAAGCGTGCTTTTCGTCTTCCTTACGGCCCTCATAGGGTGGGTGTGCGTGCTCGCCTCGTGGACCGCGATAGAAAAGAAGGTAAAGGAGTTCATGATAGCCCTCCTGGTCATACAGAGCGCCATGCTCGGGGTCTTCTCGGCGCTGGACTTTTTCCTCTTTTATATCTTCTGGGAGGCGATGCTCATCCCGATGTACCTCATGATAGGCGTGTGGGGCGGCCCGAACAGGGTCTACTCGGCGTTCAAGTTTTTCCTCTACACGTTCGCCGGGAGCATACTCATGCTGGTGGGCATGATAGCCCTTTACTTCGAGGCCGGAGGCACCTTCGACATACCCGCGCTCATGGCCCGCGACTACGCCTTCGGGTTCCAGGTCTTCGTGTTCGCGCTCTTCTTCATCGCCTTTGCCATAAAGGTCCCGATGTTCCCGTTCCATACGTGGCTGCCCGACGCGCACGTCGAGGCGCCCACGGCCGGAAGCATCATACTGGCCGGGGTGCTCCTGAAGATGGGCACATACGGGTTCCTGAGGTTTTCCTTCCCCATGTTCCCGGACGCGGCCAGGTTTTTCGCCACGCCGGTGATAATCCTTTCGATTATCGCGATAATATACGGGGCTTTCCTGGCGCTTGCGCAGGACGACATGAAAAAGCTCGTCGCCTACTCAAGCGTAAGCCATATGGGTTTCATAACGCTCGCGCTCTTTCTCTTCAGCAAGAACGGCATCGAGGGCGGGATCATACAGATGTTCAACCACGGGATAACGACGGGCGCCCTCTTTTTGTGCGTGGGCATAATATACGAAAGGACCCATACGAGGGATTTGAGGCGATACGGCTGGGCCATGAGGTATACCCCGTTTTACGCCGGGGTTCTCTTCATATTCACGCTGGCGAGCGTCGGTTTCCCCGGGACGAACGGCTTCATAGGGGAGATATTGATAATGCTGAGCGTCTACGAGAGCTACAAGCCCTATGTGCTGGCGCTGGTCGTTGGGATAATGACCGGGGTCGCCTACATGGTGTGGATGTATCTGAGGGTGAGTTTCGTGGGATGGAGCGGCGCGAAGTGGGCCTACGGAGAGGATGTCCGGCCGCGTGAGAGGGTGTGGGACATAAACCTGAGGGAGGTGGTCGCCATACTCGCCTTCCTCGCGTTAGTCGCTCTGGTCGGCCTTCAGCCGGAGGGTTTCCTCGCCATAATGCACAGGTCGGTAGGGCACCTCCTGGCGCAGATGGGCCGCGCTTCGATGTAACGGGGTGCCGGTTTTTTTGGTTCATAATTTCAGATACGGGATATTACTCATGCAGGCTTTTTCAGACATACCGGTGCTTAAAGACCATCTGCTGACGGTCATAATCCTCGTGCCGCTCGTGGGGGCGTTCTGCACGTTTTTTCTGAGGAGCGACCGCGTCGTCCGCTGGTTCGCCCTCGCGGTGTCCGTCGTGGATTTCATCCTCGCCGTCCCCCTTGTCTTGAACTTCGACAGGACGACCCACGGGATGCAGTTCGTCGAGAGGCACGGCTGGATACCCTCGCTTAACGTCCAGTACTACCTCGGGGTGGACGGCATCAGCGTGCTCTTTGTGTTCCTTACCGCGCTTCTGGGCTGGATATGCGTGCTTGCCTCATGGAACGCCATAGACAAAAAGGTAAGGGACTTCATGATGTCGCTTCAGATAATGCAGGCCGCCATGCTCGGGGTGTTCTCGGCGCTGGACGTGGTGCTTTTCTACCTCTGCTGGGAGGCCATGTTCATCCCGATGTATCTCCTTATCGGCAGATGGGGCGGGGCGAACAGGATATACGCTACGCTCAAGTTCTTCCTCTATACGTTTTTCGGGAGCGTTTTCATGCTCGTCGGCATAGTGGCCCTGTACAATGCCGGAG
Source organism: Deltaproteobacteria bacterium (assembly GCA_016219105.1). Classification (GTDB taxonomy): domain Bacteria; phylum Desulfobacterota; class GWC2-55-46; order GWC2-55-46; family DRQE01; genus JACRCI01. Next base: position 18,437 of record JACRCI010000004.1, on the reverse strand, counting down.
GCACCTTCGACCTGCAGGAACTTATGAAGCACGGATACACCTTCGACTTCCAGGTCTTCGCGTTCGCGCTTTTCTTCATAGCGTTCTCCATAAAGGTACCGATGTTCCCGTTCCATACGTGGCTTCCGGCCGCGCACGTCGAGGCGCCCACCGCGGGGAGCATCATACTGGCCGGGGTTCTCCTTAAGACCGGGGCCTACGGGTTTATGAGGTTCCTCCTGCCCATGTTCCCGGACGCCTCCCAGTTTTTTTCCACGCCCGTCATAGTGCTTTCGTTCATCGCGATAATATACGGCGCGTTCCTGGCGCTTTCGCAGGATGACATGAAAAAGCTGGTCGCGTACTCCAGCGTAAGCCACATGGGGTTTGTAACGCTCGGGCTGTTCCTTTTGAATAAAAACGGCATAGAGGGCGGGATCATACAGATGTTCAACCACGGCATAACCACCGGGGCCCTCTTTTTGTGCGTGGGCATGATATACGAGAGGACGCACACGAGGGACCTGAAAGATTACGGCTGGGCCGCGAAAAAGGTGCCGTATTACGCGGTATCCCTCCTCATATTCTCGCTCGCCTCGATGGGGTTCCCTGGGACCAACGGCTTCGTGGGCGAGATACTGATACTCATCGGCGCGTATGAGAATTACAAGCTCAACGTACTCGTCCTCATCGCCGGGATAATGCTCGGCGCGGCCTATATGCTCTGGATGTACCACAGGGTGAGTTTTGGCGCCGCTGAAGGCCACGGCGCCCACGGTGATGACGAAGGGCACGGCCACGGCGACGAAGAGCACCCCGTGCGGGACTTAAGCCCGAGGGAGGTCGTCGCCATAGCGGCGTTCGTCGTTTTCGTATTCTGGGTGGGTTTCCATCCGATGAGTTTCCTGGATATAATGCACGAGTCGGTCGGACAACTTTTGACGCAGGTTAACGGCCCTGCCGCGGCAATATCTTCCATCGCCGGTCATTAAAAAAGGGCGCAGCGGGGTATAACGGATGATATTCGGGATTAAAGACGTCATAGCGGTCCTTCCGGAGATTACGGTCGCCGGGGCCGCGTCATGCCTGCTCCTCGTGGACTTCCTCATCCCGCGGGAGAGGAAATCGGCCGTGGGCGTCCTCGCGATAATCTTCGTCATCTTCGCCGCCATTTTTTCCATCTTCCTCATGGGCACGGACGTGATGGGGACGACGGTCTTCGCCGGCATGTTCGCGGTTGACGGCTTCTCGACGTTCTTCAAATACGTGGTGTATGCGGCGGCCGTGCTTTCGATTATGCTTTCGTTCCATTACGTGAAGGAGGAGGGCATAAACGCGGGTGAGTATTATATTCTCATGCTGTTTTCCCTGAGCGGGATGATGGTGATGGCCTCGGCAAAAGACCTCCTTACCGTATACGTCGGGCTGGAACTGATGAGCCTTCCGGTCTACGTGCTCGTCGGGTTCATGCAGGGCGATGTGAGGTCCAACGAGGGGGCGATGAAGTACGTGATACTGGGCGCCTTCTCCTCCGCGATACTGCTTTACGGCATATCTTTAATCTATGGGCTTACGGGTTCCACCGGGCTGCATGCCGTGGCCGCGGTCCTTTCTTCCGGGTCCGTCAATCAGGGCGCCCTCAACGTCGCGGTCATAATGATGGTCGCCGGGTTTGCCTTCAAGATAGCCGGGGTCCCGTTCCACATGTGGGCCCCGGACGCGTATGAGGGCGCGCCAACGCCGATTACCGCCTTCATGTCCGTGGGGCCCAAGGCGGCCGCGTTCGCCGTGATACTGAGGGTGTTCATGGAAGGTCTCGGGCCGGCCTACGGCAAATGGCAGATCATGTTGGCCGCCGTGGCCGTGGCGAGCCTCGCCTACGGGAACTTGACGGCCATCGCGCAGAGGAACATAAAAAGGATGCTCGCGTATTCGAGCATAGGGCACGCGGGATACGCCCTTTTGGGGCTTGTGGCAGGGACCTCCGAGGGGGTCTCCAGCGTCATGTACTACATGGCCGTCTACGCGCTGATGAACCTCGGCGTGTTCGCCGTCATCATAATGATGAGAAAGGGCGGACAGAGAGGCACGGAGATAGATGAATACGCGGGGCTTGCGAAATCACATAAGGGCCTGGCGCTCGTGATGCTCATATTCCTTTTCGCGCTCGCCGGGGTCCCTCCCACGGCCGGGTTTGTGGCGAAGTTCTACGTATTCATGGCGCTCATACACAAAGGGATGGTCGGGCTCGCGCTCTTCGCGGTGTTGATGAGCGCCGTGGCCGCGTATTTCTATATAAGGATCGTCATGCTCATGTACATGAGGGAGCCCGTTAAGGAGTTCGAACTCGCCCATTCCAGGGGGATATACTACGTGCTCGCCATAGCGACGGCCGGCACGGTCATACTCGGGGTATACCCCGGGTTTTTGATAGAGCTGGCGCAGAAGGCCTCGCTTTTCCCATAAGGAGAAGATGGAAACCATCGTATCCATAAAACCGTTCCTCGCGGTCCTCACCTCGCTCGTTGCGGTGGTGCTCATATGCCTTTCGAGCAAAAAACCCAACCTGAGGGAGTTCTGGTCGTTCGCCGCCGGGGGTATAATGTTCCTCGTCGTAATATCGCTCACCCCCGCGATACTCGGCGGCAAGATCGTCGCCTACAGGCTCTTTACCCTGCTGCCGGGGATAGATTTCAAGTTCAGGGTGGACGCCCTCGGGCTTCTGTTCGCCACAACGGCGTCGTTCCTGTGGATTATCACGACGGCCTATTCCATAGGCTATATGCGCTCCCTCAAGGAGCACAGCCAGACCAGGTATTATTCCTGTTTTGCCATAGCCCTTTCCTCCGCCATAGGGGTCGCGTTCGCGGGCAACCTCTTTACTATGTATTTTTTCTATGAACTCCTGAGCATCATTACCTACCCGCTCGTCGCCCACCATGAGGACGCGGACGCGTGGCGGGGCGGCAAGAAATACGTCGTATACCTCGTGGGCCTTTCAAAGACCGCGCTGCTTGCGGCCGTGGTTATAACCTACATGACGACCGGCACGCTGGACTTCGCCCCCGGCGGCATATTCAGACCCGGAATGCCCTCCCTGCTCGTCACCCTCAGTTTTATTTTATTCATCATCGGGTTCGCGAAGGCCGGCATAATGCCGTTGCACAGCTGGCTCCCCTCGGCCATGGTCGCGCCCACGCCGGTGAGCGCGCTTCTGCACGCGGTCGCGGTGGTCAAGGTCGGGGTGTTTTCGGTCGTAAGGGTCATGCTGAGCGTCTACGGCACGGAAACCCTCGCCGCTTACGGCCTGGGCCTTCCAACGGCGTTTTTCGTGTCCTTTACGATAATCGCGGCCTCGGTGATCGCCCTTACCAAGGACGACTTGAAGGCCAGGCTCGCCTATTCGACGATAAGCCAGCTCTCGTACATAATCCTCGGCGTGGCGCTCCTTACCCCGGACGGGATCCGGGGCGGGATACTGCACATATCCAACCACGCGTTTTCCAAGATAACCCTGTTTTTCTGCGCGGGGAGCATCTACGTGGCGACGCACCGTAAAAAGATAAGCCAGATGGACGGCATAGGCAGGAAGATGCCGCTGACCATGGCCGCGTTCACGGTGGGGGCGTTTTCGATGATAGGCGTTCCGGCGGCGGCCGGGTTCGTGAGCAAGTGGTATCTGGCCGTGGGCTCGATCGAGGCCGGGAGCGTCGGCGTATTGCTGGTCCTCCTTGCAAGCGGCGTCTTGAACGCCGCGTATTTCCTGCCCATCGTCTACAGGGCGTTTTTCAAGGAGCCGCCTCCAGGTGATACGGAATTCGAGCACATCAAGGAGTCCCCGTATTTCGTCGTCATGCCGCTTGCCATAACGGCGGCGATAACCGTCGTTATGGGCATATATCCCGACTATTTTCTGGCGCTTATAGAGAGGATGTTACCATGAGGTTCGGCGGGGTTTTTGAAGACCCGAAAAAAATGAAGGTCTTAACGAGGCTCGTCTACGCCGCGATGGTTGTCTTCATAGCGATTGACTTCGTCATGCCGAGGCACCATGAGGAGTTTTTCTGGGACCGGATACCCGGTTTTTCGAGCGCGTTCGGATTAGCCTCGTGCGTGGTCCTCATAGTCGTATCAAAGACCATCGGTAAATTCCTGCTGGAGAAAAAAGAGGATTATTACGATGATTAGCTGGATACATCCGGGCGCGATACTCATACTCGGCTCAATCCTGATACCGGTCTTGCCGGGGAAGGCCAAGAAAGGCTATCTCCTCTTGCTGCCCGCGCTCGCCTTTTTAAGCGTCCTTCTGACGCACGAGGGCACTTACTGGACTTACCATTTCCTCGGGCAGGCAATCGTCTTCGGCAGGGCGGACAGGCTCGCCATTGTCTTTGCCTATGTATTCTCCGTGGCGGCCTTCGCGAGCATGCTCTACGGGCTGCACGTCAAGGAGGACGGCCATCACATCGCGGCCTTCGTATACGCGGGCTCGGCCATGGGGGTTGCCTTCGCCGGGGATTTCATAACGCTTATAATATTCTGGGAGTTCATGGCCTTTTCGTCGGTATTTCTGATCCTTTACCGCAAAACCGCAAAGGCATACGCCGCGGCCTACCGCTATATCCTCGTCCACATCTTCGGCGGTATATGTCTGATGGGAGGAGCGTTCCTCCAGTACAGCCAGACGCACAGCATGGCCTTCAACCACGTGGAGGCCGGGGGGCTTGCCTTCGCGCTCATACTCATAGGCTTCATGCTTAACGCGGCCGTGCCTCCCCTGGGGGCGTGGCTTCCGGACGCGTACCCCGAGGCCACGGTAAGCGGCGTGGTCTTCATGTCGGCCTTCACCACAAAGAGCGCGGTCTACGTCCTGATAAGGGGTTTCGCGGGCACGGAGATACTTCTGTGGCTCGGGGTCATCATGGCCGTTTACGGGATCGTCTACGCGATCATTGAAAACGACATAAGGAGGCTTCTCTCCTATCACATCATAAGCCAGGTCGGCTACATGGTGGCCGCGGTAGGTATAGGCACCGAGATGGCGATAAACGGCGCAACGGCCCACGCCTTCAACAACATCCTCTACAAGGGGCTCCTTTTCATGGGCGCCGGAAGCATCCTCCACGTTACCGGAAAGACGCGGCTCGACGAACTGGGCGGGCTTTACAAGACCATGCCCCGAACCTTCATCCTTTATATGATTGCGGGGTTCTCCATATCCGGGGTGCCGCTCTTTAGCGGTTTTGTCGGTAAATCCATGATCCTTTCGGCCGCGGGCGAGGAGCACCTGAGCTACGTGTGGCTCATCTTGACCCTCGTCTCGACCGGCACGTTCCTGTCCACGACGCTGAAACTCCCTTACCTCGCGTTCATGGCGAAGGACAGGGGCATAAAGGCCGCGGACCCGCCCGGCAATATGACCGCCGCAATGGGCATTGTCGCGTTCCTCTGCATATTCATAGGTATCTATCCGAAATACCTCTACGATATGCTGCCATACGCGACCCATTACGCGCCTTATACGCTCGAACACGTGGTGTGGAGCGGCCAGATACTCCTTTTCACGTGGCTCGGCTATTATATATATATTAATAAACTCAAGGGACATCCCGGCCTCAACCTCGATACGGACTGGTTCTACCGCAAGGGCGCCGGTGTTTTCATGGCCGTTGACAGGGAGGTCGTGGCCCCGGCGGACAGCGCCGTGGGCGAGGCGTACAGGAAGGTTGTATTGAGGCTCGGCTCATGGCTCTCCGGTCTGTCTTTCAGGTTCGACGTGGGGATAGTGGACGGGTTCCTGCACGGGCTCGTGCGCTTCGGGGTGTGGTTCTCAAGTCTTTTCTCCCGCCGGAGCCTTTCCTTCGACAAGGGCGTGATAGACGGCGTCGTTAACGGCGTGGCGGACTTTACGGTGTCCCTGGCCGCGGTCACGCGGCGTTTCCAGACCGGGCTCGTCCACGATTACGCCTTCGGCATTCTCGTGGGGCTGCTTGTCCTTATAAACGTGTTTTTCCTCATCTCTTAGCCGTCAAAGGCCGGCTGGCAGGCCGCAGGCGCGGACATGATGAAGCTCCTTCCTCCCGCAAAGGTAAACCTCTTTTTAAGGGTTATTGGAAAGAGGGACGACGGGTATCACGGCATACTCTCCCTCATCCAGCCCATATCCCTTTATGACGAGATATCGTTAGAGGTAAGGGACGGCGACGGCATAACCGTAAGGGCAAAGGGCGCCGGGGTTCCGCCGCGGTTTCCGGTTGACGAGAGGAACCTCGCTTACAGGGCGGGCGAGCTTTTTCTGAAAGAGGCCGGGGTTAAAAAAGAGGTTATAATTGACATGGATAAAAAGATACCCGTGGGGGCCGGGCTCGGCGGCGGGAGTTCCGACGCGGCAAGCGTCATAATGGGCTTGAATGAGATGTTGAACGCGGGTTTTAACGAAAAGAAGCTCATGGATATCGCTCTTTCAATCGGGTCGGACGCGCCTTTTTTCATACTGAAAGGCCCGGCCGTGGCGCGCGGCAGGGGGGAGATACTCGAAAGGGTCGCGCTTGAGCCCTTGAATTACGTGCTTATAAACCCCGGCTTCAGCGTTTCAACCGCGTGGGTCTACGGCAATTTGGACTTGACAAAGAAAGACGAAGGTAATATCCTTATTGATTTAAAAGAGCCCGGGCCTGAAACCATAGTAAAATATCTCGCAAACGACCTTGAGGACGTTACTTTAAGGAAATATCCGGCGTTGAGGGAACTGAAGGGCATCCTTATGGAGTCCGGCGCGATGGGGGCCATGATGAGCGGAAGCGGCCCCACTGTCTTCGGGGTGTTCCGTGACGAGGCAAAGGCCGTTACCGCGCGCGCGGACATAGAGGCTCGGCTCGGGCCGCCATACAGGGTCTTTTTTGCCCGGGGTCTTCAAGCAGATTGATTATACAGGGCGTTTGGGGCGTCGCCAAGCGGTAAGGCACGGGGTTTTGGTCCCCGCATCCGGAGGTTCGAATCCTCCCGCCCCAGCCAGCCTCGATGGCCGGATAGCCGGCCTTGACGGTCAACCAGCCGTCCTTGACGGTCAGACAGGGGTTTTACAAACAGCGGCATAAGTAGTTGCGGTTTTAGAGGCTTAAGATGCTTGAGAAGATAAAGATATTTGCCGGCAATTCAAACGTTGCGCTCGCCAGGGACATATGCAAGGCCCTCGGTATAACGCCCGGAAAGGCGGAGGTCAAGTCCTTCAGCGACGGCGAGATAAGCGTTGACATACAGGAAAGCGTAAGGGGGATGGACATATACGTCGTGCAGTCAATAAGCCCTCCGGGCAATGACAACCTGATGGAGCTTTTGATAATGCTCGACGCGCTGAAGAGGGCGTCCGCGAGCTTCATAACGGCCGTTGTGCCGTACTACGGTTACGCGAGACAGGACAGGAAGGTCGCCCCCAGGACGCCCATATCCGCGAAGCTCATAGCCGACCTTCTGGAGGTGGCCGGCGCGATGAGGGTCGTATGCGTGGACCTGCACGCCGGGCAGATACAGGGTTTTTTCAACATCCCGGTGGACAACATCTATGCCGCGCCCGTGCTTTTGAGCTACATAAAAGAGAATTTCAAGGACGACGTCGTCGTTGTCTCCCCGGATGCCGGGGGGGTTGAAAGGGCGCGGGCCTTCGCTAAAAGGCTTGATGCCGGGCTCGCCATAGTGGACAAAAGGCGCCCGGCCCCAAACGTATCCGAGGTGATGCACATCATAGGAGAGGTCGAGGGCAAGGTGGCGGTCTTGCTTGACGATATGGTGGATACGGCCGGCACGCTTACAAACGCCGCGGAGGCGCTTGAAAAACGCGGCGCGAAAGAGGTCTACGCCTGCTGCACCCACGCCGTGCTTTCAGGCCCGGCGATCGAAAGGCTGGGCAAATCCCCGATAGTCGAGCTGGCGGTTACAGACACCATCGCGAGGAGGGAAGGCAGGGTCATCCCCAAGGTGAGGTATCTGCCGATAGGCGGGTTGCTCGCGGAGGCCATAAAGAGGATACATCTCGGCGAGTCGGTAAGTTCGCTTTTTATTTGAAACGTTAAGGAGGGTTCAGTATGGAACAGGTTGGCATTTCGGCATGGCCGAGGACGGAATTGGGGAAAGGGTCCTCCGGCAGATTGAGGCGCGGCGGGTTTGTGCCGGCAGTGCTTTACGGCCCGGGCATGGACGAAAACATGTGTCTCAAGCTCAGGGCCAAGGACGTTGAAAAGGCCCTCTCGACTCATTCGTCCGGCAACATGCTCGTAAATCTCTCCATAGAGGGAGGTCAGGGCAGGACGGTCATGTTCAAGGTCCTTACCAGGGACCCGGTTAAGGACACCATCGAGCATATAGACCTTATGAACGTGCTCATGGACCGCAAGGTCATAGCCGAGGTGCCGGTGCATATCGTCGGAAGGGCCGAGGGCCTGGCGCACGGCGGGATAGTCCAGCAGGAGGCGCGTAAGCTAAGGGTCGAGTGCCTTCCGACCGATATACCTGAGAGTATAGACGTGGACGTTACAAGCCTCGGCATAGGGCATTCGATACACGTTAAAGACCTGACCCTTCCATCGGGCGTAATGATAAAGGAAGACGACAAGGTGACGATAGTGATTGTCACCGCGCCGACCGCCGAGGTGGAGGCGCCCAAGCCGGTTGAGGAGGCCGCGGCCACAGAGGTCGCGCCCGAGGCCGGAGCCGAAGGGAAAGAGGAAAAGGGCGAGGAAAAGAAGAAGGGCGAGGAAAAGAAGTGAGGGAATTGTCATTTATATAGCTCGCCTTGCGGCGAGCATTCCGTTCATCGAAATTGAGCGGGAGACCGCCGGTAAACCGGCATAGCCGGCCGGTTGGCCGGCGAGGCCGGTTTTTTCCCTCCGGACGGAAGGACGTTTGTTGTTTATAATCCTTGGACTTGGAAACCCCGGGCCTTCATACGCGGACACGAGACACAATATCGGGTTCATGGTCGTGGACAGGTTTTCAGCCTCCCACGGCATAAGGATAGAGAAAGACGGGGGGAGTTTCATCTGGGGCAGGGGCAGTGTGTCGGGTACCGAGGTTGTCGCGGCAAAGCCTCTGACCTTCATGAACTTAAGCGGGGCGGCGGTAAAAAAACTTCTGAGTTTTTTTGGAGCCCTTCCAGAGTCCATGCTCGTTGTCTATGACGACTGCGACCTTCCGGCCGGCAGGCTCAGGCTCAGGAAAAGCGGCGGCCACGGCGGCCACGGCGGGATGCGCTCCATAATAGAGCATACCGGGAGCAGGGACTTCCCGCGCCTGAGGATGGGCATAGGCAGGGACGGCAAGGCCGACAAGGGGCTTAAGGCCTACGTCCTCAGCCCGTTCTCCCCGGCCGAAAGAGGGCTTGTCGAAGAGGAGATGGAAAAAGGGGTCTCGGCGATCGAGGCGGTCATAACCGATGGGGTAGAGGGCGCGATGAACCGTTACAACAGGATGGATTAAAAAAGCACCGTTGAAAGGAGAGACGCTCAAGGCCATGGAAAGTCTGGTAAATATTTCACCGATTATCGCCGCGGGCGGGTTGATACTCGCATTCCTGATCTACAATTACATAAAAAGACAGCCTGACGGCAACGAGAAGATGAGGGAGATAGCCGGCCTGATCCATGACGGGGCCATGGTCTATCTCAAAAGGCAGTACTCGATACTGTTTATCTTCATAGCGATTGTCGTAATCCTGCTCGCGGTGTTCATCGACAGATACACCGCGATCGCCTACGTGTTCGGGGCGATATCCTCCATGCTCGCCGGGTTTTTCGGCATGAAGGGCGCGACCAAGGCGAACGTGAGGACGGCTGAGGCCGCAAACCTCTATAAACCGGACGTCGCGAAGTCCCTTTCCATCGCCTTCCTCGGCGGCTCCGTCATGGGGCTTTCGGTCGCGTGCCTCGGGCTTTTAGGGGTGGGGGTGCTGTTCATTATCTTCGGCAGGCCTGAGGAGGCCCAGGTAATAAACGGCTATGCGATGGGCGCATCCTCCATAGCGCTCTTTGCGAGGGTCGGCGGCGGCATATTCACGAAGGCGGCGGACGTGGGGAGCGACCTCGCCGGAAAGATAGAGGCCGGGATCCCGGAGGACGACCCGCGTAACCCCGGCGTCATAGCCGACAACGTCGGAGACAACGTCGGCGACGTCGCGGGATTGGGCGCGGACATATTCGAATCCTACGTGGGCGCGATAGTCGCCTCCATAGCCATAGGGGCGACCGCCATGGCCGGGACAAGGGTGGCGGAGCTCGGGAGTTCATACTCGCTCATGGCGCTGCCCGTCGTGCTCACGCTGGTGGGGCTTGTCGCGAGCGTCCTCGGGATATTCGCTATGAGGTTCCTCGAAAGTCGCAATCCCGCCGCCGCGCTCCGTTACGCGACGTTCATAGCCGCCTTCCTCTTTCTCGTCGGCGGATATTTCGTCGTGCGGCTCTCCGGCGTTACGCCGGGCGTATACTGGGCGGTCTTGATAGGGTGCGTCTCGGGCATGGCCATAGGGCTTATAACCGAACATTACACCTCTTCCGGCCCCGTTGAAAGGGTGGCCGAGGCGAGTCAGACCGGCCCCGCGACCAACATAATAACCGGACTTGCCGTGGGGCTTGAAAGCGCGGTACTGCCCGTGATTGCAATATGCATAGCGATATTCGTCTCGAATCATTTCGCCGGCATATACGGCATAGGGGTGGCCGCGGTAGGCATGCTCGCCACAACCGGCATAGTAATGAGCGTTGACGCATATGGCCCGATAGCCGACAACGCGGGCGGGATATCCGAGATGAGCGGGCTCGGTAAAGACGTGCGCGTGATAACCGACAGCCTCGACGCCCTCGGCAACACCACGGCCGCGATAGGCAAGGGGTTCGCCATAAGCTCGGCGGCGCTTACCGCGCTTGCGCTTTTCTCCGCGTTCGGACAGGCGGTGAGCCAGAAGCTCGGCAGGCCGTTCGAGATGATGTTGACGGACCCATACGTCGTGATAGGGCTTTTTGTCGGAGGGATGATCCCGGTCTTCATAGGCGCGCTGACCATGACGAGCGTGGGCAGGGCGGCCTATAAGATGGTCAACGAGATACGCAGACAGTTCAAGGAGATCCCGGGGCTGCTTGCCGACAAGAAAGGCGTAAAGCCCGACGTCGCCAAGTGCGTGGACATAAGCACAACGGCCGCGCTCAAAGAGATGATACTGCCGGGGGTTGCCGCGGTCGTGGCCCCGGTCATAGTCGGATTTCTGCTCGGCCCGGCCGCCCTCGGGGGGATGCTCGCCGGGGCGACGGTGGTGGGAGTTCTGTTAGCGCTTTTCATGGCCAATGCCGGAGGGGCGTGGGATAACGCGAAAAAATACATAGAAAAAGGGAATCTCGGCGGAAAGGGTTCTCCCGCGCACAAGGCCGCGGTCGCCGGCGATACGGTCGGAGACCCGTTCAAAGACACGACGGCGCCCGCGATGAATATCCTCATAAAGCTCATGAGCATCGTCGCGCTCATCATAGTGCCGCTTCTTGTCTGATACGGTTCAAGCCTGATTCTTCAAACTTATGGAAGAATGACAGGGGCTGGTTCATACGCCAGCCTCTTGTTTTTTTGGCGGAGACAGGGTAATGGGTTTCAACTGCGGCATAGTCGGGCTTCCGAACGTCGGAAAGTCCACCATATTCAACGCGATGACGGCGGCCAGGGCCGCGGCCTCCAACTATCCCTTTTGCACCATAGACCCGAACGTAGGCATGGTGCCTTTGAGGGACGGGCGCCTTTATAAGCTCGCGGGACTTGTCATCCCCGAAAAGATAATCCCAACGACCGTTGAGTTCGTGGATATCGCCGGGCTTGTAAAGGGCGCAAGTAAAGGCGAGGGGCTGGGCAATCAGTTCCTCGGCCACATACGCGGCGTTGACATGATAGCCCACATAGTAAGGTGCTTTGAGGACCCGCAGGTGATCCATGTAAGCGGGAAGGTGGACCCCTCAGGGGACATCGAGATAATAAACACCGAACTTATCCTCGTGGACCTCGATTCGGTCGAGCGGAGGATGACAAAGACGGAAAAGGCCGCGAAGAAATCCGGGGATAAACCGGCCGAGGCCGCCCTGGCGGCGCTTAAGACCGTGAAAGGGCATCTCGAAAAGGGGGCCGCGGCGCGGACGCTCCCTGAGGAAGTAATACGTCTGGTCGGCGATTTAAACCTCCTTTCGGCCAAGCCCGTTATCTACATAGCCAACGTGGGGGAGGAGGACCTTTCGGGCGCTTCTTTGGCCGCCTCGGCGGTAAGGGAGATAGCCGGCCGCGAAGGCGCCGGTTTTGTGAGTATCTGCGGCAAGATAGAGTCCGAGATAGCCGAGCTGCCCGATAAGGAAAGGGAAGGGTTTTTGAACGGGCTCGGGCTTATGGAGTCCGGGCTTTCGAGCCTTTCAAAGAAGGCCTACGAATACCTGGGCCTTATTACGTTTTTTACGGCCGGCAAAAAAGAAGTGAGGGCATGGACCGTAAAAAAAGGGGCAAGGGCGCCTGAGGCCGCCGGCGTCATACACAGCGATTTCGAGCGGGGATTTATAAGGGCCGAGGTCATGGCCTATGAGGATTTTATAAGGATCGGGAGCGAGGCGGCCTGCAAGGAAAAAGGGTGTCTAAGGGTGGAAGGAAAAGATTATGTCGTAAAAGACGGCGATATAATGCATTTCAGGTTTTCGGTGTGACCGTCGAAGACGGCTGGTTGGCCGTCAGGGACGGCTGGTTGGCCGTCAAGGCATGCCTTCACGGCATGTGGTGCCGGGCGGAGCGGCTAAAAAAAGGCGGGAATAAACCCCTTGATTTCACCCCCGGGGTGTAGTATAAAATATCCTTAAGCCGCCCTGATAGAACCTTCCCTATACGAGAGAGATGCTGAATTTCTCCGGGGTTAATCTGCCGGCAGGGCTTATTTTTCAAAAAATCCTTGCCCCTCACACGATGAAGGGGCGAACCCGGCGCCACTTCCGTTACGAGCGCATATTGATAATGACAGGCGTTCGTGCCGGAAGCGGTGCCGGGGAACCATAAGGAGGGAAAGTAATGGACAGGCACTACGAGACGGTATTCATCATCAACCCGGACGCCGGGGAGGAGGCCACCAAGGGCATCGTAAAGAAGGCGGCGGCCCTGGTGGAGAAGCACGAGGGGAAAGAGATAAAGGTCGAGGAATGGGGAAGACGCAGGCTCGCATACCCCGTCGAGAAGAAGAAGGAGGGCTATTACGTCCTCTTCACGTACAGCTCCTCTGCCGAGGCGAGCAAGGAACTGGAGCGGATGTTCAGGAACAACGAGGCCGTAATGCGCTACCAGACGGTTGCGGTAAAAAAGAGGCCCGCAGCCCCCGTAACCGCTGAAAAGGCGGCTGCCGAGGGTAAAGGAGTGGAAAATGAACAGTAGAGAGCCGCGTTCGAGACCGGCGGGCGGCGAGGGTTACGGACAGTCCCGCGGGAAGATGTTCCAGAGGCGGAAGGTATGCCGTTTTTGCGCCGACCGTAAATTGAGGATTGATTACAAGGACTCAAAGGCCTTGAGGCCGTTTCTCACGGAAAAGGGGAAGATCCTGCCCCGCAGGATGAGCGGCGCCTGCGCGAAGCACCAGAGGGAATTGAGCAGCGCCATAAAACGCGCGAGGGTTCTCGCCATAATCCCGTTCGCCACGACGTCAATGGAGGGCGCGGATAGCGGGGGGCCGCGTTTCCAGTAAACCAATATCTCACACGGAGCTTGATCATGAAGGTAATACTTAAAGACGACATGGAAAATCTCGGGGGATTCGGCGATACGGTCAAGGTGGCCGATGGCTACGCGAGGAACTATCTTATACCGAGGGGGCTTGCCGTTCGGGCCACCACGGGTAATCTGCGCAGCCTCGAGGCCCAGAAAGAGGCCCGTCAAAGTAAGATGTCAAAGCTCAAGGAGGACGCCGACAGGCTTAAATGCGCTATCGAGACCGTAAGCCTCAGTTTCTCCAGAAAGGCGGGCGAGGACGGCAGGCTCTTCGGCTCCGTCACCTCCATGGACATCGAGGGCGCCCTGAGGGAGAAAGGCTATAATGTGGATAAAAAGGTCATCCTGCTTGACGAATCCATAAAGGCGCTCGGCGATTTCACCGTAACGGTAAAGCTGCATCCGGAAGTAAAGGCAGGGATCAAGGTGTCCGTTGCGGCCGAATAGCCCCGTGGTAAAGGTAAAGGGTATGACCCGCCCGTAACCCCAAAATTTTCCCCCGTCCCGCCATGGCCCTGAGATTACAGAAAAAAGACGATACCCACCGCGTTCCTCCCCACAACCTCGACGCGGAGCAGGCCGTCCTCGGCGGAGTTCTCCTCGAGAAGGACTCCATAGCCAGGGTGCTGGAAGTCCTCTCCCCGGACGGAAGCGATTTCTACAGCGACGCGCACGGCGCTCTTTTCAGGGGCATGGTGTCCCTCTTCGAAAAAAACATCCCCGTGGACATAGTAACGCTCACCGACCTTTTCAAGGATTCCGACGCCCTTGAGGGCGTCGGCGGGATATCCTGCATCGGCGAGATCGCCGAGGCCACGCCCACGGCCGCGAACATCACGCACTACGCCAACATCGTCAAGGAGAAATCCCTCTTACGCAAACTCATAGGGGCGGCCACCGAGATAGTGAGGCGCGGCTATGAGGCCGGGGATTCCATAGAGGACTTCATTGACGACGCGGAAAGGATAATATTCCAGGTGGCCCAGGACAGGGCCCGCAAATCGTACTACGCCCTTAAGGACCTCGTAAAGGACACCTTCGAGACCATCGAGAAGCTCTACGACAAAAAGAGCCACATCACCGGGGTGCCCACCGGGTTCAAGGACCTCGACATGCTGACCGCCGGGCTTCAGTCCTCCGACCTTGTAATAATAGCCGGCCGGCCGAGCATGGGTAAGACCGCCTTCGCGCTCAACATCGCCGAGTACGCGTCCATCGAGGCCGGGATACCGGTCGCGGTATTCTCGCTTGAGATGAGCAAGGAGCAGCTCACGCAGAGGATGTTGGCGTCGAGGACCGGGGTGGACCTTCACCGGCTGAGAAACGGGCGGCTCACGGACGAGGACTGGAGCAGGCTCACGACGGCCGTGGGGGTCCTTTACGAGGCGCCCATATTCATTGACGACACACCGGCCCAGAGCGTCCTGGAGGTGAGGGCCAAGGCGCGGCGGTGGAAGGCCGAGCTCGGGTTGAAACTCATCATAGTGGACTACCTCCAGCTTATGCGCGGCAGGGGCCGCATGGACAACCGCGAGCAGGAGATATCCGAGATATCGCGCTCCCTGAAGGCGCTTGCCAAGGAGCTCAACGTGCCGGTCGTGGCGCTTTCGCAGCTTTCGAGGAAGACCGAGCAGAGGGAGGGGAATAAGCCCCAGCTCTCGGACTTAAGAGAGTCCGGGGCCATAGAGCAGGACGCGGACGTGGTGATGTTCGTCTACAGGGAGAGCGTTTACAAGCCGTGCGACTGCCCCAAGGACCTCTGCACGTGCGGGATGAGGGGCGCGGCCGAGATACTGGTGCGTAAACAGCGTAACGGCCCGACGGACGATATAAAACTCACGTTCCTCCATCACCTTGCCCGCTTCAAAGATTCCACGCAGGTTGATTACGCCGATATCCACGGCGAGTGGGTGGAATAGGCTTGCAAAACCCCTTGCTCGGTGACCCGGGGAACCGATTTCTCCCATGTCAGGATGTTGAAAATGTCCTGTTCCGTCACCTTATAACCTTCTATTAAAATCCGAGCTTGGAAATATTCGCGGACGTCATCGTAAGCCTCCCGGTTGACGGGGTTTTCACCTACAGCGTGCCCGGCCGTCTGAAAGACGACGTGGCGGTGGGCAAAATGGTATTGGTGCCGTTCGGGAAACGCCCGGCGGTCACTGGATACGTGGTGGCGCTTAAGAGGCATGCCCAGGCTAAGGGCTTGAAACCGATAAGCGACGTCCTCGACGACGCGCCGGTATTCGACGAAAAGAGGCTCAAGTTCTACCGCTGGCTTTCATCCTATTACCTCGCCCCGGCGGGAGAGGTATTTTCCCTCACGCACCCCCCGTCGCTCAACATAAGAAGCCGCAGATATTTTTCCATTACCGGAAAAGGCGAGGAAGCGCTTTCAGACCCCGGGGCGGACGGGTCTTTTTTTCCGGGCAGAGGCGCCTTGCTCAAGGACGTCCTTGCGGCCGTAAAAGGCGGGGTTTATCTTACGGCCCTCCTTAAGAGGTTTAAGGGCAGGTCGGTATACGGCGCCGTAGCGAGGCTTAAAAAAGAGGGCCTTATAACGGAAGAGGCGCGCGTTAAGGGCGCGGGTAAAAAAACTGAAAGGTTCGCGGCAATACCGGCCGGGGTTCGTTGCCGTGAGGCGTTTTCGGGGCTGGAAAACTCTCCGCTCCAGAAAAGGCTCTTCGGGTATCTCATGGAAAAAGGCGAAACACCCCTCACGGTCCTGCGCGGCGAGATGGCCGGGGTTGACGGCGCGTTGAAGAGGCTTGAGGAAAAAGGATATGCGTGCTGTTTGGGGCGCGAGGTGTTGAGAGACCCGTTCAGGGATATCCCTGAGCGCATAGCCGACCATGAGCTTAACGAGGAACAGAAAGAGGCCCTCGGAGAGATGCTGAAAACCCTCGGCCATGGGTATCATCCGTATCTCCTCTACGGCGTTACCGGGAGCGGGAAGACGCTCGTCTATATCAGGGTGATTGAAGAGGCCGTAAGGGCCGGGAAAAAAGCCATATTCCTCGTGCCCGAGATAGCGCTTACGCTCACGCCGGCGGCCTATCTTTCCCAAAGGTTCCCCGCAAGGGTGGCGCTCCTGCACAGCTCCCTTTCCGAAGGCGAGAGGCATGATGAATGGCAGAGGATACAGAGAGGGGACGCGGACGTCGTGGTGGGCGCAAGGAGCGCGCTGTTCGCCCCTGTTCGAGACCTCGGGGTGATAATCGTTGACGAGGAACACGACCCCTCGTACAAGGACGAACAGGGGGTGAGATACAACGCGAGGGACGCGGCGCTCATGCTCGGCAAGATCCTCGGCATTACGGTGATACTCGGTTCGGCGACCCCCTCGATAGAGACGTTTTACAACGCAAGGAACGGCAAGCTCAAGCCCCTTTACCTTAAAAAGAGGGTGGAAGGAGGAAGGATGCCGGAGATAGAGCTGCTCGACATGAAGGGGGTTAAGGGGAGTTTTATTTCGGACAGGCTTAAGGGGTTGATGAAGGAGACAATCGAAGGCAACGCTCAGGTGCTCCTTTTTTTGAACAGACGGGGTTTTTCCAGTTTCCTCGCGTGCAGGGACTGCGGGTATGCCGTAAGGTGCCTTAACTGCTCGGTAACCCTTACCATCCATAAGGAGGGCAGAGTCCTTAAATGCCATTACTGCGATTATACGAGGGCCCTGCCCGAGGTATGCCCTGAATGCAAAGGGCACAACCTCAAAGACCCCGGCGTGGGCACCGAGAAGGTCGAGGAAGAGGTGCGCTCGCTTTTTCCCGGCGTCGGGGTCGCGCGCCTTGACAGGGACTCAAGCCGGATGAAGGGGCAGGCGGCGCGGATAATAGCGGCGGTCGAGGAGAGGAAGGTGAGCGTCCTTATCGGCACGCAGATGGTCTCGAAGGGACATCATTTCCCGGGGATAGCGCTTGTGGGCGTTATCTCCGGCGATACGTCGCTCAACGTGCCTGATTTCAGGGGCGCGGAGAGGACGTTCCATCTCATATCACAGGCCTCGGGCAGGGCGGGCAGGGCAGGCCAGGCCTCCAGGGTGGTGGTGCAGACGCTCAACCCGGAGCACTTCTGTTTTAAAAGCGTCAAGAGGCACGACTATGAGGGGTTTTTCGAGGAGGAGATGAAGGCGCGCGAGGACGCGGACTACCCGCCGTGCGTAAGGCTTGCCTCTTTAAGGGTCGAGGGCGCCCGGGAGGGGGCTGTGGAAAAAGCCGCGGGCGAATTAAGGGCTATCGCGGAAAAACTCACCGGCCATAAAGGGCGGCTGGAGGGCCATAAAGGACGGCTTGAGGGGATTACGGTGCTCGGCCCCGTCCCCTGCCTTATACCTAAACTCAGGGGCCGCTGGAGGTGGCAGATGCTATTTAAGTGCAAGGACTCCGGCCGGCTTAACGGCTTTTTATCGGCGCTGAAGGGGGGGTTCGAAAAGACCGGGCAAAGGGGGGTCAGCCTTATCATTGACGTGGACCCGGCCACGACGGTTTAGTTGATTGACCTCAGGCACGGGTAATACCCCGATTTTTTTATTCAAAAACAACGGTTAATTGAGTTATAATATATAGGGAAGGTCTGATTAATTCCCGGTCCCGTCATTGCGAGCGCAGCGAAGCAATCTCGTCCTATAGGCAAATCAGTGAGTTACGAGATTGCTTCGCCGCAAAAACGCGGCTCGCAATGACAAAAAGAGAATTAATCAGAGT
>JACRCI010000061.1 GCA_016219105.1 Deltaproteobacteria bacterium | reverse complement strand
TGTCATTGCGAGCCGCGTTTTTGCGGCGAAGCAATCTCGTAACTCACTGATTTGCCTATAGGACGAGATTGCTTCCCGCCACGCTTCGCTCGCGGCTAAAGGCTATCTTGCTCGCAATGACGGGACCGGGAATTAATCAGACCTTCCCTAATAGCCGGGTTTCAGGTATAACGCCTTTTGACCGATAGGTAGGATAGGTAGGATAGAGAAAGTAAGGGTAAAAACATGGCAAAGATATCAAAGGGTTCCTCCCCTAAGGGCGCGGAACCGGCCGAAAAGACCAATATCGTGCAGTTCATAATGGAAAGCATCGAAGGCCTCGCTGGCGCGAGGGGGGCCGAGGCTATGAACCACACCCCCTACGTGGACATGTATTCGACCGACAGGGAGGTGGTCGTGGAGGTCGAGATGCCCGGCGTAAGGCCGGAGGATATAGATGTGACGATGTTCAAGAACTCCATCACCATAAAGGCCCTGAAATACGAGTGCTTCGAGGAGACCAACGTAAACTACGTATGCATGGAGAGGTCGTTCGGCAGGATATTCAGGACCGTGGACGTGCCGTTCCCCGTGAACTCCGGCGGCATGAAGGCCGTGTACAAAAACGGCATATTGAAGATAACCCTGCCCAGGGTCGAGGAAAAAAGGGACAGGCCGATAAAAATAGACATAGAATCGTCATAAAAGGAGCCGTAAATGGACAGCGAAAAAAAAGACAGGCCGTCCGAAAAACCGCCGGAAAAGCCTCCTGAGGACCAACTCATAATCCCGGAGACCCTGCCGCTTCTGCCGGTAAGGGACGTGGTCATGTTCCCTTACATGATAGTGCCGCTCTTTGTGAGCAGGGAACGGTCGGTAAACGCCGTTGACGCGGCCCTCACGAAGGACAGGCTGGTTTTCATGGCGACACAGAAGGACGTTTCAAAAGAAGACCCCGATCCTGAAGACATCTTCGACTACGGAACCGTGGGCATGATAATGAGGATGCTCAAGCTTCCGGACGCGAGGGTCAAGATCCTCGTGCAGGGGCTTGCACGGGCGCAGGTGAAATCGTTCCTCCAGACAAAGCCCTTCTATATGGTCGAGATAATAAAGGTTAAAGAACCCCAGCCCGATAGAGTCGATCTCGAGGTCGAGGCGCTTATGCGCAACGTCCGCGAGGTCCTCGAAAAAATGGCCTCCATCGGCAAGGTCATATTTCCGGAAGTGATGATGGTGATAGAGAACATCCACGAGCCGGGCCGTCTTGCCGACATCGTCGCGGCTAACCTTGGGCTGAAGATAGAAGAGGCTCAGGGCGTGCTCGAGATACTGGACCCCTTGAAGAGGCTTGAGCGCGTGAACGAACTTCTCACCAAGGAATACCAGGTCGCCCAGATGCAGGTCAAGATACAGACCCAGGCCAAGGAGGAGATGGACAAGACCCAGAGGGAATACTTCCTGAGGGAACAGCTCAAGGCCATCAAGGGCGAATTGGGGGACACCGAGGAGATAACCGAGGAGATAGAGGAGTTCAAAGACAAGATAAAAAAGGCGAAGATGCCGCCGGACGTGGAAAAAGAGGCCCTCAAGCAGGCGGACAGGCTGGAGATGATGCACCCGGACGCGGCCGAGGCGACCCTTACCCGTACATACCTCGAATGGCTCGTTGAACTCCCATGGAGCAAATCCACCCGCGACACGCTCGACCTGCAGAGGGCCATGGGCGTCCTGGACGCCGACCACTACGACCTTGAAAAGGTCAAGGAAAGGATCCTCGAATCCCTTGCCGTAAGGAAGCTCAAGAAAAAGACCAAGGGCCCGATCCTCTGCTTCGTCGGCCCGCCCGGCGTGGGAAAGACCTCGCTTGGGCGGTCGATAGCGAGGGCCATGGGCAGGAAGTTCGTCAGGATTTCGCTGGGAGGCATAAGGGACGAGGCCGAGATACGGGGGCACAGGCGCACCTACGTCGGCGCGCTGCCGGGCAGGATTATACAGGGGATGAAGCAGGCGAACTCCCAGAACCCGGTCTTCATGATGGACGAGATTGACAAGATCGGGATGGACTTCAGGGGAGACCCCTCCTCGGCCCTCCTTGAGGTGCTCGACCCGGAACAGAACAACGCCTTCAGCGACCATTACCTCAATGTCCCCTTTGACCTCTCGAAGGTGATGTTCATAACCACGGCCAATCTGGCCGACCCCATACCCGGGCCGCTCAGGGACAGGATGGAGATAATAGACATCACGGGTTACACCGAGGAGGATAAACTCGCCATAGCCCTTAAATACATAATCCCGAGGCAGATAAAGGAGCATGGCCTTACGGCAAAGCTCATCTCGCTCCCGACGGGAACGATAAAGACCATGGTAAACGAGTATACGCGTGAGGCGGGCCTCAGGAACCTCGAACGAGAGGTGGCGTCTCTCTGCAGGAAGGTGGCCAGGAAGGTAGCGGGCGGCAAAAAGGAACTTACCGAGATAACGCCGGACAACATCCACGAATACCTCGGCGCCCCGAAATTCCTCCCTGAGGCCGAACAGGAAGAGGACGAGGTCGGGGTGGCCACCGGGCTCGCATGGACGCCGGTGGGCGGAGAGATACTCCACATAGAGGCGACCACCATGAAGGGAAAGGGCCAACTCACCCTCACCGGGCACCTGGGCGAGGTCATGAAGGAATCGGCCCAGGCCGCTTTCAGCTACGCTCGGACAAAGGCCTCGGAACTGGGCCTTGCCGAGGACTTCTATAAAAACATGGACATCCACATACACGTGCCCGCGGGCGCAATCCCCAAAGACGGACCCTCGGCAGGCATCACCATGGCCGCTACCGTCATATCGGTGCTGACCCAGACGCCCCTCAATAAGGACATCGCCATGACGGGCGAGATAACCTTGAGGGGCAGGGTCCTTCCCGTCGGCGGCATAAAGGAAAAATGCCTCGCCGCGCTCAGGGCGAAGATAAAGACCGTGGTACTGCCGGAGCGGAACAAAAAGGACCTCGACGACCTGCCCAAGAACGTCAAAGAGGGCATGAAAATAGTCCTCGTAAAGCACATGGACGACGTGCTGAAGGTTGTCCTGAAGAAAGAAGCGAAGCCCGGCAAGAAACAGGCCGCGGCCAATAAACTGCCGGCAAGGACGCGTCCGCCCATGTAGTCAAAGGCTGCCCCGGCGCTCGAAAGGGGCCTGAAGGCGTGCATAAATGCGGCTTAAAGAAGTCGGCGAAGACCCACTCATAGAAAGGCTCAAAAAAGACTTCGCCGCCGCGCATCCCCGCATCTTGAAGGCCATAGGGGATGACGCGGCCGTTGTGGCCATAGACCGGAAAAGATGCATCCTCACGACGACCGACACCCTTGTTGAGGGCGTCCATTTCAGCCCCAGGTACAGCCCGCCATATCTCCTCGGCAGAAAGGCCGTGAGCATATCGCTCTCCGACATAGCGGCAATGGGCGGCAGCCCCTTTTTTTTCCTGCTTTCCGTGGCGCTGAAGTCCTCGGTAACGCTTGAATTTTTCAACGAACTTTACAGGGGGGTCAGGGATTGCGCGGCCGAGGCAGGGGTATTCCTGGTCGGAGGCAACACCTCGGAGGCCCCGTCGGAGACGGTCATAACCTCAACGATGATCGGCGAGGCCCCGAAAGACGAGATAGTATATCGAAGCGGCGCGAGGGCGGGCGACGTAATATACTTAACGGGCACGGCCGGGGACGCGGCGCTCGGGCTTGAGGTGCTAAAGCGCAGCGGCCCCCGGTCAATTGCGAAGGGAGCTTTTAGGGGGCCGTTTAAAAACGCCGTCGAGAGGCACCTGAACCCAACCGCGAGGGTGCGGGCCGGAAGGTTCATCGCGCGAAAAAAACTCGCCACGGCCATGATAGACACAAGCGACGGCCTTATGCGCGACTTAAGGAGGTTATCCGTGGAAAGTAGAGTCGGGGCAATGGTCGAGCTTAAAAGGCTCCCGCTTTCAAAGGCGATGGGCGCCTATATCAAGTGTAACCCCCGGCAGAGGCATCTCCCGCTCCACGGCGGAGAGGACTATGAACTCCTCTTTACGGCCGCGGAGGCGAGAGGCCCCGAGGTTGCGTCGCTCGGAAAAAAACTCGGCGTCAGGATAACGGCCATAGGCCGCGTGCTGGCGCGCAGCGCCGGCGTAAGGGTTTTCGACGAATACGGCTCATGCGTCCCTCTGGACAGAGAAGGCTACGAGCATTTCAGATAAAGGCCCGGGGCCGACAACGGGCCGGATTGACTTTGACAAAAAAGGCATCTTATAATAGCCGCACCAACCCGCGTTAGAGAGGCCGATGAAGGTACCGATAGGATACAAGTTCATATTCGGGTTTTTGGCTGTGGTGGCCACGGCCGCGTTCGTCCCCGGCGCCGTTGACGTCATATCCATGCCCGAATGGCTCAGGACCCCGCTCGGAGTGCTTGTCGCGATGGTCATCGGCCTCATCATAGGCGCGGTATTCACGAAGGGCTTTACCAGGAACTTCACGCACCTCACCCGCATGGCGCAGAGGATAAGCCGCGGGGACTTGAGTTCCGCCGAAACGGAACGCCTCGGCGCGAAGTTCTTCCCGGACGAGACAACGGAACTCGAAGAGGCGCTCGTCCTGGTCTTCACGGACCTAAGGGGGCTTGTCGGCCACCTCAAGGACACCGTAAAAAAACTCGCCGAGGCGCAGGAAACCCTCAACGGCATAATCGGGAAGGGGCATGAGACCTCGAGCGAGGTCGCCGCGGGGACCGGCAGGATATTCGACGGCGCGCTCGAACAGTCGCGCCACGTGGAGAACTCGTCCGTGATGGTCAGGGAGGTCGCGGAGATGGCCGACAGCGCGGCATCAAAGGTCACGGACACGGCCAACGCCTCCCAGAAGGTCAACGTCATGGCGCACCGCGGCGCGACGAGCGCGACGAGCGCGATAGAGAAGATGGAGGCCGTGTTCAGGGGGATAGAAAAGAGCGCATCCGCCGCCACGCGCCTGAAGGAAAAACTCGGCGACATCCCGAAGATACTCGACGTGATCACCCATATATCGAGGCAGACCGACCTCCTTGCCCTCAACGCCACGATAGAGGCGAGCAAGGCCGGAGAGCACGGCCGGGGGTTCGCGATGGTGGCCGAGGAGGTCCGGAGATTCGCGGACAACACCTCCCGGAGCGTCGAGGACGTATCCATGATAGTGAGGGAGCTTAAGACCGAGGTCGAACACGTCGTCGCCACGGCGAACGAGGGGACCGCCTCGGTCAGGGAAGGCAGGGACGACATAAGGAAGATACGGGAGATACTCGGCGGCATCACGGACTACACCTCGGACGTCGCCGAAAAGGCCGGGGTCGTGCTGTCCCTAACGCAGAAGCAGAAGGCAAAGGCCGAAAAGACCGCCGTAGCGATAGAGGAGGTGGCCAGGATAGCCCGCGAAAACCTCTCCTCCACCGAGGCGGTTGACAGGGCCGTGGAGCGACACGGCGCGGCGATAGAGGAAACGCTGGATGCCGCTAAAAAACTCTCCGCGCTCTCGGACGAATTGAATGGCGTTGTCGCTAATTTCAAGCTGTAGGACGACATGGAGAAAAACGGCGACAGGCTCGTGTTCAGCGTAAACGGAAGGCACCTCGCGCTGCCTCTTGCATCCGTTGAGCGCGTGGTGGAGCGGCCGAGGGTCTATTTCCTGCCGGGCGGCAGGCCGCCCCTTATGGGGGTAATCACGCACATGGCCGAACCTGTGACGGTCATTGACCTCGACCGCCTCTTCGGCGCGAAGACCGGGAGCGCAGCCCCCTACACCGTTGTAATAGCGAGGGCAGGCGGTAAAATCGTTGGGCTTTGCGCCGGAGCCGCGGGGGGGAAACCCTCTTTTTTATGGAGCGGCGACTTAAGGGGCGCGAAACCCGGACCCGCGGCCGGAAAATACATCTCCCGGGCCGTTGAATTGAGCGGCAGGATAATCGAGGAGCTTGACTGCTCAAGCCTTTACGACGAGATATCGGACCTGCTGTCGCGGCCGGAAAACATGAAAGGTCCCGCCGAAGGCGGGTAAAAACGCGGCATACATCAAGAGATGCCGCCAATATCCCGCTATGGACAACTCACGGTTCAAGGCTGTTTTCCTTCAGGAAGTCTACGAGCGCCTTTCAGGCATAGAAAAGGGGCTTTTGGCCCTCGAATCCGACCCGCAGAACTCCGCTGCCGTGGACGCCCTGTTCAGACACTACCACTCCATAAAGGGCATGTCGGCCTCCATGGGCTATGAGACCATGAAGGTGTTTACTCACGCGCAGGAGGGTCTTTTGGACAGGCTTCGCACAACGGGCGAGGCCCCCTCGTCGGAGATGATATCGCTGCTTCTCTCTTCCCTCGACGCGCTGAAGGATATGACCCGGAGGATTGAGGAAAATATACCCCTCCCGCCAATTGGCTATGCCGGCCAACCAGCCGTCCTCGACGGCCAGCCAGCCGTCCTCGACGGCCAACCAGCCGTCCTCGACGGTGATGGAATCAATATTGAGAGGCTGTTAAATAAAATAAAGGAACTTTCGGCAAGCCCGGCCGTCCACGACGCCCAACCAGCCGTCCACGACGGTTGGCAGCCACCCCCACCCGCCCATCATGAGGCAGCCTTAAATCCGGCACAACACCCGGAGATACGGCTTCCGAACATAATGAAGGTTGAAAGCCGTGTGTTTGACGAACTCCTGAGGATTGCGGGAGACATACTGTCGTCCATATCCGGCATGAGGACTATTGCGGCGAGGTCAAGGACAATCGAGCTTAAAGAGGGAACGCACGCCATCGGAAGGAGCGCGGAGGAACTCCGCTCGAACATACTCTCGGCACGGATGATACCCCTCGACGACCTTACGGAAAACCTCCCGCGCATAGTGAGGGACATATCGGCAAGGGGCGCGAAGGATACCTCGTTCACCGTCTCAGGCGGGGATATTACCCTCGACAGGGCGATCCTCGGAGGCCTGTCCGATCCTCTGGTGCACGTCATAAGGAACGCCGTTGACCACGGCATAGAAACCCCTGAGGAGAGAGCGTTATCAGGCAAGCCCCCCAAGGGGGCCATAACCCTGAGCGCGTGCGAAAAAAAGGACAATATCGTAATCGAGGTCGCTGACGACGGCAGGGGCATAGACGTCAAGGGACTCAGGAAAAAGGCGATCGGGATGGGCATGGACAAAAACAGGGTGGGCGGCATGAGCGATAAAGAGGCGCTTATGCTCGTCTGCGTGCCGGGCCTGAGTCTTTCCCCGGAAATAACGGACATATCAGGCAGGGGCGTGGGCATGGACGCGGTAAAAAATGCCGTTGAATCCGCCGGCGGGACCCTCGATGTAAAATCCGTGCCGGGCAGGGGCACATCTGTTATAATGGAACTCCCGCGAACGGCGGCTATAATGAAGGTACTGCTCGTAAGGGCCGGGGATGAGGTTATGGCCGTGCCGGTGGCAAGGATAGAAAGGGTCATTGAACTTGATCGGGAACTTGATCGGGAACTTGGCCGGGAACCTGACGGGATTGAGACGGAGAAAGGCATGATTTCCTGTGAGGGCAGGAATATACGCGCAAGAAAACTCGGCGACATCTTCGGCATTACCCCGCGGGAAGAAGCGGAGCGGATGAAGGTCGTCATACTGAACGCCGGGGGGAACGGGGCAGGGCTTTTCGGGATTGCGGTAGACGGGATAGAGGACGAGGTCAATATGTACATACGCCCGCTTGCCCCGCCTTTCTCCGCGCTCGGCGGCGTGGCCGGGTTCAGCGTCACCGGGGACGGAAGGCCGGTGTTTCTGCTGGACGTGGCTGAGATGGCGGAAAGGGTGTTGGGCAATGAACGTAAAGGTCATTAGAAAGCTCCTCCATGACCTTGCCTCAGGCGGGGTAACGGTTGATGCGGCCCTTGAAAGGCTCAAGACCCTGCCTTTTGAGGAACTCGAATTCGCCACGATAGATACGCACCGCAGTCTTCGGCAGGGTTTCCCGGAGGTCATATTCGGCGAAGGCAAGACCGCGGGGCAGATTAAAGAGATAGCCCGGCGTCTCATCAAGGGGAAAGAAAACGTCCTCATCACGAGGCTGAGCGATAAAAAGGCCCGCGACGTCAAAAGAGGCTTCCCACGCGCGGAGCATAACAGGGCGGCACGGACCGTGTTCATAAAATCGCACGCGATAAAAAATACCGGCAGGGGCACGGTACTTGTCGTGTGCGCGGGGACAAGCGACATCCCGGTTGCCGAGGAGGCCGCGGTTACGGCGCAGTGCATGGGCAACCGGGTCGAGAGGCTCTATGACGTCGGCGTGGCCGGGATACACAGGCTGCTGAACAAAACGGAAAGCCTTTTTTCCGCGAACGTGCTGGTCGTGGCCGCCGGGATGGAGGGGGCGCTTCCGAGCGTCGTGTCCGGGCTTGTGGCAAGGCCGGTCGTGGCCGTGCCGACGAGCGTCGGCTACGGCGCCAACCTCGGCGGCCTTACCACGCTGCTCGCGATGCTCAACTCCTGCGCCTCGGGGGTCAGCGTGGTGAACATAGACAACGGCTTCGGCGCCGGGTACGTGGCGAGCCTTATAAACAGGGAGTAACATGAGAATCCTCTACTTCGACTGCCCCACCGGGATGAGCGGGGACATGTGCATCGCCTCGCTCATAGACCTCGGGGTCAGCGTTGAAAAAATAAAAAGGGAGCTGAAAAAGCTCCGGCTCAAAGACTATTCCATCGGGATATCGCGGGAAAAACGCCACGCCATAACGGGCGTGAGGTTCAAGGTAAGGACAACCGAAACCCACCACCACAGGACGTTCAAGGACATAAAGGACCTCATAGAGAAAAGCAGACTATCGAGCGGGGTGAAAGATTCAAGCCTCGCCATGTTTGAAAACCTCGCCCGCGCCGAGGGGAAGGTCCATTGCATAAGTCCGTTCAGGGTCGAATTCCACGAGGTCGGCGCAGTTGACTCCATCGTGGACATCGTGGGCGTGGCTATTGCGATAAAGGCCCTCGGCGTTCAAGCCGTCTACTCATCGGCCCTGCCGCTTGGGAGCGGCTGGGTCAATACCATGCACGGGAAACTGCCTGTGCCGCCTCCGGCGACCCTCGAGATAGTAAAGGGCATGCCCGTTGTGCCATCCCCCATCGCCATGGAACTTACAACGCCGACCGGCGCGGTAATACTCAAAACGCTTGTTAGAGGCTTCGGCCAGATGCCACAGATGACGGTTGAAAGAACCGGCTACGGCTGCGGGGGCAAGGATTTCGGGGAACTGCCCAACGTGGTGAGGGCCGTCTTGGGAACCAGGGAGGAAAAAGACGAAGAAAAAGCCCCGCCGGGATCGGAAAGGCTTATCGTCATGGAGGCAAACATAGACGACATGAGCCCGCAGATAGCCGGCTACATCATGGAAAAACTCCTTGAGCGAGGCGCGCTGGACGTGTTCTTCACCCCGGTCGTGATGAAAAAATCCAGGCCCGGGATACTCCTCACCGTGCTCGCGATTGAAGCAAAAAAAGAGGAACTTACGGATATAATATTCCGCGAATCAACATCCATCGGAATAAGATTCCACCCGGTCGAAAGGACCTGCCTCGAAAGGAAACTCTTAAAAGTCAGAACGCCTTACGGCACGGTAAGGGTCAAAAAATCGCTCCTCAACGGAAGGACGGTCAACGTCCAGCCTGAGTACGAGGACTGCCGCCTCTGCGCCGTGAAGAAAAACGCGCCTGTTAAAGACGTAATCTCGGCGGCCAGGGCGATGGCCGGGAAATAAGTTAGGACTGTCGGGCCGACACATTAGGCCAACACATTAAGCCAACACATTAAGATTGACTGCCGCACTCAGCCCATCTATAATTTGACCGCAACCCGAAAGGAACGCAGTATGCTCATACGCACATGGGGTTCAAGGGGCTCTATCCCGGTATCCGGCAGGGAGTATCTTAAATACGGCGGCGACACCTCCTGCGTGGAAGTGGTAACGGACGCCGGAGACCTCATCATAATAGACGCCGGGACTGGGTTACGGCGGCTCGGCTCAAGATGCGTCGCCGAAGGCATATCCCGCATAAACCTGCTCATCACCCATTCGCACTGGGACCACCTGTGCGGGTTTCCGTTTTTCAGGCCGCTTTACAGGAAAGGAAGCGACATACGCGTAATGGGGCCGAGGACCGGTCAGGGCTCGCTCAAGAAAATAATCTCAAAAACCATGTCACACCCTTTCTTCCCCGTGGAGCTAAAGGACATACGCGCGCGGATAAGGTTCATTTCGACCGGGACCAGGGCCTTTGAGATAGGAGGAGTCCGCATCAAGGGCATCCCCCTGAACCACACGAACAGGGGCGTTGGCTACAGGCTGGAGGAGGGAGGAAGGTCCTTCGTGTTCCTCACCGACAACGAACTCGGCCACCGCCACCCTCACGGCCGGGGCTATGACGACTACGTAAGGTTCGCCGAAGGCGCGGAAGTCCTTTTCCACGACGCCGAGTTCACCCCTGGAGACTACGCCCGCGTAAAAGGCTGGGGGCATTCGGTCTACCTCGATTCTCTCAGGCTCGCGCTGGATGCCGGAGTGAAAAAGCTCGGACTCTTCCACCACAACCAGGACCGCACGGATAAGGAGATAGACGGTATCGTCCGCGAATGCCGCGGGATTATAGCAAAGAGGCGTTCAAGGCTTAAGTGCTTCGCCGTCGCAACCGGGACGGAGATAAAAATTTAGGTCAGGCTGCTGAAAAAGTCCATCCGACCCATCCTTCGGATGGGTGCCCGGTTGTCCGACCCACGCCGCTTGGCGTGGGTGCCCCGGCTTGAAGCGAACGCGCTCAAAATAACAGCCCAAAGGACTTCTCCGCCGTCCCGTCAGAATTCGTACCTTGCCTGAACGTATATATTGTCGTTCCTGGAGAGAGACCCGAACTGCGTTGCGCCGGACCTTCCTCCGAAGACATTAGCCCCGATTGCGCCCCAGACGTGGTCTGAAAAGTTGTATTTAACCTCCGGGTTCACGAGATAATCCCTGTCAGTCGGCGACCAGAACGAAAACCAGGAAAGCCGCATGTCCTGGTGCATGAGGAAATATGTGAGCCTGAGGCTTGCAAGCTGTCTGAATTCAGGGTCCTTCGGAACTCCGGCCGGGAGGCCTTTCCTGTATTCGGAATAATCGCGCATGTATTCGCCGGAATATTGCAACCCCGCGGTTAGATCCTCGATTATCTGCCTCTGGTAGCCCATGAGGAATTTAATCTGTGAGTTAGGGACAAACGGGTTCCTGCCGCCTCCGTCCTCTCTCGAATCGTAATATCCCGACTCGAGGCTTAAAACCCCTGAGGCCGCGCTGGCCTGAAGGCTTATCCCGTAGACCGAAAGCCGGGGATAGAAGAACTTTATCGTTGAGGGCGCGTCCGGGAGCATGGAAGAGGTTCTGTAAAACCCCTTATAGGCATAGAAAGAAGCGTCAATGCCCGCGATGTCGCGGTACGCGCGTATGGCGATCTCCGTATCCCTCAAGTTGGCCCGAGGCTCTTCCTCCGGGCGGTTTGAGACCGTTGGCATCGGGTCGAACATCCAGAACCTTTCACGGGCCGGAAAATTATTGGGTTCAAAAAAAGGTATGACGACTATTTCAAAAGAGGCGAAGGCGGGGTAAAGACCGGCCTTTACGCCGTCCACCCCTTTTTTAAGATACTCCATCGGCCTGCCCGAAAAAAACGCCTCGTAATCCTTCGGGAACACGTCGTTTATGAATATCAGGTCCCCGAGCCCCCATGTGATTATCTGCCTGCCGAGTCTCATGTCCCAGTTCTCCTGCGTGAGGTCAACATACCCTTCGCGGAG
>JACRCI010000006.1 GCA_016219105.1 Deltaproteobacteria bacterium | reverse complement strand
TTCCCTCCGATACCGCGATAACAAGAGCTTTGAGGCGGGAGCCGATGGTCTCATTTTGTTTGGCCGTGGTTACCCTCCGATACCGCGATAACAAGAGCTTTGAGGCGGATTACAAGTGGGACAAGAAAAAAGAAGAATGGGCCCCTCCGATACCGCGATAACAAGAGCTTTGAGGCGGACGGTTAACGATACGCCGTCAACCGTTGACGATACCCCTCCGATACCGCGATAACAAGAGCTTTGAGGCGGAGGATTGAGGCTCGACTTACGCGGCTTGAAACAACCCTCCGATACCGCGATAACAAGAGCTTTGAGGCGGTTTTCGCCCGAGGCGAGGAGAGCAAGACGTTTTTTCCCTCCGATACCGCGATAACAAGAGCTTTGAGGCGAGACTCAAACCACAACCCTCAACCCCTTGCCCTCTCCATATCCAGTACCATCTGCCGGACATTTCTGATAAAGAATTTTTTGACCCTTTCCCATTTCAAAGGCGGCTTATTCTTACCCAACAACCTCGGATCGGGGTCGCTATCGGCGTCGTTGAAGAATACGAGGGACTTGCCTATATGCACGGGGTTTATCCTGTCCGCGCCGAACCGCTTTGCCATATTCTCCGCAATCTTCCGGAAAGGGATGTCCTGAAGGATGAAATACAGGTCAAAGAAGTCCCGCCTCGCCCCCCTCTGGCTTATTGCTATCATCTTCATCGAGGCAATGTCAATTATGCCGGCAACAGGCACGCCGCCGGCATCCTTCATTTTCTCGATAAATGGGTAGGGATAGCGGAACATGGAAACCTTTATCCCGTCAATAGCCACCGTGAGCGAGCCCTCGCTTTCTTCGAGGACCTTTGGGTTTAGACCAAGCCGCTTCATTTCCTGAAAAACCTTCTCCGTGGAAAAAGCCTTGCGTGTGAAGAAGTCCAGGTCAACCGATATCCTGTGTCCGAGATGAAGGGCGAGCCCGGTGCCGCCCGCGAGTATGAACTCATGCCCGCGCACGGTCTTGCCGAGCGTTCCCATCAACTCCCGCGCCTCGGGTGAAAGACATTTAAAATGCATGGTCCCTCTCAAGCCAGATCCTCCAGAAGTTTTTGGACCTGGGCGTTATCCTTCTGTTTATCTCCATGGTCTCGATTATGAGCCGCGTGGGATAAATTAGCTGGGCCCATTGGAGCGCGTCAAGGCCGCCCATCTCAAGGACCCTCTCGATGACGTACCTGGCGTTCTTTTTCAGGTCAATCCCTTCAGGGTCGGTGTCCCAGAAAAGATAACTGAACTCCTCGGGCACATTCCTTTGCCTTGCAAGCTCCTCTAATTTCCCTACCACATCCGGGTCTGAAAGGAGGCCCATATATCTATGCACCACCTTTTTGCCGCTCCTGTACGCAAGGTAGACATACCTTCCTTTTTTTATCACGATGCCCATGGGTTGATTTTACCAAACATTGTTGGGTATGTAAAGGAAAAACCTGCCGGATCCTGAAGTAAATTCAGGATGACAAAACCCTGCCCTTCCATGAAATTCACGCAGGACAGTCGCCTCCCCGCGGAATCGTTCAGGAGGTTACGCACGGTGGCTCACAGGAGTTTGAGGAAGTCGTCTATGGAGAGTCCGGACTGCCGGAGGATTGAACGGAGGGTTCCTTTTGGCAGGGTCTTACGTTCCGGCACGACCGTTTGCGCGAAGGGACTATCGCGGCGCATGATGATGTGGCTACCCTCCTGCCGTCTGAAATGAAAACCCGCTCGTTCGAGCGCCTTGACGCACTCGCGGCTGCCGATGGAAGGAAGCCCGCTCATACGGCGACAAGGAGCGTGATGTTCTGTTCCGGCGGCACCGGCAGTTTATCTTCCTTCAAGGCCTCGATGTAGCCGGTAATGGCCTCCTTGACGTTGGCAATGGCTTGTTCAACGCTCGCGCCGTCGCTTACGACGCCCGGCAACGAAGGGCACTCGGCAATCCAAACGCCGTCTTCATCCTGATATAAAACAACCTGTCTCATGGACTCACCTCCCTCAAGGGAACTATACCACAGCGCTATGACAACTGACAAGGTTTCTCGGAAGCATGCACGCTCAACAAAACCCCTTCCTCTGCCCGGGTCCAGGCAGAGGAAATGTCGCCCCCAGCCTGGCCTACTCCCTCACCTGTCCGTCGCCGTATATTATGAATTTGCGGGTCGTGAGCTCCTCGAGCCCCATCGGGCCGAAGGCGTGTATCTTTGTCGTGGATATGCCTATCTCGGCGCCGAGTCCGAGCTGGTGCCCGTCGCTGAAGCGCGTCGAGGCGTTGACGAGCACGGTCGAGGAGTTTACCTCCTCGATAAACCTCTTGGCCGTTGCGTAGTCCCGCGTGACTATGCTCTCGGTATGGAGGCTCCCGTATCTCTCTATGTGGGAGACGGCCTCGACGATATCCGCCACCACCCTGACCGAGAGTATCAGGTCGAGGTATTCCGCGCCCCAGTCCTCCTCTGACGCGGCCTTTATGCCCCCATGTCCGGCGAGTATCTTCCTCGTCTCGGGGCATCCCCTCATCTCGACGCCCGCCTCGCGGTATCTCAGGTGCATTGCCGGCAGAAACTCCTTGGCAACGGCCCTGTGCACGAGGAGCGTTTCCATGGCGTTACACACCCCTGGCCGCTGGACCTTGGCGTTATACGCGATATTGACCGCCATGCCAACGTCCGCCGATTCGTCAACAAACACGTGGCATACGCCCTTATAATGCTTTATGACCGGGATCCTCGAGTTCTCGACGACGGACCTTATAAGCCCCTCGCCCCCCCTCGGTATTATGAGGTCAATAAAGTCTTCGAGCTTGAGGAGTTCCATCACGGCCTCCCTCTCGACAGTGGGCACTATCTGTATCGCCTTTTCCGGGACGCCCGAGGACGCCGAGGCCGAGGCCAAGACCTCTCCTATGGCCCTGTTGGAGTTTATGGCCTCGCTCCCGCCCCTCAATATCACCGCGTTGCCTGATTTAAGGCAAAGCCCGGCCGCGTCCGCCGTGACGTTCGGGCGCGATTCGTATATGATGCCTATGACCCCGAGCGGGATGCGCATCCTGCCGACTACAAGACCGTTGGGCCTTTTACTCATGCCCGTGACCTCGCCCACTGGGTCCGGGAGACTGGCCACCTCCCTTAAACCCTCGGCCATGCCTTTTATGACGCTGTCCGACAGGGTGAGCCTGTCGAGCATGGCCTTTGAAATCCCTTTCTTTCCGGCAAGTTCGAGGTCTTTACTGTTTTCTTCCTTTAAGAACGAGGACCTTTTTTCGAGCGTATCGGCCATACTCAAAAGCGCGCGGTCTTTTACGCCCCTGGAAAGTCTCGCGACCTTGCGCGAGGCCTCTTTAGCGGACCTTGCGATGTTTAGAACAAGTTCGGCTGTGGACATCGTCGTCTCCTGTCTGAAGGTCATAGAACCACCAGGTTGTCCCTGTGTATCACCTCGTCGTAGACCCTGTAGCCCAGGGCGTTTTCAATCTCTTTCGTGTTGAGCCCCTTTATCCTGTCTATCTCAGAGGAGGAATAATTTACGACCCCCCTGGCGAACTCCATCCCGCCGGTATCCACGCAGTGTATCACCTCTCCGGCCTCGAACGAGCCTTCGACCTTCACTATGCCGGATGGGAGAAGCGACCGGCCCTTTTTAAGGAGCGCCGTTTTAGCGCCGTCGTCCACGAACACCCTGCCGCTTGGCCGGGTCGAGTAGGCTATCCAGTGCTTCTTGCTCGTGAGCCTGTCTTCCTTCGGGAGGATGAGCGTCCCCACGTCCTCGCCATCGAAAATCCGCTGAAGGACATTCTCCATTGTCCCGTCCGCGACAATGGTGGCGCAGCCGAAATGCGCCGCCTTTTTCGCGGCCTCTATCTTCGAGGCCATGCCGCCGGTGCCGTAAAGGTTCGTTTTAGCGGCCGAGGTATCGAGAGAGAGAGAATCCGCGTCCTCCACGAGCGCAACCCTTTGCGCCTTCGGGTCGGCCTTCGGGTCCCTGTCGTAAAGCCCGTCTATGTCCGAAAGCATGATGAGCAGCTCGGCCTCCATCAGGTTGGTCATAAGGGCGGACAGGTTGTCGTTGTCCCCGAACTTAAGCTCCTCCACGCTTACGGTGTCGTTTTCGTTGACGATGGGTATTATCCCGGAGTTAAGGAGCGTCGTGGTGGTATTGCGCGCGTTGAGGAAACGTCTCCTGTCCGCGAAATCGTCGTGGGTAAGGAGCATCTGTGCGACCTTCTCCCCGAAACGGCTGAACGCGTCGTCGTAGCGCGCCATGAGGTCAACCTGTCCCACGGCCGCTATCGCCTGCCTCTCCGGTATGGTCGCTGGGCGCTCCTTGAGGCCGAGCTTTTTTCTCCCCATGGCGATGGAGCCCGAGGAGACAATGAGTATCTCCCTCCTGTCTTTCTTCGCGAGATGCACGTCTTGCGCGATGCGGCTGAAAAAGCCCCCGGAGGAATCCTCCCCGTTGCCGACGACCACGGAACTGCCGACCTTTACGACGACCCTTTTGGCCTTTTTAACTATCCTCTTTCTCATGCGTCATGCCCCAACGGCCTTAAGCCCTTGTATCTCAGTGCCGACCCAATCAACAAGCCCTTTAAGCCCCTCGCCCGTGGCGGCTGAAATCCCGTATACCTTTATATCCTTCGCCTTGAAAAATTTCAATAACTCCTTTGCCTTCGCGCGCGCCTCCGGTATGTCAATCTTATTGAGCGCGACGACCTGCGGACGTTTTGACAGCTTGGGGTTGAACTCCTTAAGCTCCCTGTTGACCACCCTGAAATCCTCGGCCGGGTCCCTCCCTGTATCTGGCGAAAGGTCGAGGATGTGTATGAAAAGAGACGTCCTCTCTATGTGTTTGAGGAACCTCACGCCGAGCCCCTTTCCCCTGTGCGCGCCCTCCACAAGCCCCGGTATGTCGGCCACCACAAACCCGCCGTGCTCGCCGTATTTAACCACTCCGAGGTTCGGCACGAGCGTCGTGAACGGATAGTCCGCTATCTTCGGCCTCGCGGCCGAGATGCGGGCAATCAGCGTGGATTTCCCGGCGTTGGGAAAACCTATTATCCCGACGTCAGCGAGGAGCTTCAGTTCGAGCTTGAGCGTCCTTTCCTCGCCGGGCCGGCCGGGCTGCGCGTGCCTCGGCGCCCTGTTGGTCGGGGTGGCGAACCTCGCGTTCCCCCTGCCTCCCAGACCGCCTCTGGCGCACAGGAACTCCGCGCCGTCACGCGTAAGGTCAAAGAGTTCCTCGCCGGTGGAGGCGTCTTTTATCACGGTGCCCAGAGGGACTCTTATCACCACGCCCTCCCCGTTTTTCCCGTGGCACTGGCTCCCCATGCCGTGCTGGCCCCTCCCTGCCTTATACAGGCGGCGGTATCTCAGGTCAATGAGGCTTGAGATGCCCTCGCCGGCCACGATTACCACGTCGCCGCCGTTCCCGCCGTCCCCTCCGTCAGGCCCTCCGCGCGGGACGTATTTCTCCCTCCGGAAGCTTACGCATCCCCTTCCGCCGTCGCCGGCCTTTACGTCTATCCTGACTTCGTCTATGAAGTTCACGGCACACCCCTATAACAAAAAAAAGGGCGAGAATTCAAAAGAGGATTCTCCGCCCTTTTATATGCCAATGTTTTAAACAGAGAGCCCGCGGCCGTTTTTCTTAAGCCGGCCCCTGCGGGAGCACGTCCACGACCCTGCGGCCGCCGCTCTCCTTATAGTTTACGACGCCGTCCACCCGCGCGAAGAGGGTGTAGTCCCTGCCCATGCCCACGTTGCGGCCCGGATGGACCCTTGTCCCGACCTGGCGCACGAGTATGCTTCCGGCGTTTACGGTCTGGCCGGCGTAGCGCTTCACGCCGCGGCGCTGGCCGTTACTGTCCCTGCCGTTCCTTGAGCTTCCGCCCGCCTTTTTATGCGCCATTGTGTTCCCTCCCTTATGCCTTTATCGCCTTGACCATCACGGTCGTGTAGTGCTGGCGGTGTCCGATCTTTTTGGTATAGCCTTTCCTGCGCCTCTTTTTAAAGACATCCACCTTCTTTTCCTTGCCGTGGCCGACTATCTCGCAGGTAACGCTCGATGAGGCGACAAACGGGGTACCCACCTTTATGGAATCACCCTCTCCCACGGCAACGACTTCCTTTAATTCCACCGCGGCCCCGGCATCTCCGACGAGCTTTTCAACCCTGAAGGTGTCGCCCTCCCTTACCGTATACTGCTTGCCGCCTGTCTTTATTACCGCGTACATGATATCCTCCGTTTGAAACAAACATGATAACGGATTTTTACCGGGGTTGTCAAGTGTTTCTCTTTACCGCCTTGCTATTCCCCTTAAAAGGCATATCGTCGTCGTAACGATGCCGGCAAGCACCAGGATTACGGCCGGCCCGACGATGAACATCACGGATTCCTCCGCGCCCTCGGCCCCCATGGAAGGGGTGCGGAAACCCATTATTATCCAGCTGAACGGGTAGATGAAAGCGCCGACCCCGGTGGCCAGAGAGGCTAGCGTCCTTATTACCCGGGATGAGTTAAGGAACGCGAGCACCAGGGAAACCGCTATCGCGACAAGCCCGAGCCCCATGGCGTGCAGGTGCCCGCGGGTCAGCCTTTCATGTGCCTCTTCCATGACCGGGTCTTCATGCCCCATTTCTACACCGGTCATGTTATGCCCTTCCATGCCCTCGTCGTGGTTGTCCGGAGCGCCTTTTTTATGCTTCTCGCCATTGGCCCATGCCGCGCCCATTTCATCTCGATGGCTTGAAGACGCGCTCTGAACCGAACTGCGCAACACATCGTGTATCTTTTCGTGCTGGGTCTCAAGCACCACGACCCAAA
Organism: Deltaproteobacteria bacterium; assembly: GCA_016219105.1. Lineage (GTDB taxonomy): Bacteria > Desulfobacterota > GWC2-55-46 > GWC2-55-46 > DRQE01 > JACRCI01. Next base: position 13,027 of record JACRCI010000006.1, on the reverse strand, counting down.
CTATGCCGAATAAAAGCGTAAAAAGGCCCAAAAGCAGCCCCCCTGCTACTGGTCTGAGTCTGTCTTCCATATTTTCATACCTCCCGATCTTCTGCCTTTAAAAACCGCCATCGCAGACAGACTTAATCTTATTCTACACCACGTAGAATGTCAAGGGTTTAATTCTTGAGTTCGGTGTGTAAAGAAGGGTCTCCTTACCTCCTCCGTCTGTTCAACCCCGCTCAGGCGGTCTGCGCAGCTTTGAGTTGTAGGAAAGGATTGTCTTTCTCTCGAACACCTTGTTATAACCGAGGTTTATGAACATATCCTCGACCGCCTCGATCTTGCGCCGCGTGCCGCCCGGGCGGTGTTCCTTTATCACCAGTATGCCGCTCGCCTTCAGCACCCTCGTAATCTCCCTTACCGTCCCCTCCATCTCCCCCTCTTTATATATCTCCTCAAAGACATTGGCGCAGAAAACAATGTCGCATGAGGCGGAGGGAAGGTCGAGGGCCGACGAGTTGCAAAGGAGCGGGATTACGTTCTGGAACCTGAAGGACTTGAGTTTGCGCTCAAGCCGCTCAAGCATCCGCTTTTCAACGTCCTGCGCGTATACGACGCCGTCCTTGCCGGTTACGATGGAAAGGGCCTCGGTAAAAAAACCGGGCCCGCACCCGACCTCAAGGATGCGGCACCCCTCCACCACGCCCATGTCCCTTAAGTAGCGGTCCCTGTTTATGAGGAGCCGTCTCAGGGGATTATCCAGGATAAAGGCAAGGGCGGGAGGAAAGGGGCTTTTAGGCAGAGCGCTCATTCAGACCTCTCCTCCTTCCTCTCCTTTATCGCGCCGATTGTGCGGGGGTCTTTGACCACAGGGAACAACCTTCCCCTCAGGCCGCTTTACAGTGCGAGTATATACGATAGGCGTCTTTAAATCAACATGCGGGAGCTTGAAACGGAAGGCTGATTGAGGGTGGGGTTAAAAAACCGTGGCTTTAATAGCCTTTTTGCCTGTGGTCTCCGGGGAACTCGCCGCCTTCTTCCGTCAGATTCCACAGGAGATACGCGATGACCTCGGGGGCCAGCACCGTGTGCTGGTTGCCGGACCTCGCAAGCTCGCTCCTCAAAACCCTGCGCGTGTCCGGGTTCCCGGTAAGGTCGAATATTATGTCAACTGATTCACCCATGGCCACGATATCCCGCGCCGTCTTGAAAACCGCTACGCCTCTGGACTTGGCGACGGAGACCCCGGGGGCGTTCTCGTCCCTTTCCGCAGCCGCGACGACCTTAATCCCAAGGTTATCTCTGCCTGCGAGCTTGGCGAAAAAGTTGCTGCCAACCCTTCCCAGGCCGACGATGGCGACTTTCACTTCCCTTCTCTCCCCGGCCATTTAGTTGCGCTCCACGGATAATGGTTATGGAGGCGTAAAAAGCACATCCGCCGTTATATCAGCGGATTGGGAGATACATTATCGCAAATGATTGTCCATGTCAAGGGTAAAACTGTAACTGGGGTAAAACTGTAACCTGTCAACCAGCCGGCCTTGCCGGTCGGCGCTGAAAATTGTAACATCTCCTGCCGGCGACTTACGCAAATATGTATTTATGCCGCCTTCTTTACTCGGCCGCGCTCGAAAGCCGCCTGCCGTTGAATGATACTCTGGCGTTGTTGTTGCCGATGAAGATGCCTGTCTGAAGCAGTATGTTGCCGGAAGATATGGTCATGTCGGCTGATTCAATCGAAATATTGGGCGAGGGGTTGAACCCGCCGGCCTTGAGTTTGCTCATCCCCCCGGCGGTGTCAATCGTTCCGGACGGATAATCGGTGAAATAAGCCTGGGCGGCCGTGTAGGCCTGCTTAAGGTCCGAGTGCACCTCGGTAACCCACGCCCTTCTCCGGTATTTTTCAAGCTGGGGTATGGCTATGGCGACGAGTATCGTGATGAGGGCAACAACAACCAGCAACTCAACGAGGGTAAAGCCTTTTTCATATCTTATAGCCATATTTTCGACTCTGACTTTTCTAAAAACCCGCTATCTTTATCGGGAAACGGGTCATTATCTTGAGCGTGCGATACCCGTGCCGGGTCAACCCATTGCGTCGCCGATAAAAAAAGAGGGGCGTTTCAGGCCCCTCTTTTTTTGTACGTATTTCAGTATATCCCTGTTACTCGGCCGCGCTTTGCGTCCTCCTGCCGTTGAAGGATATGATGGCGTTCTGAGTGGTGAGCCCGGCGGTTGACTCCAGCGTTATGCTGCCTGCTGATACGGTCATATCGCTCGTCCCTATCCTGACATTTTGAGACGGGCTATACCCGCCTACCAACAGCTTGGCCGCGCTGTCAACCGTCCCGCTGGGATTGTCGTTAAGATACGCCTGAGCCGCGGTGTAGGCGTTCTTGATGTCAGAATGCACTTCGGTGACCCACGCCCTCTTTCTGTACTTGGTGAACTGCGGTATGGCGATTGCCGCGAGGATTGCGATAATCGCGACGACTATCAGCAACTCGACCAGCGTAAAACCTTCTTCGTTTCTCCTTAACATTTTCCTTACCATTTTCCTTCCTCCTTCTTTTATTTTTATTAACCTGTATCTCCCACCATTCTTATCATTGATAATATGCAATGCCTGTGCCAACTATCAATATCAATAAAATCGAACAGTTACAACCTTGACAGTAAAAGGAACTACGCAAAATGACTAACTTTCGTCACTGTGGTGACATTTTTTGTCCTTTCTCTCCCTCTTTTTCTTTTTCCCCTCTTTTTTCCACCTGGCAACTGATAGCCCTCGAAACACTTTGGGCCGCCTCGGTCTTACCACCCTTTTTTAAATCTTCAGCGAGCGCTTTTAAAACGCCGGCGTATTGAGGCTCAACCTCTATCGCCCTTGCGTAATGGAATGCGGCCTCCGTGTATGCCCCTGTTTCGAGATCGGCATTGCCGATGTGATAGTAAATCCTGCCCAACTCTTTCGGGTCGTCGGTTACAAACGCCGCCCTCTTCAGATTACGGCCGGCGCAGTCGAACCTCTTGAGTTCAAAACACGAAAAACCGAGGGCGCTCAATGCCTCGCGTTCGCTCATGTCGCCCGCCATCTCAACGTATTTTTCGAGCATGTCAGCGGCGCCTTTGTAATCCTTCATATCGTAATACTCAACACCCATGCCGAGATATCCCTTCCCGAACCCGGCCGACGCGGCCTTTTTGAACGATTCAACGGCCTCGTCGTACCTTTTGAGTTTGCCGAGCGCGACCCCAAGGTCGTAGCGCGTATATGGGTCGTCGTTTATCTCCACGGCGCGCCCAAGCTCCTCAACGGCCATCGGGAGATACTCCCCTCCAAGCCCGGTGTCAACAAGCCCCAACATCCTCAACGGCCTAGCCACCCTCCCGGCCATGTCCCCGGATGAAAAATACCCGGCAACCCTTTTGGCTTCGTCCCTCATCTTTTTAAGTCCATCCGTATCTTCCGGCAGTTTGTATCTGGATTCGTTATCGCATGGGTCGAGGCTCTCTAACCCCCATTTTTCGATTATGCCGTCCTGCCGGCCTCCCCTCTTAAGATACAGCACCGATACGTCGTCGAACATCACGGGCGCCCAGTTTTTATCCTCCCTGAGTTTCCCGCAGAAATCGTGGCGCGTCTTTACGAGCGCCATGTCTATCCCGTAGTCCTCAACGAGCCTCGGCCACCGGCCGGAGGCCTCGGCCACCCGCGCTGTCCAGAAAAGATACGGCGAATAGACCGTAGGCGTCCTGCCGTCTATGAAAACGCGGATGTCATTGTATACGAGATAGCCGCCGAAGATGTATTCGTTGTATATGTTCCCCCTTACGCCCTCCCTGTTGATAAAGCTTACCGTCCCCTCGGGGTATACGCCCTTTTTGAGGCCGACGCCGAGGTTCTCCCTGCCCTTTGCGGAAAAACCATAGAGGAGCGCGGCGGCAAAGAATGCCGCGCTCAGGATTGCCGCGACCCTGAGCGCCTTGCCTCCTCCGCCTGTGGTCCTCCCCTCGGGATACGCGGCCGCCTGAGCCGCTATAACCGGCGCGACGAACCAGGGGAAAAGCTGCACCCATCTGTTGTGCATTATGGCCATGTAAAGGGCGGCTGAAAAAAGCAATACGCCGCCGGGCTTCAGTCCCCTTCGGTTCAGCACGAACGAAACGAGCGCGGCGGACAACAGCAGTTTGAACGCGAAGACGTCCAGCGCAAAGGGATTGAAGTAAAAAAGGAGATCTTTAAACCCCGGCATGGTCCACTCATCGATGTAGCGCAGGGCATCGGCGTTCTCCCCCGTGAAATGGACGAACGGGAACTCCACGAGCCTGAATCCGTAGGGGTTTACGAGAGAAACAGCAGGCAGAAGGAACGCAACCATTGCGATGATTTTAAGGCCGGCGGAGATGTCCGAGCGAAAACCGTTTTTTCGCACGTCTTCCACGAAACGGCTCAGGACGTAGGCCCCGGCAATGAATATCCCGAGGATAAAACTCGAATGGACGTTAACCCATAGAACCTGCAAAGGGAGGAGGATAAAAATAGAGCGGGATGAGGGGTTTTTCTCCCACAGGTTCAGTATATAAAGATAGACGGACACGAAGAGGTATTCGAAAAGATGGGGCCTTATGAAAAACCGTCCGTGCGAGGCCGTAAAGGCGAGGTAAAGCAGCGGCACGACCATCCATGACTTGCCTCCCCCGCAAAGGAGCCTCAGATTAAGGTAGAGGAAAAAAACCGTAAGCGCGGTTACGGTTAGCTGCAGGAAAAAAAGACCATACCAGCCTCCGAGGCCGGCGTAAAAAAACCGCGCGATTACCTGAAAGCCCCACGTGAAGTCTATCCACGGGCTTCCGTAGGCGGTGTGGGAGAACGGGTCGGTTATCGGTACCGCGAGGTTTTTAAAGATCCATTCGCCGCTCTTCAGCGCCCAGAATATGTCGCTGTCCCATCTCTGCCTTTGAAAGGCCGCAAGAAAGAGGAGCACGCCTAAAAGGGCGAGCAATATGAAGTCGAGGTTTCTTCTCGCTCGTCCGGCGTCTCTATTGCCCATATTTATTCAGCTTATACCTGATGGACCTGAAGCTTATCCCCAATAGCTCGGCCGCCTTTTTCTTTACCCCGCCGGCTTTCCTGAGCGCCTCGCCTATTATCCTCTTCTCGAATTCCGACACCGTTGCCTCGAGGTCCATGCCATCCGGCAATATCGCCGCCCCGCCGGCGGCCGGGTTGCCGGGGAGGTCAGGGTTTGACGCCGAGGCGTCCCTTGAGTTCCTTATGGAAGGCGGCAGACTCGCGGCCCCTATGAAGTCCTTTGTCTCGAGGGTCACGGCCCGTTCGATCGCGTTTTCCAGTTCCCTCACGTTTCCCGAATAATGGTAATCCATGAGGAGCTTGAGCGCCTCCTCGGATATCCTCTTTATGTCCTTGCCGAGTTCCTTATTGTATTTTTTAAGGAAATACCTCGCCAGCGGGGCGATGTCCTCCGGCCTTTCCCTCAAAGGCGGGATGTCAATGCGTATGACGTTAAGCCTGTAGTAGAGGTCTTCCCTGAACCTCCCCTCCCGCACCTCCTCCTCTATCTCCCTGTTCGTGGCGGCTATAAGCCTCATGTCCACGGATACGTCCGCGGTTCCTCCGACCCTCCTGAAGCTCTTTTCCTGTATGAACCTCAGGAGCTTTACCTGCAGGTTCAGCGGCAGTTCCGTTATCTCGTCGAGGAAGAGGGTGCCGCCGTCGGCCATTTCCGCGAGCCCGGCCTTGTCCGCGTATGCGCCGGTGAAGGCGCCCCTTACATACCCGAAAAGCTCGCTCTCGACGAGGCTCTCCGGTATCGCCCCGCAGTTCACGGTCACGAAGGGTTTATCCTTCCTCGGGCTCTCCGCGTGGATGGCCCTCGCCGCGAGTTCCTTGCCGGTGCCGCTCTCGCCGGTGATGAAGACGTTTGCGCGGGTCGCGGCAACGCTCATGATGAGGCCGTATATCTCCGCCATCTTGCGGCTTGTGCCGACGAGGTTGCCGAAGCCGTACCTGGATTTCAGGTCTTTCTTAAGGAGGACGTTCTCCCTCTCAAGCATCCTCACATTGAGCGCCCTTTTTATGTTGAGCTTTATCTCCTCCACGTTAAAGGGCTTGGTGAAGTAATCGTACGCGCCGGCCTTCATAGCTTCGATGGCGCTGTCCACCGACGCGTATGCCGTTATCACTATCACCATGACGTCGTCCCTTATCCCCTTCAATTCCTTCAAAAGATGAACGCCGCTGGGGCCCGGCATCTTCAGGTCCGTGATTACGAGGTCGCTCGGCGTTGCCCTGAAACGCTCGACGGCCGGCTCCACCGACGCGAATGACTCCACGTCGTAGCCTTCCTTCCTGAGCATGATATCGAGGAACTCCCTCATGCTCTTCTCGTCGTCCACGACCATTATCCTGTATTTAGGCATATCCCCTCTTTTAAACCCCTTCTCCGGCAAAGCGCCCGCTGGCACGGACTCAACAAGAACCGGCATGGCCGGCTGGTGGGCCGGCCGCGGCGCAAAGCGGCAGCACTATCTTGAACGTCGTTCCCTCGCCAGGAGTGGAGCTTACGTATATCGTCCCGCCGTGGCTCTCTATGATGCGGTGCACCAGCGCAAGCCCCATCCCGGTGCCGGAGTCCCTGGTGGAGAAAAACGGGTCGAAGATCCTGGCGAGGTTCTCGGGCTGGACCCCCTCGCCGGTATCCATCACCAGTATTTCAACAAGACCGTGCGGTGAACGGCTTTTCTCCAGGGCCCCGGAACCAACGAACCCATCCGGCGGGAGCTTTACCGCTGAACTCACAACGAGCCTGCCTCCTCCCGGCATGGCTGAGCCTGCGTTTACGCAGAGGTTCCAGAAGACCTGAGACATCTGCCTCCTGAACCCTTCGACGAAGAGATGCCCCTCGATATGGTTTTCGATGTCAATCCGCGCGGCCTGAGGACTGTTGGCGAAAACCCTGATCGTGTCCGCGATAACCTCCGAGACGTCAACCCTTTCGGGTTTTTCCTTGGTGGCCGGCCTTGCGAAGAGGAGAAAATCGGTTATCAATGAATTCAACCTGTCACACTCCCTCAAGACTATGTCCATGAGATGGCGGTTCTCGGCGCCGAGGGTGAGCTCCTGGCTCAACACCTGCACGGAGCCGGAAAGCGAGGCAAGGGGGTTCCGTATCTCGTGGGCTATGGCGGCGGAGAGCCTGCCGAGGGCCTTAAGCCGGTCATCCCTCCTCAACTGCTCTTCCATGGCCTTAAGCCCCGTCAGGTCCTGCAATATAATGATGTCCGTCATCTCTCCGCCCCGCCCGGAAGACAGCGTAAATCCGAGGCAGACCTCGGTGCCGTCCTTTTTCCTGACGCATTTTTCCATCCTCGCGCCGCTTCGCGCCGGGGTAATCCCCATGGCGGGGAAGACGTCCTCGATATTCCTGTAATACACCTCCCTGAGGGAATAGCCCGTGATGGCCGAGGCCGCCGTGTTGAACGAGGTTACCCTGGATAGGCCGTCGAGCGTGATAATGCCGCTCGGGATGTTGTCCACGATGAGGCGGTTCAGGTTTTCCAGCCTGTCGAAATCTATCTCCTTGGTCTCGAGTTCGATCTCCATCCTCGATGCCTTCTCCGCGAGATACCCTCTGTGGTACGCGACGGTCAAGAACCCGAGGATATGCGTGGAAATGGTCATGATGAAGTCCTCCCACACGGGCGGGTGGGGGGAAAAGAAGAGCTTGTAACTCTGCGGCAGGACGCGGTAGAAATCGAGGTCCATCAGAACCCCGTACGAGATGCTCGCGACCGACGCGGCGTAATAGCCGCCCCTTCTGTCAAGCAGTATCGTGCTCCCTATGACGGATATGAAATACAGGACCGGCAGATAACTCTCTATGCCGCCGGTGACATAGACGACCCCGGTCACAAGCGCGATGTCCACCATCACCTGCGCGTAGGTGAAGAGTTTAAGGTTCTTTACGTGTTTGAGGACCGAGGCGTAAAGCACCGTCAGTAAACCGACCGTGGCGACGACCACGTAGAGGGGGTGGAACGACCGGGTTATGAAAGTGCCGGAGTTGAGCTGGAGCCAGACCGTAGCGCCGAGGAATACCAGCGCCAGCACGACCCTCAGTATCATGAGGCCGAGGAGTTTGCTTCTAAGGGGATGTATGACCGGAGAGCTCATTGAGATTATCCGGGCGGTCAGCCTGAGATGGCGCCGGCAAGCTGAAAGATGGGGAGATAAAGCGCTATGACCAGTCCGCCGACGACCACGCCGAGGAAGGCCATGAGAAGCGGCTCTATGAGCGCGGTGAGAGAATCCACCGCGGCGTCCACCTCGTCTTCGTAGAAGTCCGCGATCTTCGAGAGCATCGTGTCCATCGCGCCGGTAGACTCTCCCACGGTAATCATCTGGGTGACCATGCCGGGGAAGACCCTTGTCTCGGCAAGGGGCTCCGAGAGGGTTTTGCCCTCGCTAAGAGACGCCCGCGCCTTCATGACGGCGTTTTCTATGACGACGTTGCCGGCCGTCTTGGCGACTATCTCGAGGGCCTCGAGTATGGGCACTCCGCTTGAGAGCATGGTGCCGAGCGTGCGCGTGAACCTCGCGACGGCGGTCTTGCGCAAAAGGTCTCCGAAGACCGGGAGTTTAAGGAAGATGGCGTCCATCATGAGCCTCCCCCTGTCGGTCTTGTAAAACCTGAAAAGCCCCACGCCGATCCCGACGAGGGCGCCTATCAACAGGAACCACCAGTGCTGAAGGAACTTGCTCATGTTCACCACTATCTGCGTCGGCAGAGGAAGGGCCTTGCCGAAACCGGCGAACATATCCTCGAATATTGGCACGACCCAGAGAAGCAGTCCGGTCACAACCAACGCGGCGATTACTATGACCGCGAGCGGGTAGGTAAGGGCGCCCTTTATCTTGCCCTTGAGTTTTTCGGCCTTCTCCATGAACGTGGAAAGCCTGTTGAGTATGGTATCGAGGATGCCTCCCACCTCGCCCGCGGCCACGAGGTTGACGAAGAGGTCGTCGAAGACCTTCGGGTGCTTTCTGAGCGCGTCGGCGAACGTCGAGCCCTCCTCCACGCTCGCCTTGACCTCCTGCAGTATCTTTTTGAATTCCTTTTTTTCCTGCTGGCCCGCCAGTATGTCGAGGCACTGGACAAGGGGCAGCCCCGCGTCTATCATGGTCGCGAACTGGCGGGTGAATATGACGATATCCTTTGTCTTTATCCCCTTGCCCAGGCCCGGTATCTTTATCTCGCTCAAGTAGGCAAGCCCGGTCTTCTTCTCGTCTATGGAAGAGGGCACTATCTGCTGGCGCCTCAAGGCCGCCGTGGCCTGGGTGAGGTTAGCCGCGTCTATCTCGCCCTTTGCGACCTGGCCGCCCGCGGTTTTTCCGCTATATGCGTATCTCGGCATGTTTAACTCGTCTTCTGGGGAGAACGCGTGGCCGCCCTCATCCCGGCGTTCACCATCATCTGGCGGAGTTCCTCCGGGTCCGGGCTGCGGCCGCTCGCCTCATCCATGGTAATCAGCCTGCGGCCGTAAAGGCCCAGGAGGCTCTGGTTCATGGTCTGCATCGCGAACTTCGCCTGACCGACCTGCATCTGCGAATATATCTGGTGTATCTTATCCTCGCGTATAAGGTTCCTGATGGCGGCGTTCGGGACCATAATCTCAAGCGCCATGACCCTGCCGATGGAATCCGCCCTTGGCAGGAGAAGCTGTGAGAGCACGCCCTCGAGGACAAACGAGAGCTGCGCCCTTATCTGCGGCTGCTGGTGCGCGGGGAAGACGTCCACTATCCTGTTTATGGACTGCACGCACGAATTCGTGTGCAGGGTGGCAAGGCACAGGTGCCCGGTCTCGGCGATGGTAAGGGCCGTCTCTATGGTCTCCATGTCCCTCATCTCGCCCAGCAGAACGACGTCCGGGTCCTGCCTGAGGACGCTCTTTATGGCGCGCCTGAAGTTATGGGTGTCGACGCCGACCTCCCTCTGGTTTACGAGCGCCATCCTCGGCTGGTGGAGGTATTCTATCGGGTCCTCTATGGTCACTATGTGGTCGGGCCTCTCCCTGTTTATCTTGTCTATCATCGCGGCCAGCGTCGTTGATTTGCCGCTCCCGGTCGGGCCGGTTACAAGGACCAGCCCCCTGGGTTTGCCGGTAAGGTCGCTGACGACCTGCGGCAGCCCCAGTTCCTGGAGGCTTTTTATCTGGAACGGGATGGCCCTGAAGACCCCGGCAACGGTCCCCCTCTGCACGAAGACGTTCCCCCTGAACCTCGAAAGCCCTTTTATACCGAAAGAGAAATCTATCTCGTTATCATCCTCGAACCTGTGCTTCTGCGCCTCCGTAAGGATCGAGTAGCACATCTGCTTTGTCTCGACCCCGTTCAGTGTCGCATCGTCCAACTGGACAAGCTTGCCGTGAAGCCTTATCCGTGCCGGCCCCCCGGCGGAGATATGGAGGTCGCTCCCGCCCTTTTCTATGAGGACCCCGAGGAGCGTTTGCATGTCGTGTTTTAAAGGCGCGGATTCCTGAACCATCGGATACATCCCTCCGAACGGCCGTTTAATCGGCCATCGTGACGCGCAGGACCTCTTCTATGGTGGTAACGCCCTCGCCTATCTTGGTTACGCCGCTCATCCTCAGTGTTTTCATACCCTCGTTTATGGCCTGCCTCTTTATCTCGGCCGCTGACGCGCCGTTAAGGACAAGCTCTTTGATGCCCTCCGAAAACGGCATGACCTCGTACAGGGCGATCCTGCCCCTGTAGCCCGTGCCGTTGCAGTCGGCGCAGCCCTTGCCCTTGTACGTCTTCATCGCCCTGGCTGGCTGCGCAGCGGCGCCTATGTCTACGAGCGCCTTCTCCATGACGGCTATCTCCTCCCTGCACTTAAGGCAGATCTTGCGCGCGAGCCTCTGGGCGAGTATGAGGTTGCAGGACGATGACACGAGAAACGGCTCTATCCCCATGTTAAGGAGCCTGTTGATGGTGGAGGGCGCGTCGTTGGTATGCAGCGTTGAAAGGACGAGGTGCCCGGTGAGGGCGGCCTTTATGGCTATCTCGGCGGTCTCGTAGTCCCGTATCTCGCCGACCATTATTATGTCGGGGTCCTGCCTGAGAAAACTCCTCAGGGCCGCGGCGAAATTAAGCCCTATGTCCTCGTGCATCTGGACCTGGTTTATGCCCATGAGGTTGAACTCGACCGGGTCCTCGGCCGTGGAGATGTTCTCGCTTGTCTTATTGAGCTCGGCGAGGGCGGAATAAAGCGTCGTGGTCTTTCCCGATCCGGTCGGCCCGGTAACGAGCACTATGCCCCACGGTTTGTGTATCGCGCCGAGAAAATTATCAAGGGCTTTTCCCTCGAATCCGAGCTTGGTCATGTCGAGCTGGAGGTTGCTTTTATCAAGGAGCCTCAAGACGACCTTCTCGCCGAAGAGCGTGGGGAGGACCGAGACCCTGTAATCCATGTCCAGATTCTTGCCGAGCTTGAGCTTGATCCTGCCGTCCTGCGGGAGCCTCCTCTCGGCTATGTCGAGCTGGCTCATTATCTTTATGCGCGACACTATCGCGTTTTTAAGCTTCAGCGGAGGCTTCATGACCTCCTGCAGCACCCCGTCTATCCTGTAACGGACGCGAAAGGATTTTTCGTACGGCTCTATGTGTATGTCGCTCGCCTTCTTCTTTATGGCGTCGGTGAGCACGAAATTGACGAGTTTGACGACAGGGGCTTCCTCGACGGCCTTTTTGAGGTCGCCTATATCAACCTCCTCATCTTCCTTGACTATCTCCATCTCGCTTTCGTCGAACTCGGTAAGCACGTCGTCCATGCCCATATCAAGCTCAGGACTTTGATAGGCCATGTCAATGTATTTCTTTATAGCCCCCTCGCTCGCCACAACGGTCTCGACGTTGTATCCGGTGAGGAACTTTATGTCGTCTATCGCGAATATGTTTGACGGGTCGGCCATGGCCACGACGAGGGTGGCTCCGCTCCTGCTGAGCGGCAGGACCTGATACTTCCGGGCGACGTCCTCGGGTATGAGTTTTATCACCTCGGGGTCTATCTCATGTGTGGTAATATCTACCGTGGGGATGCCATACTGCTTGCTGAGGAAGGCGGCGAGGTCCTTCTCGGTTATGTAGCCGAGCTTTGCAAGGTTATAACCCAGCTTACCACCGTTTCTTTTCTGCTCGTCAAGGGCTTCCTTGAGCTGGTCCTGAGTTATAAGCTTATCTTTGAGTAAAAGTTCTCCAATCCTCTCGGCCATAACACCTGTTAGAAGTAGGGTGACAAAAATTGTCCTTTACAATGTTATAAAAAAACGGCTCTTATGTCAAGGTAATAATTGTTACGTTACCACCCCGTGGCCCCTATCAGGAAGGTGGAAAGAATTGACGCACAGTGCGCGGTCAGGCGTTAACGCTACTTACAATTATTATATTTATCGCTAATATCCGCCTTATCGAGCAAATACTCAACTACGCGTATTTCTTAGCGATTTTTATTATCTCAGCGGTAAAAAAAGGCTTCCTTATGAACTCGTCAATCATGCCTTCTCGTATTCCATCGTATATCATTCTGTCGGCGTCCTTGAAAAATCCCGTAAATAGCACGACATTGATGCCCTTGCGGGCGCCCTTAATCTTCCTGAAGGTATCGAGGCCGTTCATGCCCGGCATTATCATGTCCATAAATATAAGGGAATAAGGCCTTTTTTCGACCTCTTTTAGCGCATCCGTCCCGCCAGTTGCGTAATGCGCCTCAAAACCCGCGTCCTTCAATATCCCGCTCATTCCAACCCCCACGCTCTCCTCGTCGTCAACGACAAGGATGCGCCTGGTTTTTGGCTCTTTTGCCAGTTTTCTTCTATATATCCCCTTTTTCAAAGGCTCGGTAACCATGTTTTCCATAATCGCCCCCCCTTTTCCATGCTAAGGAAGGTCTGATTAATTCTCTTTTTGTCATTGCGAGCCGCGTTTTTGCGGCGAAGCAATCTCGTAACTCACTGATTTGCC
>JACRCI010000060.1 GCA_016219105.1 Deltaproteobacteria bacterium | reverse complement strand
GCAACCGCTTCAGTTCCTTCCGGCTCATCCTCAAAATGTCCTCCGCCATAACGCCCTCCTTCAAAACAGGGCATTATAGCAACTCCAAAACAGGACATTTCTACTTTGGCAGAATAGGACATTATTACTTTGGCGTTACATAAGATTTTACGCGGGATATACCGTGCCTGTGAACCTGCGGGCAACTTTTTTTAAGAGGCGTGTTTTTCAGGGGCATGGCCGGGGCTGGTTTACAGAAGTTTAAGGAAGTTTTCCACGGTAAGGTCTGCTTGCTTGATGATATGTTGAGAGGGTTGAGCGTTTAACGGGCCTGTGGGCCAGGACCGTTACCTTTGAGGTTTGCTTTTGCAGGCGGATATGGCTTCCTTTGGTGCGGATGATCGTCCAGCCGTCTCTTTCGAGGGCGCGGACGATCCTGTCGAACGAGAGGCTCGGGACCTTGCTCACAGGTTTACGACTTCTACACGCGCGCCCTTCTTGGCTTCTATGTCCGCAGGTTCGAGATAGAGTTCAATTGCCTCCTTGATGTTTTCGAGGGCTTCCTTGCGCGTGTCGCCTTCACTGATGCAACCAGGAAGCGACGGCACATACACGGTATAACCGCCTTCCTCGCTCGGCTCTAAAACAACCTTGATATTCATGGTGGCCTACTCCTCAAAAAAACTATACCACAGGACTATGTTCGCTGTAAAGGTTCACGTGGAGGCCTGGGCGGGAAGAACTTGCAGTTAATCGGTATGGGAAGGTTTGTATTGAGGGACGATTATGCCGCCGGACATTATGACCTTGAAGGCCTCCTCGACCGTCATGCTCATGGGCATGACGTCCTTTTCAGAGACGGCGAAATAAAAGCCGGACGTGGGGTTGGGCGTCGTCGGAAGGAACACGTTGACGGTGCTCTCTTTCGTCAGATCATGGACCTCCCCCTTTGTCACGCTCGTCACGAACCCGATCGAGTAAAGCCCCTTGCGCGGGAACTCGACGAGTACGACCTTCCTGAAGCCCTCGGAATCCTTTGAAAAAAACGTCTCCATGAACTGCTTCGTTGATTTGTATATGACCCTGAAAACCGGTATCCGTCCGAGCGCGGCCTCGCCGAGCCGGACTATCTTCTTCCCTAAAAAATTTGTGGCGATGACACCAACGACGAATATGCCGGCAACGGTTATGAGAAGCCCGAGCCCCGGGACGCGGAACTTCAGATACGTATCCGGCCTCAGCGCTCCCGGAAGGGCATAGATAATGGAGGAGTCCATGAAGTTAACGATGACCATTATCACGTAGAACGAGATATAGAGGGGCACCACTATCACAAAACCGGTGATGAAGTATCCCTTTATGCCCTTATTCATACCGCCTGACCCGCGCCGGAGGCTACCTTCTTGACGGCGTTCTTCCCGTCCACGTAGACCAGCACCGGATGATGCCCTCTGGCCTCCTCATCCTCCATCACGACGTAGCTCGCGATTATGACTATGTCATCAGTCTTTGCGAGACGGGCCGCGGCCCCGTTTATGCAGACCTCGCCGCTCGCCCTCGGCGCCTCTATCGCGTAGGTCTGGAAGCGGTTCCCGTTGGTGACGTCATATATCTCGACCTTCTCGTACGGGAGTATGCCGGCGGTTTCCATGAGGGATGAGTCTATCGCCACGGACCCCTCGTAATCAACGTTCGAGTCGGTCACGCGGAGTCTGTGGAGCTTACTCTTCAGCATTATGCGCTGCATTCGGACTTTTACCTCCTTATGAATTTAATATTTTACCATACCCGCGGCCAAGCATGCAATTGTCTATGAGCCGAGCGCGGCCAATCCTTACGGCGACGGATAGGATGGCGCGGTCTCCTGCCTCATCAAGGTCATCGAGCGTTTCCGGGTCGCAGAGCCTTATGTACTCGGCCGCGGCAAACCTTTCTCTCTTTATAACGCCTGCCGTGCTTTCGATTATCCGCGCGCCATGCCTCTCGCCTTTTGAATACGCCTCTTGCGCGGCCTCGAGGGCGCGCGGTATGCACCTTGCCGCCTCCCTCTCCCCGGCCGACAGGCACAGGTTCCTTGAACTCATCGCAAGCCCGTCCTCCTCCCTCACGGTCTCGACCGCGAATATCTCGACGTCCATGTTCAAATCCTTGACGAGCTTCCTTATTATGAGTTGCTGCTGATAGTCCTTGAGCCCGAATACGGCCGCATGCGGCGTTACCATGTTGAAAAGCTTGACCACCACTGTCGCCACCCCGTTGAAATGCCCCGGCCTCGACGCCCCGCAGAGCTTTTCCGACAACCCCTCGACTTTGACGAGCGTCCCATATCCCTTTGGATAGACCTCCAGGGCGGCTGGATGGAACATCATATCCACACCGGCTTTTTCGGCAATGGCCGCGTCTTTTTTCATGTCCCTCGGGTAGTTTTTGTAATCCTCGGCCGGGCCGAACTGCGCAGGGTTGACGAAAACGCTCACGACGACCGTATCCCCCAGCGTCCGCGCCCTCCCTACAAGGGCGAGATGGCCCGCGTGGAGGCAGCCCATGGTCGGGACAAAGGCTATCTTCCTCCCGCCGGAACGAAGCCGCGCAGCCTCCTCCTTCATCTCCCTTGCCGTTTCAATTATCTTCACGCCCGCACCTCAGTAGCAATGCTCCCTGGACGGGAACTTCCCTTGCTCGACGTCTTTTTTATATTCCAATACCGCGGACCTTATTGCCTCGTCGAGGTTCGCGTACCTTTTCACGAAACGCGGGGTGATACCGCCGAGGCCGAGCATGTCGTTAAGGACCAATACCTGCCCGTCGCAATGGGGCCCGGCGCCTATGCCTATCGTCGGTATGGAAAGGAGCGAGGTTATCGAGCCCGCGAGTTCCGCCGGGATTCCCTCAAGGACGATAGAAAACGCCCCCGCCTCCTCCACGGCCCTCGCGTCGCAGATGAGCCGTTCGGCCTCAAGCTTATCCTTTCCCTGAACCCTGTAGCCGCCGAGGCGGTTGACGCTCTGCGGGGTCAGCCCGATGTGCCCCATGACCGGTATCTCCGCGTTGCAAACGGCCTTGATCACCTGAGCCCTTTTTACCCCGCCCTCGACCTTTACGGCCTCGGCCCCGCCTTCCTTTACAAGCCTTCCGGCGTTACGCACCGCCTCCTCGACGCTTACCTGATACGACATGAACGGCATGTCGGAAATAACGAGCGCGCTTACGCACGCCCTGGTAACGGCGGCGGTATGGTATATCATCTCCTCCACGGTCACCGGGAGGGTCGTCGGGTAGCCTGCCTCGACCATGCCGGCCGAATCACCGACGAGTATAACGGGTATGCCGGAAGAATCGAGTATACGGGCCATGGCGCGGGAATAGGCCGTAAGCACCGGGATCTTGACCTTCTCCGACTTCATCTTTATTATATCCGGGACCCGTATCTTCTTCATTTTTTATCCTCCCCCTTAGACAAAAAAACCCTCCGCAGTATGGACGGAAGGTCAATGACCGCAAGCCCGGCCGGCTGATTGGGTTGAAAACCGCGGCGCGCTTACGGTTTGAAATCCGTCCCGGTCCGGCATGGCCGGCTGGTTGGCCGTCGTGTGTCAGGCGTGAGGCCCTAACTGCCGGATCCAAGCGGTATGTAGTGCTGCGTGCCCCCTTTTATGGACCTTATCTCCCTTACGAGGTTGGATAGGTCCTCGGGGTTCTTGACAAAATCTATCTGGTTGGTGTTGACCACTAAAAGCGGGGTGTCCGTGTAATAGAAAAAATACCTGTTATACGCGTCCACGAGGTTTTCCAGATACCCCTCGCTTATGGTCTGCTCATAGTCCTTATTTCTTCTCTTTATCCTTTCGATAAGGACGTCGCCCGCGGCCTGAAGGTATATCACGAGGTCGGGCTTCACGATCCTCGTGTCCAGCAGCCTGTATACCTGCTCATACAGGCCGAGTTCGTTCTCGTCAAGATTGAGATACGCGAATATCCTGTCCTTCGCGAAGAGGTAATCCGACACGACGTTGGTCTTAAAAAGGTCGCACTGGCTGAGTTCCTTCTGCTGCTGGTAGCGGCTCAGAAGAAAGAACAGCTGCGTCTGGAACGCATACTTCTTTATATCCCCGTAAAATTTCGGAAGAAACGGGTTTGCGTCAACCTCTTCAAGGAGCGCCCTGCCATCGAGTTCCTTTGATAGGAGGTCGGCGAAGGTGCTCTTCCCGACCCCTATGGGGCCCTCCACGGCGATATATCTCACCTTCTGCATAATGTGAACCTCCCCGCGGCAAGCCGCGGAGTATCGAAGCAAGCTTTTTGGAATTGAACGGAATGCTCGCCGCAATCCCGCCTCTTTAGAGGCGCGGGGTACCCAAGCAAAGCTTGGGTCGGGCGAGCTATATAAATAACAATTTCCTCACCGTCGAAGAACTCCCCCATAAATGGCGGAGATTCTTCAACCCCCGGTGCGGGGTCAAAAAAAAATTATCTCACGACACCGAGAAAAAAGTCAAGACAAAGGGTCTTTGTGTCTTTTCCTCGGCCTTTTATGCCCCCAGACTTCGGGCAAGCCGGGCGAATTCCTCAACGTTGAGGGTTTCCCCCCTTCTTTGGGGGTCTATGCCGCTCGCAACGAGGGATTCGTCTATCCGCG
>JACRCI010000059.1 GCA_016219105.1 Deltaproteobacteria bacterium | reverse complement strand
TGCGTTGTGCCGAGCTTCGCACCCTCAACCTCTGACGGGGCGGTCATGAATACAATGATATGGTCGTCTCCCATGCCTTTAGCCTCCGGGTTTGTCCCTGTAATTAAGGTATTTGACCGCTATCCATGACATGAGCGCGACGCCTATGGGGATCGCGTCCTCGTCTATGTCGAAATCCGGGCTGTGGAGCGGGTGGTTTATGCCCTTTTTCGCGTTGCCCGTGCCGAGCCTGAAAAGGGCGGCCGGGACCTTCTCGGCGAAATACGAAAAATCCTCGGCCCCCATCTGGGGCCTGGGCATCTCTATCGTGTTCTCCTCGCCTAAAAGCTCGGCCGAGCATTCCCTTACGAGGCCGGTCATCTTCCTGTCGTTCACGACCGACGGGCACCCGAACTCGTAGTGGAAATCATAGGCCGCGCCCATGCCCATGGTCAGCCCCTTTACGGTCTCCTCCATAACGAGCGGCATCCTCTTCCTTAATTTCGCGTCGAGCGTCCTTACCGTGCCCTTCATCTCCACGTAATCGGCTATCACGTTAGGCGCGGAGCCGCCGTTTATCGAGCCTATGGATACGACCGCGTTCTGCGTGGGGTCTATGCGGCGGCTTACTATGTGGTGAAGCGCGGCCACGACCATGGAGGAAACGAGCACCGCGTCAACGGTCTGGTGGGGCCGGGCCGCGTGCCCTCCCTTTCCCTTTATGCCTATGGTGAACCTGTCGCTTGAGGCGGTCATAACGCCCGGCGTATACCCGGCCTTGCCGGTCTCCAGCTCCGGATAGCAGTGCAGCGCGGCCATGGCCGAGGGCGTCGGGTTTAAAAGCGCCCCTTCATCTATCATGGCCTTTGCCCCGCCGGGCGGGGACTCCTCCGAGGGCTGGAATATCAATTTCACGCCGCCTCTGAGCCTTTCCTTGAGGCCGGAGAGCACGACGGCAACGCCCAAGAGCACGGAGGTGTGGACGTCATGGCCGCACGCGTGCATGACCCCGGATACGGAGGAAGAATAATCCGACCGGTTTTTCTCGTGAATCGGCAGGGCGTCCATGTCGGCCCGCAGGGCTATGGTCGGGCCGTCATGGACCCCTCCCCTTATAAGGCCCACAATCCCATGACCGCCCACCCCGGTTAACGTCTCTATGCCGTTATCCCTGAGGACCCCGGCGACAAAGGCCGCGGTCTTTTTCTCATGCCCGGAAAGTTCGGGGTTCCGGTGCAGTTCCCTGCGAAATCTTATAATCTCATCCTTCAGGGAGGCGGCTTTATTCCTTATGTCGTCAAGCATAAAACTCCGTCGTTACCTTGAGTTTGCCGTGAGATTATACCACTGCCGCGCCTTTTAAACCAGAAAAACAGAAAAAAACTGAAAACGGGTTGCGCAACGGACCAACCTCTGGTATTAATATATGAGGAGGCTCATCCATGGTATTCGACCACATCGAGGAAAAAGAGGCCGTAAAAAGGGCCGCTCTCATAGAAAGAAACGGAATAACCTTTTATTCCCTCCTTTTGGAAAAACTCACGGACAGGCGCATAAAATCAGTGCTTAAAAAGCTCATCCGCGACGAGAAAAAACATCTCAGGGCCATGGAGGAGCGCTACTTCCCCGAGGCCGGCCTGATGGAAGACGAGATAACCGAGGAAGAAATCGAGATAGAACGGTACGTAAAAAGGCTCGGCGTGCCGGACCTGTTCGCGAGAAGGATAAACATCGAAAAACTCGTCGCGGCCATTGACGAGCCGAAAAAGGCCCTCCTTATAGCGCTGGACGCGGAAAACCACTCGCTCGAATTCTTCAAGGAGATGGCGCGGTTGTCGCGCACGGCTGACGGGAGGAAGATGTACCTCGAACTCGCGGATGAAGAAAAGGAGCATATAGGGCATATCTCGGAACTCCTCGAAGCCATTGGAAATTAAAGCGATTCAAGACCCATCCGTCACAACGGCGGCGCGGCATGCCGTTTATTTTCCCGGAAATAAGACGCGCCTCTAAACATTAACGCGGGATTAAAAAAATGCTGTAACGCCAAAGTAATAATGTCCTATTCTGCCAAAGTAGAAATGTCCTGTTTTGGAGTTGCTATAATGCCCTGTTTTGAAGGAGGGCGTTATGGCGGAGGACATTTTGAGGATGAGCCGGAAGGAACTGAAGCGGTTG
>JACRCI010000057.1 GCA_016219105.1 Deltaproteobacteria bacterium | reverse complement strand
GGGGTAAATCAAATCTTCAGCCATTTGTTATGATTTTGTCCGTACGGCCAGGACCGTCAGGGTGGAAATAAAAATGCTCACATATCATACATATATGCTCCGCTTTTTATTTCCACCCTTCCTTGACCTCAGAAAAAATTCCTAATTTTTGGAGGTGGCCTAAAATCGGTTCAAAAATTTTCCAGCCTTCATGATATAATGCTCACCCGGAGAATGAGCAGCCCCATATAATCCTTCCCCCTTTTTTAAAGGGGGACTGAGGGGGGTTATCGATAATCTTCATGTCAAAGGGTCTCGAATAAATGCAGGAACAGACAGTCGAAATACTCTACAACGAGCGAGTCTCGTCGAGGTACTTCAGATTGGGTCTTAAGTGGAAGACCCCGGCGATAGCCCCCGGCCACTTCGTGATGCTCCGCGTCTCCGACGGCCTCGACCCGCTCCTTAGAAGGCCCTTCGGGGTCTACAAGGTCCTGAACGCGAAGGGCAAGGACAGGCTCAGGGGCGACTGCATCGAGCTCATCTATCAGGTCGTGGGAAAAGGGACCGGGATATTGTCCGGCAAGACGCCCGGAGAAAAACTCTCCGTATTGGGCCCGCTCGGCAACGGCTTTCCCGCGCCTCACCCTTCGCAGGATATTGTAATGATAGCCGGAGGCATGGGCATCGTCCCCCTCTACCTCTTCGCGTCGACCATAAAAAGAGGTGCGTTGCTCTTCGGCGCGAGGGGAAAGGCAGAGACGCTTGTCGCGAAAGACTTCAAGGCGTTAGGCCTTAAGGTGAAGTTCGCGACCGAAGACGGAAGCCTCGGCCACAAGGGTTATGTTACCGACCTCCTCCGCGGCGTCATAACCCCGGCCACAACCGTCTACGCCTGCGGCCCGGCGCCGATGCTCAAGAAGGCCGCGGATATAAGCGCCAAAGAGGGCGCCAGGTGCTATGTCTCTCTTGAGCGCGCTATGGCCTGCGGCATAGGCGTCTGCCTCGGGTGCGCGGTAAAGGCGTCCACGCATAACGAGAAAGAGAACAGAAATTATATCATGGTCTGCTCGGACGGACCCGTGTTCGAAAGCCGTCTCATAGACTGGGACCGTATCTGATGAAGAAGACGAAAGAAAGCACGCTCGCTGTAGATATTGCCGGGATAAAGCTCAAGAACCCGGTCATGACCGCATCCGGCACCTTCGGCTACGGGAGCGAGTTCATGCCGTATACCGACCTTGAAAAGCTCGGCGGCATCGTCGTAAAGGGCCTCTCTTTAAAGCCCAGGCAGGGCAACCCCTCGCCGCGCATCGTCGAGACCCCGTGCGGGATGTTGAACGCCATAGGGCTTCAGAATGTCGGGGTAGAGGCGTTCATCTCGGAGAAGCTCCCGAAGCTCAAGGGGGTCGACACCGCGGTCGTCGCGAACATATTCGGCGAGACGATTGACGAGTACATGGAGGTCGCAAAGAGGCTCGACGCCTCCGACGGGGTCTCCGGCATTGAGATAAACATCTCCTGCCCCAATGTAAAAAAGGGCGGCATCGTGTTCGGCACCGACCCGGGAGAGGCGGCGAAGGTCGTAGGGGCGGTGAAGAAGTCAACGAGGCTCCCGGTCATAACCAAGCTCTCCCCGAACGTGACGGATATAAAGCTCATGGCAAAGGCCGTAGAGGACGCGGGCACTGACGCCGTCTCGCTCATAAACACTATAACAGGCATGGTCGTCGATATAGAAAAGAGGCGGCCTGTGCTTGCCACATCCACTGGCGGGCTCTCGGGCCCGGCGATAAGGCCGATAGCTGTCCGCATGGTATGGCAGGTGAGCCAGGCCGTCCGTGTGCCTGTAATCGGCATGGGCGGCATCATGACGGCAAAGGACGCGCTCGAATTCATCATAGCCGGGGCATCCGCCGTCCAGGTCGGCACCGCAAACTTCGTAGACCCGAATATCGCGGTTAAGGTTGCCGAAGGCATCGCCGAGTATGTGGAGAGGCACGGAACGACGGTAAAGGAGCTCGTGGGGTCTCTGACCACGGGATAGCGGACAAAAATAAAATGACTTAAAAATCCCCTCCTCCGGAGGGGATTTTTTTTTGACTTATCCGGCTACAAAAAATGCGAGAGGATGGAAGAGGATTGTTCTTGTCTTAATTTTCCCCTAATTTCCGTAGAGTATAATGGAAACCAGATAAGACAGTAAAGGCAATGGTGCCATGGACTCAAAGAGAAGGAGGAAAAAAATGGACAGAGAGATAAAGATAGCGGAGAGGATTTATATCGCTGTGGTCGCGGTGCTTTCCACGGGCATGCTCGTCGGCGCGGCGTTCCTGGACAAGATCCCGCAGAGCTTTTACGCCTAAGCGGCCGCACGAAAAAAAGGGCCGGAGGAACTTCCTCCGGCCCTTTTTGCATTTCAGCTCAGTTTTGAGCCGTTGAGATTGCTTCGCTCCGCTCGCAATGACAGAGAGTCGTTAACACAAATCCAAGACGCTTATCCTGCTCGCCACCGACTCGGCGATCTTTACGAACGCAACCGAGTGGACAGAGCCCGGGTCGGCGTCCACTATGGGCCTGCCCGCGTCGCCGCCTGCCCTTATCTCGATGTCTATCGGGATCTTGCCGAGGAACGGCACCTGATACCTCTCGCTCGTCTTCTCGCCGCCGCCGTGGCTGAATATCTCGGTCGTCTCGTTGCAGTGCGGGCAGACGAAGAAGCTCATGTTCTCGATGATGCCGAGCACCGGCACCTTTACCTCGTGGAACATCTTGATGGCGCGCCGGGCGTCTATTAAAGCCACATCCTGAGGGGTGGTGACGATGACGGCGCCGGTAAGCGGGATCGTCTGG
>JACRCI010000058.1 GCA_016219105.1 Deltaproteobacteria bacterium | reverse complement strand
AGTTCCTGGTCTGTATCTTGCCTTCTATATAGACCTGCTTGCCTTTCTCAAGGTATTCGCCGCATATCTCGGCGAGCTTGCCGAAGGTCACTATCCTGTGCCACTCGGTCTTGGTCTCTTTCTGCCCGTCCTTGGTGTTCCGGGTCTCGGAGGTGGCTATCCTGAAGTTAGCGACGGCCATGCCTGACGGCGTGTACCTTATTTCGGGGTCTGCCCCGAGGTTCCCTATGAGGATGACCTTGTTTAGACCAGCCATAAAAGCTCCTTTTTGAGATTGCGGGTTTTGGGGGTGCCGTGGGTTATTATACTTGCGCGCATTTCGGCTTGCAAGCTGTTTTAAGCAAACGGATTATTTTAATATGTACTTCGGATGTTTATACCCTTATACTGAAGTTTGTCATGCGCGTTTGCCTGCTCGCGTAAATTCAAGAATATTTATCCAGGCGTCGATAATAACGGTAGTCTGCTCAGAGGAGGCTTACGGGTGTTAAAAAAGATTTTCTATCGCAGTATCCCTTTATTGCTGGCGGTCTCAGTCGCGGGGTGCGGGGGAGGGGGCGGCGCTGAGAGTTCCAACGGATCCGACGACGTCAACCCCTTTAACGCCTCGGTAACCATAAACGACGGGGACGACGCTACTTCGTCCATAGCGGTCACGCTTACGCTCTCGGCGGTTGACAGCGCCGGCGTGGCAGGCTTCTACGCCTCCGAGAGTTCAGCGGCGCCAGCGGCCTCTGACTCAGGCTGGACCACGGTTGCGACGTCGGCCTCCTACTCCGGGACGGCCTCTTTTACTTTCAGCACCGCACCAGGCACCAAGACCGTCTATATATGGTTCCAGGACGGCGCGGGAAACGTCTCCGACGCCGTGAGCGACACGATAACGCTCTCCTCCTCCGAAGTCTCGGGTCTTGCGGGCACATGGGGGTATCAGACCATTCGCTATGATCCCGTGGACGGCTGGTATGTCGAGCTCGCGAAGGCCGCCTTCAATGGCGACGGCACCGGTTCGATCACGGGCCATTGGAATGACAACGGGACCCTGGGGTCCGGGGTAAAGGCCTTCACCTACTTGACTGGAGCAAATTCGGACGGCAGTTTCACCATGAACATAAACGTCGAAGGGAGCGTGAACTCCGCGAAATGGGTCATGTCCGACGGCGGCAACATGATAGTGGCCGACGGGACGGAGATGTTCGGCCCGACGGCTCAGGGACTCATGTCCCTTGTCAAGCTCGACGGCGCGGCGGTCTTGACGAGCGCGGACTTTAGCGGCCAGTATTACACGTTCGGCTACGGGTACAAGGCCGCGGAGGGCTCATACAGGGCGACCTCGACGTCGTCGACGGCGGACGGCGCGGGCACGTTGGACGTCCACGGCACACGGAACAACAACGGGGCCATCGACTCCAGTTCGGCGATGGTCACCTATGAAGTCCAGGGAGAGAAGATCAACCTCTCGAGCGGCACCGCCCTTATCCTCTCGGGCGACAACAATATCGCCGTCGCGGCCGACGCGTTCAATTATTCCGATTACGAAGGCGGGTTTTTCATGAAACGGGGATCCGGCTATTCCACCCTGAGCATCGAGGGCACATGGGCGATAGCGGGCTTCGGGGACGATGACAACGGGACGAGTTTTATCGCCGCGTTCGGGACCATGACATGCACCGCCGCCGGGGCCTGCACGCTCTCCTTGAAGAACCAGGCCGACGGCGCGGCGAGCTCCGCGTCCTCATCCATGAACATAGCGGTCGACGCGGACGGCTCCTTCGGCGCGTCCATCTCCGCGGACTCCCCGGTCTACGCCGGCGCGATAGGCAACGGCGGCAATACAATAATGTTCAACGTGAGCTTTGACGGGGCTTCTCTGAATCACAGGGAGGTATTCCTCGGCGTCAGGTGCACCCAGTGCGCGGACCTCTCGGCGTTTTGATCGCGTAGCAGATATCCCGCGAAGGCGGCCCCCGGAGGGGGCCGCCTTTTTTTGTATCAGGGTTGGAGCAGGGGAGACTACGAGAGGTTCATGGACTTCTTGTAATGGAGGCTGTTCCTGTCGGTCGGGTCCACCTCAAGCGCCTTGTTGAAGTACCGGGCGGAGGCGGCGAAGTCCTGGGCCGCGAGATAGACCCGCGCTATTATGTTGTAGTAGCCGGCCTCGTACTTGCGCCTGAGCAGGGATTCGAGAGCGGCCCTTTCTTTCGCTTCCATCCATAGCGGGGGCTCGATGTGCGCGAGCACGGTATCGCGGTACTTCAGGAACTCGGCGAGGTTGGGCGATATGGTGTTCTCGTGGAGATACCTCGGCCCGGTGAACTCTATCAGAGGCATGTCGTCGGTCATTATGAAGCCCTCGCCCGCGTAGGAGCGCGACTGCTCCTCGCTCATGAGGAAGGTGCTCAGGAACTCGGTGGGCTCCTCGAGGTCTATTTCGGACAGCAGGCTCTTTACCCCGGGCATGGCGAGTTTTTGGGAGACCCGCGCGTAGTCTATCGGGAGACGGGCTTCAGACCCTATCATGAAGATGTCCGCGTTCGCGAGCCATATCGTCGTGTGCGGGAAGACGGACCGGAAGGTCCGGACCATCATCCTCATGTCCTCGACGGACACGTTGTAAAGCGGTATCCACTGCGACATGATGCCGCCGGGCTTGAGCCTGGATCTGGCGAGCTCGTAGTACTCCTTCGTATACAGGTTAACAACGCCGGCGAGCGACGGGTGGATCGGCTCCTCGGTTATGACGTCGAACATCCTTGACTTGGCCGCGAGGAAAGACCTGCCGTCGTCGAAGTTGACATGCGCGCGCGGGTTATGAAGTACGTCCCGGTTCTCGTTCTTGAAGTACCCCGCGCCCTTGACGACCGTCGGCGCTATCTCGACGTTGTCGACCCTCTCGACCGGGAAACTGCTGAGCGTCCCGAACGTAGTCCCCGAGCCGAAGCATATGACGAGGACTTCCTTCGGGGCGGGGTGGAGCACCATCGGGAGGACACCCTGGACTCTGTTTATCTGGAGCCCCTCGTAGAACGCGGCTGTGGCCGCGTTGCCGTTTATCCATAGCCGCTTGTTGGACGCCGAAAGCCCCGCCCCCTCCTTTTCGGCTATCATGACCGTCGCCGCCGGGCCTTCCTCATAGAAGACTATCCGCTCGCCCCTTTTGAGTATCGATCTGTGGAGGTCTAAAGGCATGTTCCCGGGGAGGAGCGAGACGGCGGCGACAGCCGCAACAGCCATGCCGGCCACGGGCGCGAACCTCGATATGCCCTTCGAGAACGGGTTGAATAGAAGGACGAGCGCGCCGAGCGCGATGTTCACTACACCCATGAGGACTATCGTGTTCTGCATCCCGATGAGCGGGATAAGAACGAAGCCGCCAGCGAACGAGCCCAGGATGCCGCCTACGGTGTTGACCGAGTAGATGTTCCCTATCTTCTTTCCGGTGCCTTCGGCCTTCATCCCGTATATCTTGCAGACGAGCGGGAAGGTCGCCCCGAAAAACAAGGCCGGGACGATGAGCGTCAGGAACGAGGTGAGGAAGTTGAGGTATATGAACTCGGACCAAACAGGGGTCGAGTCGAGCTTCTTGAAGAGATCGAAGGACGGGAGCGCCCCGTAGAGGTTTATAAGCCCTATGGAGCTCAAGCCTATCCCCGCGTAGACGAGGGCGAGGATCGTTATCAGCCTTGAGGGGCCCTTGACCCTGTCGGCGAACGACGAGAGCGCGAACGATCCCACGGCTATGCCCGTCAGGAACGCGGCGAGTACGGCTGTAAAGGCGTAGACCGTGCCTGTCAGGACGAACCCGAGCGTCCTTGTCCAGACGACCTCGTAGGCGAGCCCGGTAAACCCCGATATCCCGAAGCTCGCCATGAGGAGGTACGAAAAACTCCGGGGCAGCTCCTCTTTGCCCGAGGGCCTGGGCGCCGCCGGGGCGGGAGCCGCCGCGGCGTTGTATGAGCGGCCGAGGTACGCGGCGGCCACGCCTATCAGGATGTTAACGACGCCCGAGATATAGAGTATGTATTTAAGGCCGAGCGACGGTATGAGGACGAAGGTCGCCAGCACCGCGCCTATGACCGCGCCGACCGTGTTTATGGAATAGAGCCAGCCGATGTCGCGGGCGAACCGTTTTCCGCTAACGGCTATGGTCTTGCTCAGGATGGGGAGTGTTGCCCCCATCAGGGTCGTGGGTATGAAGAGGATCAGGGCCGAGAGCGCGAACTTGAGTATCGCGAGCGCGCCGAAGGAGAGAGAGCCGCCCTCGGCTATGAGCGTATAGACGAGCCTGTTAAGGTCCAAGAGCGACGGGAAGGCGAAGGCGTAGAGGCCGATGAGCCCCTCGGCCGCGCCGTACCATGTGAAACCCTGCCCGCGCCTGTCTACCCATTTGCCTCCGAGATAGCTCCCGAGCGCGAGCCCTCCGAAAAAACATGACAGCACGGTGCTTACCGCCAGGAGGCTTACGCCGAATATGAGCGTAAGGTACTTTGTCCAGACCACCTGGTAGATGAGCCCGGTCAGCCCGGAGCCGAGAAAAAGGATGAATACCGCTATATGCACGAGATGTCTCCCTGGGATATTTATCCGGCCATGCTTCTTCGCTGGGTATTTGATTATATTTTATTTAAAAAAACATTAAGGGAAAATTAGAAGGATATCCCGGGGGGGAACGCAATCCGCTCCGCTCCGGAGCAGGGTCTGGTAAAATTAAAGACAGGGCCGTTCACGGGTCTGTCAATCAAACCCTTTCAATGGAGGCGCGGAATGCCAGGATACATTGTCGATATAGAAAAGAAGTCGCTCTCGAACGCTTACTTCAGGGAGGTCCTCTTTACGGGGCCGAAGAGCCAGCTGGTCGTCATGTCGCTTGTGCCCGGAGAAGATATAGGGATGGAGACACACGATGAGACCGACCAGTTCATAAGGGTGGAGGCGGGCAAAGGCAAGGCCGTGATCGATGGAATGGAGCACGCGCTTGAGGACGGCTCCGCGGTCGTCATACCTGCCGGGTCCCGGCACAACATCGTGAACACATCGCGGACAGAGCCGTTGAAGCTCTACAGCATCTACTCGCCCCCGGAACACCCGGACAAGACCGTCCACAAGAACAAGGCCGAGGCCGAGGCGTACGAAAAGGAGAGGGGCGGGTAGGGGAGTAGTATTTGTAGAAACTCCTCCCTTTTTTACAAGGGGAGGCTGGGAGGGGTCGCCTTGCAGGCTTGGTTGGCGAAGCGTAACCCGGCGTCTGTCTGAGGAGCCTGCATTTTCCCTGGTGCATCAACAAAGCATTTGCCGTAGAATGATAGAAATTACCGGAATCTGTCTCAGGCGTCCGGGGCTCCTCCACTCACACGCGGCATTTCTGGCAACAAAGCTGAACCTGCAAATTGAACTCTTCAAAAAAGACTCCGGCCTACGTTACCCGGAGGTTTGCAGTGAAGTTGATCTTCTATCTCGTGATCTTGAGGTTCCTCCTGCGCCTCTTCCCGGCGTCGATGTACGCTGGCGCCATGATAAGGGAAGACCTTGAGAGGCCGCCGAAGCCGGAGGCTCAAAAGGACGGGGAAAAGGCTTCAAAAAAAACCGCCTGATCCGGAGGGTGACTAAACAGAGAGGGACCACGGATTGCTTAACCGGAAAGTAAGGCGCGAGATTTTTAATCGGCATAGCTGAAATTTGCGATAAAATGCTCGAACTCTTCTCGTGCACTATTTATTTCTTTTTCTAATCTGTCAAGGTCCTTCGGAGAAACTTGCTTGCATTTCGCAAGCTCATACTCATATTTCTTGAGCTCATAATTCATCTTCAACAATGTTGCTCTCACATCCCCCTCCCAATTATGAAACCCGTAATTCTGGCTTTTCCAATTGAGATTCTGGATCTTTTTGATATCCTCGTTATCGATTAGAACCGTGGCAGTTCCTTTTTTATCTAATTTCTCAAGAGTCTCGTCCTTTAAAAGCAAATCTGTAAAATCCCTGAAATCGTGGAGCGCATCTTCGATTCTATCCAGGTTGCGTTTGGCAAGTTCCGGATTTAACAGAGAAGGTTTTATTTTGTACTCTTTTGGTGCTTCGCCAAAGGAATTCGAGGCAAGGAAAAAAAAGGCGATAATAAACACTATAAAATTTTTCTTTTTCATTATTTCTCCGCCTTGTAATGCGTAGCATTGATGGGCTCAGCTCACCAAAAAGGGTATTTCACCCTAAATAAAATACAATAGTTCGCCCCTGAACTCAACACGGTGTTACGATTTCGCCTTAACCCCTTTACCCATACAACAAAAAAAGCCGCGTTTCCCTATAAAAGAAGACGCGGCCATAATCTTGTGGCTGGGACTCGCTTCACTTCCTCGACAGGTATCCGGCGAGCCGGTCCAGGGATTCAATCCAGCCCTGCCGGGCTCCCGTGCGCTCCGCTATCGACTCAAGGACGGACTGCCGGAGCGTAAGCTTCGTCTTGCCGTCATGCTCGTCGAATTCCACTGTTATGAGCGTCTCCTCCGGCCAATCCGGGCTCATCCCGTATTCCGCGGGCTTTATCGTATTGCCTTTCTCATCCGAAAAGACATCGGTTAAAACGAGCCGCTCCGGCGCAACTATCTCGCGATAGACGCCTTTACCCCAGTAGTCGCGCCCCTCGGGTGAGCGCATGCAGTAATGGCAGATGCCGCCCGGACGGAGATCGACCTTGCAGAAGGGCAGAGTGAAACCTTTCGGCCCCCGCCAGCCTTTTAATCGCTCAGGCTCGGTCCACGCCTTGAATACGACGGAGCGCGTCGCGTCGAATACGCGCGTTATTTCGAGCTCCAGCGCGCTCTCTTCCTCCGGAATTTTTTTTTGCCGTCTGGTGTCTTGGCATAAGCCGCCACCTCCTCTTGAATAGATGAAAATGATATTCGTTTTCATCTATTCCTTATTATAGACCCGCTTCGTTGCCGGGGGCAAGACGGGGGCGGTTTTCAGGCGGTTTCAATCTGCGCTTGAGGGGGGCGACGTGCACGGTTTAGCGGTCGGGCTATAATAATTTGCCGCCTGATTGCAACAAGGGGTTACGGCTTCGCCGTAACCCCAGTCTCCGGTCAAATAAAAAGGCCGCGTTTCCTTTTACAGGAAACGCCGTAAGCTTCCCTGTCAAGTAGACAGTTTTAAAGTAGAGTTTCCGGTGTTGTTTT
>JACRCI010000056.1 GCA_016219105.1 Deltaproteobacteria bacterium | reverse complement strand
CGAGCTTGTGAGAAGGATAAACGAGAACGCGGGAAGGGCCGTCATCCCTGAGCGCGTAATCACAAAGGCGCCGTCCGCCGAGCTCAAGTTCAACCAGACGGACCAGGACACCCTGCCGACATACGACGTGATCGACAGGATACTCAAGGCCTATGTGGAGGAGGACAGGTCTCTGGACGAGATGGTTTCAATGGGCTACAAAAAGGGGCTTGTAAGAAGGGTCATCGAGATGGTTGACAGGAGCGAATACAAACGACGCCAGGCTCCCCCCGGAATAAAGATAACCCCGCGCGCCCTCGGCAAGGACAGGAGGATGCCGATAACGAACGCCTACGACGGGGGCAAATTGACTAAAAACCGGCGGTTATGATAATTTATTAAAGTGAGGCTTTCATGCCTGTTTCTAAAAATCTTCATGTCAGGGAGTTCATAGTTTAAAACGGCTGTCCTTGTCATATTTTTGCTGCTTTTGCCAATCAGCGCGTATGCTGGCGATAATGTCCATAATATCCTTTACACCGGCGGCATGAAGGGAGAACTCGAACCTTGCGGCCGTTCCCCGAAGACCGATTACGGGGGGCTTGCAAGGCTCGCCGGCTACATCTCTTCCAACAGGGAAGAACTGAGGCCATATGTCCTCGTAGACGCCGGCAACTCAACGGGCGAAGATACCCCTCAGGGCAGGCTTAAGTCCGAGGCCCTGCTGAATTCCTTAGGTATCATGGGTTATGACGCCGCGGCCTTCTTGGAACACGATGCGCTGCCCGAGGGTTTTCTCTCTCGGATTATCGAGAAATACGGGATCCCGGCTCTCTCGGACGGCGCCCGTTACCGGAGTTCGGTTCCGGTTGCGAGCGGCCCTTTCGGTATAAACATAAGCGCGGACTCAAAGGGTTATAAAAAAGGGAGTTTCAATATCCTCCTTACCGGCAGGCCGGTATCCGAAGTCAGGGGCGAAGTTAGTTCCAATGGTGGCTGGGATGTGATTGTGACCTCATCCGGCGAAATACTCGAAGAGCCTGTAAAGGCCGGGAAAACGGTTATAGTCTCAGGGTATCCGAAAGGTGAAAAGTTAGGTATCCTTACCGTCCATACCGACGCAAAGGGGGCGGTATCAGGGTTTGCTCATAGATGGCAGCCGCTCGGCAAGGATATAAAAGAGGATTCTAACGTCCGCGATGTACTGAAGGAATACGATAGGAAGGTGGCGTCGCTGGTAAAGGACGAGGAAAGGAAATCCTCTTTAAACGGCCCTTACCTCGGGGACGCAAGCTGCGACGCGTGCCACCAGCCCTTCATGGAGGGTTGGAAGAATACAAGGCACGCGGGGGCGTTCGTTGCATTGGAAAAGGCGGGTAAGTCCAAAGACCCGGAATGCGTCAGATGCCACTCGGTGGGTTACGGAGAGGAAGGCGGGTTTTACAGCGTAACCCTCACCCCCGGTCTCGCAAACGTGCAATGCGAGGCATGCCACGGCCCCGGCAAAGGGCATGTCTCTGACTTCACAAAGCCCATGAGGCCGGTCGGGGAAGATGTCTGCCTGAGGTGCCATACCAGGGAAAACAGCCCTGATTTTGTCTTTAAAATCTATTTCGAAAAGATAAGACACGAATAAGGAGGAATGCGATGCGTTTGAAAAAATTATTCTTGTTTTTTATAATTTTTGGCCTGTTGCCTTTATCCGTTTTTGCCGGCGAGAATCCTTCTATAAACGGTGTGTTCCATCGCGTCCCCGGGCAACAATACAGATTTGACGGGAAGACCGTTGAGGTGATGGAGTTCATGAGTTTCTACTGCGGCCACTGCTATACCTTTGAAAAATCAATCCCCGTAATCAAGGGGAATTTCCCTAAAAAGATCAAATGGAGGATGGTCCCCATTTACTGGGGAGCGGGCTCCCCTAAACCGGGAGAGGCCTATTTACTCGCCGAAGAGGCGGGCAAGGGCGACGAGATGAAAGCGGCGCTCTTCAATGCCGGTTTTGTGGAGAAAAAGGACATAGGAAGCATGGATGTGCTTGACGGGATAGCCGCGGAAGTTGGCCTCGGCTTTGATTTCAGCCGAAGGTTGAGGGCCGGAGAAAAGGCCGGGGACGCGAGGAAAGCCCTTGAGATGGCAAGGGCCTACGGGATAAACGAGACCCCGAGCGTCGTCATAGCGGGGAATCTAATGACGGCCCCGGACATGCTCGGCCATAATATTGATGCGTTCAGGGATAACGTGATTACCGTGATAAAAAGCATACTGAAGCCCGGGAAGTGAGCAACGTAGGGTGGGGCGCCCACCTTATATATTTTTTCGGAGCAAGTTGATGGTGGGCAGAGCCCACCCTGCAGGGCTGAAGCCCGGGAAGTGAGGGGGAAGGCAAGAGAGAGATGATGGCAGGCTTCGGGTTTGCTTGACAGGCTGCTGAAAAAGTCCATCTGTCATGCTGAATTCGTTTCAGCATCTCATATTAGACCCTGAAACGAGTTCAGTGTGACAAAACAGCCTTATAATAAATTTTCTTCGGAGCAAGTTAATGGTAGGCAGAGCTCACCCTACTAAACTGAGAAAACACGAAAGGAGAGATAAAATGAAAAAGCAAGCAGGGTAGGTTGGGTTGAGGAACGAAACCCAACAATTCGATGGTGGCCATATTTTGTTGGGTTGAAAAGCACAACCCAACCTACAAAACCATGAAACTACTCTGTCATGCTGAACTTGTTTCAGCATCCCTTTTTAGATCCTGAAATAAATTCAGGATGACAAAACCGCACCCGCCTAATCCCTTTTCTGTCTCTTGCCGGCCTGAAGCGTTTTTTTCCTCAGGCGCACGTCCTTCGGCGTTACCTCCACAAGCTCGTCTTCCCTTATGAACTCTATCGCCTGCTCGAGGCTCATTGCGCGCGGCGGTATGAGCTGGAGCGCGTCGTCGGCTGACGCGGCGCGTATGTTGGTGAGTTTTTTCTCCTTTGTCGCGTTCACGTCGAGGTCGTTTTCCCTTGAGTTCTCCCCCACCATCATCCCCTCGTAGACAGGCGTGTTTTCGCTTATAAAAAGAGTGCCCCTGGGCTGGAGGTGAAAGAGCGCGTAGACCGTCGTCTTGCCGGTCCTGTCGGCCACGAGCGCGCCCGTCTTCCTTTTCGTCATGCTCCCGTGCCACGGCTCGTATCCGTCGAAGAGGTGGTTTAAAAGGCCGGTGCCCTTCGTGTCCGTGAGGAACCGGGACCTGAAGCCTATGAGGCCCCTCGACGGGATCCTGTATTCAAGCCGCGCCCTGCCGTGGCCGTTATTCTGCATCTTGAGCATCTTGCCCTTTCTCGATCCCACCTCGCCGGTGACCACGCCGACGAATTCCTCGGGCACGTCTATCACGAGGAGTTCCATGGGCTCGCTTAAGACCCCGTCAATCGTCTTCGTTATCGTCTCGGGCATCGCCACCGACATCTCGTAACCCTCCCGGCGCATCATCTCTATGAGGATGGCGAGCTGAAGCTCGCCCCTGCCCATCACCTTGAACGAGTCCGTCTCGTTGAAATCCACCTTTATGGATACGTTATAGAGGAGTTCCTTCTCAAGCCTCTCCCTCAAGTTCCGCGACGTGACGTATTTCCCGTCCTTTCCGGAAAAAGGCGAGGTGTTGGCGGAAAAAACCATTGATATGGTCGGCTCGTCAACCTGTATCCTCGCGAGCGCCTTCGGTCTTTCCGCGTCCGTGACCGTATCGCCTATGTTTATACCCTCGATCCCGGCGAGCGCCACTATGTCGCCGACAGTTGCCTCCTCGACCTCGACCCTCTCGAGCCCCTCGAAGGAGTAGATGGCCGCTATCTTCGTCTTTATCGCCGTGCCCTTCGCGTTTATCATGGCCACGGTGTCCCTGAGCCTGACGGTCCCGGCGAAGACCCTGCCGATCGCGAGCCTCCCCACGTAATCGCTGTAATCAATGTTGGTGATGAGGAGCTGAAGCGCTCCGTCCCCGTCGCCTTCAGGGGCCGGGATGGTTTTAACGATGAGGTCGAAGAGGGGTTTTAGATTTTCGGACTCGCCTTCAAGCGTGAGTTTCGCGATAGCCTTTTTGGCGTTCGTGTAGACGACCGGGAAGTCGAGCTGTTCCTCATGCGCGTCGAGGTCTATGAACATGCTGTAGATCTCGTCGAGCACCTCCCTGACCCTCGAATCCGGCCTGTCTATCTTGTTTACGACGAGTATGGGCGGGAGTTTCAGCTCAAGTGCTTTTTTAAGGACGAACCTCGTCTGCGGGAGCGGCCCCTCGGAGGCGTCAACAAGGAGCAGCACCCCGTCCACCATCTTCAGCGTCCTTTCCACCTCCCCCCCGAAATCGGCGTGCCCGGGCGTGTCCACTATGTTTATCTTTACGCCGCTGTACCGTATGGCCGTGTTCTTGGCCATGATGGTGATGCCGCGCTCGCGTTCGAGGTCAATGGAGTCCATTATCCGCTCCTGTAT
Organism: Deltaproteobacteria bacterium; assembly: GCA_016219105.1. Classification (GTDB taxonomy): domain Bacteria; phylum Desulfobacterota; class GWC2-55-46; order GWC2-55-46; family DRQE01; genus JACRCI01. Next base: position 15,150 of record JACRCI010000056.1, on the reverse strand, counting down.
GTTCTCGTTTGAGCGGAAAAGCCCGCTCTGCTTCAGCATCCCGTCAACGAGCGTGGTTTTGCCGTGGTCAACGTGGGCTATGATGGCGATGTTCCTTATGTCTTCGCGTTTTGCGAGCATGTCCTTATGCCTTGACCGGCCTTATGTTTCAGAGCCGGGCGGTTTAAAAGCTTTAAAGGGATTTTTCCGTTTTTTGAGGGAAAAAGGCGGGAGTGTTTCTATGCCAGCCCCGTACGCTCACCCATTACGGGATAGATTAACACTTAAACCGGGGTTTTGCAATGTGTTTTTGATACGGCGGTTCTTTTATTTAAAGTTAATTTGTCACCCTGAATTTATTTCAGGGTCTGGAAGGGGTTTTGGAAGCGCCTGTCTAACTCAGCTTCTTTTTGACCAACTCGGCCACGAGCCCGGGGTTTGCGCGCCCCTTCGTAGCCTTCAGCACCTCGCCGACGAAAAATCCGAGGAGCTTTGTCTTGCCGGCGCGATATTTCTCCACGCTGTCCGGGTTCCTTCCGATTGCCTCGTCCACGGCCCTTGCGAGTTCCCCCTCGTCCGATATCTGGGTCATCCCCTTTTCATTTACGATGGAGGCCGCGTCCCTGCCGGTTGTGAACATCTCTTCAAAGACCTCTTTGGCGGCCTTGCCGCTTATATCGCCGTTTTTTACGAGCTTGAGAAGCGCCGCGAGTTTTTCCGGCGTGACCGGGGAGTCTGTTATGTCCTTCGAGTGCTCGTTCAAAAGCCTCAAAAGCTCTCCCATTACCCAGTTCGACACGGTCTTCGGCTCGCCGAAGAGCCGGACCGACGATTCGTAAAAATCCGCGAGCCTCCTATGGGCCGTCAGGACCCCCGCGTCATAGGCCGGGATGGAATACTCCTTTATGAATCGCGCCTTTTTCCCGGCCGGGAGTTCGGGCATCGAGGAGCGGGCTTTTTCGATATCATCTTCACCGACAATGAGCGGAAGCAGGTCAGGCTCCGGGAAATACCGGTAGTCGTGCGCCTCCTCCTTTGTCCTCATGGAGCGGGTTACGCCGGCCGAGGGGTCGAAAAGCCGGGTTTCCTGGATAACCCTCTCCCCGCTTTCAACGGCCTCTGTTTGCCGGTCTATCTCGTAGACGACGGCGTCCTTGAGGAACTTGAAGGAATTCATGTTTTTAAGCTCTATCTTTGTGCCGAGCTTTTTCTCGCCCGCGGGCCTTATCGAGACGTTCGCGTCGCACCTGAGGCTCCCCTCCTGCATGTTGCCGTCGCAGATCTCAAGATACACGAGTATGTCCCTGATGGCCTTGAGATAGCTTACCGCTTCATCCGGGGTCCTTATGTCCGGCTCGCTCACAATCTCTATGAGGGGAACGCCGGTGCGGTTTAAGTCAACCAGGCTCGCTCCCTCTTCATCCGGGCCCTCCCCGTGGAGGAGTTTTCCCGCGTCCTCCTCCATGTGGATGCGCGTTATGCCTATGCGCCTTGCCGATCCCAGGTTTTCAATGTCAATAAACCCTTTTTCCGCCAGCGGTTCGCTGTACTGGGATATCTGATAGCCTTTCGGCAGGTCCGGGTAAAAGTAGTTTTTCCGGGCGAACACGCTCTTTTTGTTGACGGCGCAGTTTACGGCGAGCGCCATCTTGAGCGCGTAGTCCATCGCCTTCGCGTTCAAGACCGGCAGCACCCCGGGCATGCCCAGGCATACCGGGCATACCTGCGTGTTGGGGCCGGCCCCGAAACGCGTCCGGCATCCGCAAAAAAGCTTTGAGTCCGTCAATAACTGCGCGTGGACCTCAAGCCCTATGACGGTTTCGTATTTCATCGCGGTCCGTGTTTATCGCGGCTGGCTTAAACGCCCGCCGCCTTCCTTCCGGCGCCGCTGAAATTCAGCGCCCCGACGCGCGGCATCCTGTGCGCCTTTTTCCGCCAGCTCAGATTGACCACTATCCGGTAGGCTATGCCCGAGGGGCTCCGCAGGCTCCTTTTTAGGATGTTCTTTATGGAATAGGTGTTCCGGAATATCCAGTGGTAGCCTCTCAGCAGTTCTTCCGGGCCCATGCACACGGGTCTGAAAACGACCTCTCCGGTATTGTATTTCGCCCAGTCCCTGTCCGTAATCCTGCCTTCCTTTTCGAGGGCGTCATAGAGCTTTGTCCCCGGAAAGGGCGTAAGTATGTTGAACTGGGCCGCGTCAACGTTGTTCTCCATTATGAAATCAAAGGTGTTTTTGAATACCGAGGGGTCGTCCTCGTCAAAGCCGAAGACGAAACTGCCGATGATGTTTATCCCGGCCGAGTGTATCTTCCTTATTGACTCCCTGTAGCCGTCCGGGGAATTCCAGGACTTGTTCATCCTCTTGAGCGTGGCCTCGGAAAGGCTTTCAAACCCTATGAAGGCGTATTTTCCGCCGCTTTTCGCGTAGAGGCCGAGGAGTTCGTCGTCCTTCGCGATGGTTATGGAGGTCTGGCCGCCCCACGTGCGTTTTAAGGGGATAAGGGCCTTGAAAAGCTCCTTTGCGTAAGGGGGCTTGCCCGCGATGTTGTCGTCGAGGAAGAAGAAGTCCCGCGTGTCGAACCCCTGTATCTCGTCAATGACCTCGCCGACCGGTCTTGTCCTGAACTTTTCGCCGAAAAAGGCCGTTACGGCGCAGAACTCGCATCCGAAAGGACACCCGCGGGTAGCCTGCAGGGTGTTGAAGCCGCTTACGTAGAGCTTGCGGTCAAGCAGGTCTCTGCGCGGAACGGGCATGCCCTTCATCTCAATCAGCCGGCCTGCGCGGTATACGGGCTTCAATGCGTCTTTTGAAAAATCATCCAGCACGTCCCGCCACACCGCCTCGGCCTCGCCCGCCACGACCGAGTCCGCGTGTCTGAGGGCCTCTTCGGGCAGGGCCGAGACGTGCACCCCGCCCATCACGACCTTCACCCCGTTTTTCCTGAAGCCGTCGGCTATGGCGTATGCGCTCGGTATCTCGGCCGTGAAGGCGGTTATTCCAACGAGGTCGGCCTTTTTCTTGAAGTCAACCGGGGTTATCCTGGAGTCGAGTATCTCCACGTCCCAGTCCTCGGGCGTGAGGGCCGCCAACTGAGGCAGGCTCAGGCGCACGAAACCGGCCTTGCCGCTTTTGGAGACCTTGCCCCAGTAGCCGCGCTCGTTGCGGGGGAGTATAAGGAGGAGTTTTTTTCTGTCAGCCATTGTCGTTAAAGCAATCTTACAGCGCCGGCCTTTTTTTATGCCATCCGGCGCCCTGCTCGTACGTATACGCGGCCCTTAAAAGCGTTGCCTCATCCATCGGCCTTCCTAAAAGCTGCAGTCCTATCGGTAGTCCCTTTGATGTAAAGCCGCAGGGCAGCGACATGCCGGGTATGCCCGCGAGGTTGCACGATATCGTGAATATGTCCGAGAGGTACATGGTCAGCGGGTCCGCCACCTTCTCGCCGAGCCTGAAGGCCGCGGTGGGCGAGGTGGGGGTGAGTATAACGTCGCACTTTTTGAAGGCCTCATCAAAGTCCCGTTTCACGAGGGTCCTCACCTCCGAGGCTTTTTTGTAATACGCGTCGTAGTAGCCGGCCGAGAGGGAATACGTCCCGAGCATTATCCTCCTTTTCACCTCGGCCCCGAACCCTCTGTCGCGCGTGGCCCTGTACATCCCAAGAAGCCCGGCGGCGTTATCCACCCTGAGTCCGTATTTGACGCCGTCATAGCGGGCGAGGTTGCTGGACGCCTCGGCGGTCGCCACGAGGTAATACACGCCAACCGCGTATTCGGTGTGGGGGAGGCTTACGCCGACCGTTTCCGCGCCTGAGGCCTTTAACGCGTCTATCGCGCCGTTGACCGCGCCTTCAACCTCCCTGTCAAGCCCCTCTATGAAGTATTCCTTTGGTATGCCTATCTTAAGCCCCTTTACTCCGTCTTTGAGGCCCCGTGCGTAGTCGGGCACAGGCGCGTCCACGGACGTTGAGTCGAGCGGGTCGCTTCCGGCCATCACGTTAAGCAGCATGGCCGCGTCCGTCACGTCCTTTGTTATGGGGCCTCCCTGGTCGAGCGAGGAGGCGAACGCAATCATCCCGTAGCGCGATACCCTGCCGTAGGTGGGTTTTAGCCCCACGACCCCGCAGAAGGACGCGGGCTGACGGATGCTTCCGCCCGTGTCCGTGCCGATGGATGCCGCGCACAGGCCGGCGGCCACGGCCGCGGCCGAGCCGCCGCTTGAGCCGCCTGGCACGCACGAGGTGTCCCACGGGTTGAGCGTCTTGAAAAACGCGGAGTTCTCGGTCGAGGAACCCATGGCGAACTCGTCCATGTTGAGCTTGCCGAGGATGACCGCGCCCGCGTCTTTAAGCCTTTTGACCACGGTCGAGTCATACGGCGGAACGAAATTCGCGAGCATGCGGGAGGAGCAGGTCGTTTTTACTCCCCTTGTGCAGAAGATGTCCTTTATTGCTATCGGCACCCCGGTAAGGGGGGTCGTGTCTTTCCCTTGCTTAAGCCTTCTGTCCGCTTCCGCGGCGTCTCCAAGGGCGCCTTCGCGGCATACGGTTACATAGGCGCGTATCTTTCCGTCAACCTCGCCGATGCGCCGCAGAAATTCCGAGACGAGCTCCCTTGAGCTTGTTTCGCGGTTTCCGAGTTTTTCCGAAAGTTCGTGCGCCGTAAGTCCGGTTATGTCCAGGGTAGCCCTCCGGTTGAGGCATGGGTTGACGATAAGATATTGATTATAAAACTTTCCGGCTGTTTTTACAATGGGGTTTTAGGGTTTGAGCCTGAGGCCGGGGAATTCTTCGGCCTCGACCTCAAAGACGTCGCGGATGAGGCCTTTTGTGATGACCTCTTCCGGTTTTCCGAGGGCGCGCATGAGGCCGTCTTTGACGACGCAGACCCTGTGGAAGTGAAAGGCCATATTTATGTCGTGCAGGGCCATGATAACGGAGATGTTTTTTCCCTCTATGATTCCCTTGAGGAGCCGTATCAGTTCTATCTGATATTTCATGTCGAGGTTCGCCAGGGGTTCGTCGAGCAGGAATATCGAGGAGCCCTGGACCAGGAGCATCGCCACGAACGCCCTCTTCCTTTCCCCTCCCGATAGTTCCGTTATGTGCGACGAGGCCTTTTCAAGCAGCCCCGCTGCCCGGAGCGCCTCCTCGGGCTCCATGCCGCCGCCGTGATAGAGCCCCATATCCACGAGCTCCCTGACCCTGAACGGGATGTTCACGTCGGGCGTCTGCGGCAGGTAGCTTATGAGCCTTGCCCTCTCTTTCGGGGCGTAGGCCGAGAGGTCTCTGCCTGAGAGCTTTACCGCGCCCGAAGAGGGTTTCAGTATGCCGCAGGCGAGTTTCAAAAGCGTTGATTTACCGGCGGCGTTCGGGCCCATGAGCGCGATGAACTCCCCCCTGGCGGCCGCGAGGGAAAAATCCTTTACGGCGTTCCCGTTCCCGTAGGAAAAATTTATCCTGTCGAGCAAAATGCCTTCCATCCGGCCGTCCCTTCGTCAATACTCAGCAGCCTTCAGGGTTAAACCCCGAACACGTCCTTCTTCCTCAGCAGATACAGGAAATATGGCGCGCCGATAATGGCGGTTATTATCCCTGAGGGCACCTCCATCGGCGCCATGACCGTCCTTCCCATCATGTCGGCGAAAACGACCAACCCCGCGCCTGCGATTGCGGATAAGGGGACGAGGACCCGGGCGTCAGACCCCACGGCAAACCTCACGATGTGCGGGATCAGAAGCCCGACAAAACCCACCACCCCTCCGAGAGATACGGACGTGGCTGTCATGAGGGAGACCGACGTGAAAAGCAAGAACCGCTCCCTCGAAGGCGAGAAACCGAGGCTGTGCGCCATGTCGTCTCCGAGCGAGAGCGCGTTAAGGCCCTTTGCCCTCGCAAGCGTGATTATAAGCCCCGCGGCCACCAGGACGGCTCCCGTGGGGACGAGCGACCAGTCGGACATGGAGAGGTCGCCGAATATCCAGAGCAGCGTCCGCCTAAGACCGTAGTTCGTGGAGAGCGTCATGATGAGCATCAATACGGCCGTAAAGAGAAAACCCACCCCTATCCCCGCAAGGAGCAGCCTGTCCGGCCAGAGGACCCCTTTTTTCCAGCCCATCCCGCCCACGACCGCGGCGGTCAACGAGGCGCCCGCGAAGGCCATGAGCGGGATGGTAAACGGGCCCAGGAATGCGGTCCCGAGCATAAGCCCGGCTGACGCGAACAGGGCCGCTCCGCTCGATATGCCGAGTATGTATGGGTCGGCGAGCGGGTTGCGCAGCAACCCCTGCAATACCGCGCCCGAGGCGCCGAGGGACGAGCCGATAAGGACGGAAACCGCTATACGCGGCAGTCTTATCGAAAAAAGTATCTCCCTCGACAGACTATCGGCGCGCAATGGGTTTATGAAGCTGGCGCCGACAAAAAGGGCCGCGAGCGTCACGGAGAGAGATATCAGGGTCAAAACGAGGATGTTTTTTTTCATCGCCTCACTCGCCGCCCTTTGCGTCCTTGCCGGTGATAAGCCCTTCCATCTCTTCAATCCCCTCCACTATCCGCGGGCCGAGTCTGAGGATCCTGTCGCTTACGTAATACACCCTTTTATTCTTTACGGCGTCCACCCCGTGGAGTTTTTCGAGGAGCGGCCTTGAGAACCCTTCGGCGTCGGCATGGCCTCTGGCTATGAAGATAATCTCCGGGGAATTGCGGATAACGTCCTCAAGCGACCACCGCGGGTATTCCGTCGGAGCCTGTTTTGCCATATTTTCAAGCCCCAGGAGCCCCATCGCGTCGTCTATCGTCGTGGAGGGGCCGGCCACGATAAGCGGCTGAGGCCAGATTACGAAGAGGGTTTTTTCCGGCGCGTCTTCCCTTTTGCCGCCCCTTTGCCCGTATGCCTCGATTGCCTTCTCCATCCTGTCGGCGAGCGCGCGGGCCTCTTTTTCAGCCGAAATGGCCTTCCCTATCTCCCGTATCCCGTCAGGCAGTTCCTTCAGTCTCCTTGCCTTGAGGACATGGGTTTGTATGCCGAGGGCCGAGAGTTTCCTTCCGACCTCCTCGGGGTTGCCGTCCGTCGTCATCACGACCATATCCGGCCTCAACGATACTATCGCCTCAATGGACGGGTTTATCATGCCGCCGACCTTCGATTTTTCTTTTGCCTCCGGAGGCCAGTCGCAGAAATCCGTCACGCCGGCGACCCTCTTCCCGGCCCCGAGTTCATAGAGTATCTCGGTTACGTTAGGGGCGAGCGAGACTATCCTTGCCGGCGGCGCGGCTAAGGCCGCGCCGCAGAGGGAAAGGACAAATGCCGCGATTAAAAGGATTCGCCTCAATGCAATGACCGACCTTTCGTCCTAAAACTCCGCCTTTATGCCCCCATACCACCAACGCTCAGGGGCCGGGTAGAAGTTCTTTGTGCCCGTTGAACCGATTACGGCGTATTCCGAGTACTTCTCGTTAAACAGGTTATTCACGCCGAGGTAGGCCGTGAGGAATTTGTAGACGTAAGAAAGCCTTCCATCAACCGTCGTGTGGCCGCCGAGCATTTTCTGCGCGTTCGTGACGTCGTTCTCGATGAACCTTTTTCCGACCCGGCCGGCGTTTACGGAAAGAAGGAGTTTGTCCGTCAGGCTCGCCTTTGCCGAGAGGTTCATGGTCTGTTTCGGGACGAGCGGTATGGTCTTTCCGTCATACGGCCCGGACGCGAAGGTCGCCCGCGTGTAGGCCCAGTTCCCTTCGAGCTTTAAGCGCGGCGTTATCCGGGCGGAAAACCCGGCTTCAGCCCCGCGGTGGAGCGTTTCCTTTATGTTTTCGTTCGCCCCGAAAAACCCGGAGGTCGGATTCCAGAAAAGCTCGTCCTTAACCCTCGTGTCGTAGACCGTGAGGTTCATCGTGAGGTTTTCCCTCAGGGGATGGACGACCCCGGCCTCGTAGGTGAGGGATTTCTCCGGCTTGAGCATGGTTATCGTGCCGTCGAAGGCGAAAAGCTCGTCTGTCGTCGGGAGCCTGAAGCCCGTTGAAAACCCCGCGAAGACCTTGCCTCCATCTGTGTGCCTGTAATTGACCCCGGCCTTTATTGCGTCCTCCTTGAAGCGTTTTTTCCCTTTGCCCGCGGAGGAGCCGAAGGTATCAACGGATGCGACCGAGTCTTTGAATTCGGCGCTGCTTAAGCGCCAGCCGGCGTTGAGGGTAGTCCTGTCGCTCAGGGAAAAATCGTCGTTGACGTAAAGGCCGGCTTCTTTTTTCTCTATGCCCGAAACGGTCCTGTTTTCATAGCCCACGGTGGAGTAGAAAGTGGAATTATCCACCATCGAGCGGTAGAGGTCAACCCCGGCGACCATGAGGTTCTTTCTGTTGAGGACGTCGTGCCTGCCGGTCATCTTGAGCTTCACCTCGTCCGTGTCCGTATCCCTGACCGTGTTGAAGCTGTAGGGAGAGCCGAAGAACGAGCCTATGAGGTCGGAGTCGAACCTGCGGCTGTTGAAATCGTAGGTAAGTCCGACGTCATACCATTTATTGGGAGAAAAGCCCGCGGCTATGTCGTAGTAATACTGGTCGTAGTCGGCCCCGTCGTCAGGGTGGACCGTCTGGCGCCTGTCGGATTTGAGTTCGGCTTCCGTAAGTCCGCCGGGATAGCCCTGGTGGTCGGTGTGGTATCCGCCGGAGACGTCGAGGGACACGTAGGCCGTTGGGTTGAAACTGACCCCGGCGCCGAGGTCCTGGCCTTTGAACTCGCTGTTCGCGCGGTAGCCGTCCGTAGCCCGGTTTTTTGCGAGCAGGTGGTAGCCGAACGTCTCCGTTGTGCCGTTCATGGAAAAAAGCTCGGAAGAGCCGTTGAAACTTTCAACCCTCGCCTCGGCCTCAAGGCGCGGCCTTGCGGCGCGACCCCTCTTCGTGATTATGTTGATTACCCCGCTCGTTGAGTTGTCGCCGTAAAGCACGGTCCCGCTTCCCCTTACTATCTCTATCCTTTCGATGTTCTCAAGCGGTATGAGGTTCCAGTCAACCCCGGACAGGTCTATCGCGTTCACCCTTCTGCCGTCAACGAGGACGAGGGTGTTCAGCCCCCTTCCAAACCCCCTTGCGTCAACCGTTGACTGGGCGCCCGTGCCGTAGAGGTCCCTTACGATAATTCCCCCGGCGTCCTCGAGGACGTCCTGAACGGTTGCGGCCGTGGAGTTTTTAATGTCCTCCTCGGTTATGACGGTTATGCTCGAGGGGATATTTTCAGACGCCTCCTCGGCCCTCGTGGCGGTTACGACTACCTCTTTAAGTTTCACGTCCTCGGCCGCCGAAGGCGTAACGAGCCGGGAAACCAACAGCGATAAAAGAAGCGAAAACAATACGGCAAAGCGCATCGTAAGGCGCATTTTTTCCTCCTTATGGTTTCGGGGCATGGTTTTTTACGGTGGTTTTCCGATAAAGAAAAGAAAGACTAACCGGAAAGACGATGGAATGGCAGCATGGCGCACCTCCCGCGAGGATTTTTAGACAGAGGAGTCTTCCGGCTCAGGGCAACGGGGATTAACGCGGCCGATGGACAATCCGGCGTCCCGATTCCTACTCGCCCGCCTTCCCGTCACGGCATTACCCATGACAGTGGCTTACAATCCGGGCTTTCGTTCCCATCACGGCTACGGGGTAGCGGGGGTTTTTCACCCCACTTCCTCACATCCGTCCATGTAGAGGTTATTTATACGACAACGGGATTTTTGTGTCAAGGGTTTTAAAGGCAGGGGTTTTCAGTTTGCGGCATCCTTAAGGGAGAAGACAAGCGGCACCTCCACCCTCAGGCCTGCAACTGGCGGGGCCGGGAAGGGAATGCTTCTGGATATTATGCTCACGGCGGCGTCATCCAGCGCGTTCGAGCCGCTCGACGAGACGACCCGTATCGCGCCCACCGTGCCGTCGTTTTTTATGAGGAAGTCCGTTACGACGCGGCCCTCTTTCCCTGACCTGCGCGCTGTCATGGGATAGTAGGTATTGCGCCTTATGGCCTCGTGGACGATGGTCACGTAGTCTCCCATGGTTTCGCCTTTACCCCGGCCTGTGCCCCAGCCCCGGCCTGTGCCCCGGCCCCCGGCTCCGGGGTATCCGCCATTGCCCATAGCTCCTTCGCCCTGCCCGTAACCTCCCCCATAGGTTCCAGCGCCCGTTGCATCCACGTTGTTTCCGGCGCCATTGCCGGCCCGCCAGCCGGCGTTTCCATCTGCCGCGTCCAGGCCAACTCCGGCCTGGGCCTGAGCCGCAAGGCCATTGGCCGGTGTCCCGGTCGGGGTTTCAGGGTTTAAGGGAAGTTCTGCGGTCATGGGGGTTAAGGGGGTTGAGGGGGTTTCACCGGCCTTTTCTCCATTGATGCCGACGATGTCAACGGGCGCTTTAAAAGGTGATGTTGATTTCAAACCTTTTGAAACCGGTGGACCACTCGCCCATCCGGCCTTGCCGGGCGGCCCGGGTACGGCGGATGATGAGGTTCCCGGATACGCCGAGAGACTCACCGTTATTGCGTCAATGCGGACGGCGTCTCCTTCTGCCGCGTGGTTCATCGTTGCGCCGTGGCGGGCAAGATAGATAAACGGCCCGATGTGAAGGAGGACCGACAGCAGAATAAAGGGAAGGAGGCGGTTTTTCCCTGTCTTGTTTTTTTCCATTTTCATCTGACGATGTCCGGACGGATGCTATTCTATGATGCGGGGCACCCTGAAACACCCCTTTGCCTTTTCCGGGGCGTTTGATAGCGCGTCTTCCTGCGGGATAGAGCCGATGACCGTATCGGCCCGGACGGCCTTCCTTTCCGGGACGGTATAGGTCGTGGGCGGAACGCCCCGGGTATTCACCCCGGAGAGCGTTTCGACGTAATCGAGTATCCTCTGGAGCTGACCAGTGTAAAGTTCCTTTTCCTCTTCCGTGAGGGCAAGTCTGGCGAGCTCGGCGACGTGCTCGACGTCTTTTTTAGTTATTGGCATTGCATCCTCCCTCAGGTTCGGAAAGTTACCACAGAAGATCGGGTATTTCAAGACCCCGGTTTAAAGACCCTGCCGCCCATGTTGTTTTGCGGCCCCGGAGTAGAATGATTTTTGTCAACTTTCCCTTTAAAAACAATGGGATGTTGAGGCAGGTGCCCGACGCCTTCGGGGCGCCCATGCGGAGCATGGGTCGGCGAGCTTTTTCCGCAGCCTGAACGAATCTTTCGTTTTTCAGCAATCTGCTATATGCGATTCTCCTTGAGGAGCAGCCTCGTAAATCGTAAACTCTTCGCATGATACGTGTTACCGGCAATATCCTGATAGACGAGAGCGAGATACGGGAGGAGTTCATACGCTCGGGGGGTCCCGGAGGCCAGCACGTAAACAAGGTCTCTACGGCGGTACAGCTCCGCTTCGATATCATGGGCTCAAAATTACCCCGGGAAGTGAAGGAGAGGCTCATCCGCCTCGGAGGCCGGAGAGTTACCGAAGAAGGCGTCCTCATACTCTCGGCAAGGGGATCAAGAAGCAGGGAGATGAATAGAGTTGAGGCGATGGAAAAGCTTCTAAGCCTCATAAGGAAGGCTTTGGCGTCGCCCAGAAAAAGGATAAAGACAAGGCCGTCCTTCTCCGCAAAACAGAAGAGGATAGACCGGAAAAAAGTAAGAGGCGGCGCCAAAAAGATGAGAAAGAAGGTTGAAGGGGAGGAGTAGATATGTGTTGGCCCGCCCCGCGACTCTATTTTATATCCCCAATCCAGGCCGCATGCTTCTTGAACGGCCCGTTTTTTATAACGTCATATAGCCTGCGGTCTGCTACCCGTTCAACCTGAACACCGCAAACCCCTCTTTTTTCCATTTGAAATAATCCCTCAATATCCGGGCGTGGTCAAAGGCCATGGGCGAGGGGAGGGCCGTTTCCTTGAAGACCCCAACCCCTTTCGCGTCGTCTCCGGCCTTTGGCTCCCCGCCTGCCGTTGCGGCGAAGACGACGGTTATGGTATGGAAGCGCGGGTCTCTTTTCGGGTCTGAATAAGCGTGCATCTGGCAGAGGAGCGTTACCTCAAGGCCGGTCTCTTCCAGCGCCTCCCTTAAGGCCGCCTCCTCGACGCTTTCCCCTTCGTCAACAAAGCCGCCGGGAAGCGCCCAGCCGTAAGGCGGATTTTTCCGCTCCACGAGCACTATCCCCCTCGTCCCAAGCTCTATTATCACGTCAACCGTGGGCAGGGGGTTTTTGCGGTCTTTCATTGGGTTTCCGGGGGTTTCCGGGCGTCAGTTTTCCGGGACGTTCACGGACCTTAAAAACTCCGCGTCGTCTTCCGGCACGCTCGTGTTTATGAACATCCCGCTGCCGAGTTCAAAGCCGGCCGTCTTCGTAAGCCGCGGCACGACGGCCATGTACCAGTGGCAGTATTCGTTCCCTGCGTCCATGGGGCGGCTTGAGCGTATGACGTAGTTGTAGTCCGGGTTATTGAGCCCGTGGTAGACGCGGGAGAGCAGGTTTTTAAGATGCACCGCGATGTCTTTTGTCTCGGCCCCGGTGATGTCCGAAAAAGACGCGGAGTGCCTTTTCGGGAATATCCATGTATGGAAGGGCGAGAGCGCGGCATAGGGGATGAACGTGGTGAAGTGCTCCGAGTCAAGGATAACCCTCGATGAGTCTTTGACCTCGGTCGTTAAAACGTCGCAGATGAGGCAGCGGCCCGTGTCGTCGAAGTAATGCATAGAGGCCAGAAGTCTGTCCCTGAACTGCACGGGCACGACCGGGGTGGCGATGAGCTGGGAGTGAGGGTGTTCGAGGGACGTCCCGGCGCCCTCCCCGTGGTTTTTGAATATTATCACGTGCTCCACCCTCGGGTCGCGGTGCGCGTCAATGAACCGCGCCCTGTATATGGCGATAATGTCCTCCACCTCCGCCGGTTCCCTGAGCGCCGGGTTCATGTTGTGCCGCGGGGTCTCTATTATCACCTCGTGCCTGCCCACGCCGGTTATGCTGCGCTTTACGCCTTCCCTCGTCCTCTTTTTTTCCCCCTCTTCCGTCAGGGCGGAGAATTTATTGGGGATGACCCTGAGCCTCCATCCCTTCCCATCGCCGACCCTCATGCTTTCAGGGGGCGTTTTATCCTCGTGGCCGGCGCAGAACGGACACCCCTTGAGATACCCGGGAAGCGGCCTCCTCAGGGGCATCATCCCCTTGAAATCATCGGGTCTCTTGGCCCTTTCACGGGCAATGATGACCCATTCCCTCGTGACAGGATTGAGCCTCAGTTCCGACATGGCTTTATGGACCCCCGGTTTTTATCCGTTTGTCTTAATTTACCAGAAAAAAGGCCGGCCGTAAAGGCTGGAATGGGAATCAATCGGCAAAACCGACCGACACCTCCACGGCGCCTTCGGGGAGGAGGCCGGTGTATCTCGCCTTTATCTTCATGCCCGGCCTTATCGGGAGCATCCGCGTAATGCCTCCGAGGGAAAGGATGTCGCCTTTTTTGAGGGTCTTCCCCTCTGATCTGAGTGAATCCCGTATCCAGAGGACGACGTTCAGGGGATGACCCATGAGGGCGCTCCCCCTGCCGTCGGCAAGGAGCGCGCCGTTAGAGTCGCGTATCTCAACGGTCATGTCCCTCAGGCGCTCCTCCCACCCGGGACCGGGCGTGATGGGTATCGGCTCTCCGAGCACCCCGTACCTCGCGCCGGCGTTTATGGCGACGATCATGGGGGCCGTGGGGTTTATATCGTCCGAATAGACCATGTCCGGCAGCTCTATGAAAGGGATGACGCTTTCGAGGCTTACGAGGACCTCTTTCAAGTCTTTCGCGTTGTTTATCCCATCGTCCCTGACCCTTACGAGGAGGTCTCCCTCGCACATGGGCCTCGCGCCGAAATCCACCGGCAGCCATGCCCCGCTCTTGACGAGCATGCCCCGGAGCAGGACCCCGCGCAGCGGCTCCGTCGCGCCGAACCTTTTCCGCGCCTCCGGGTTTGTGAGGGCGGCCTTGTATCCCGCTTCCTCTCCGAGGATTTTTTTAAGTTCGAGGACGAATTCATCCTGCACGGCCCTGGCCTCTTCCATGGTCAGGCCAGGGAAGCCGTCTCTAAGCGGAGTTCCGGAAAGATAGTTTTCCAGGATCACCTGCGTCCGCGGCGAGAGGGCAAAGGCCGGGGGGCGGAGGATCAAGATGGAAAAAGACGTTGCAACGAGCGCGGCCAAAAGCCGCAGGGGAAGGGCTTTGAAATTAAACCGTCCGGCCATGTGTTTTTTTTCAGTGGAGCCGGCCCCTCGACGTCCCTTTCACGGTCCTTAGCGCGTAGATAATCCCGCCGACGAGCCTGTTCATGATGTGCCCCCTATGGAGGAAATACAGAGGGGGTTTTCTCCTTATGCCGAGTCTTTTCATCTGTCTTATTATGCCATGGTGGGTTTTGTCCAACATGAGCCCTTTCCTGAAGGCCCGCACGGCACGGTCTTTCCTGCCCATGAGCAGGCATATCTTCCCGATGTTGTTGTAGATGTCCGGGTTGTAGAATTCCTTTTTGGCGGCATTGAGGGACAGGGATAATGCCTCATGGTATTGTTTCCTTACGACGGCGAGAGAGAGGGCGTGGTAGGAGGCCGCCGATGGGCTTTCCCCTGTCATTGAGCGCGCGTCTTTTTCAAAGAGCGCGAGGGCGTGCCTGAAGCGGCCTATCCTTGCGAGATGCATCGCTTTTTTTATTGTACCGGCATGCGCGTCGTGGTCTTTCACAACACCCCTCTATCAGAAAAACCGCCTATCAGAAAAACCGCCTGGGGACGCCAGCCCGGCGGTTTGGTCGGCAGGACCCGTTAAGGCCCGTGCCTATCAACTCTATCCCGCGGCTTACGACGGGACAAAGGATGTGTTCTTTCTGTATCCGTTTATTATTATATGGGAACCGGCGGGATATGTCAAACCGGTGAATGGGTTAAACAACCGGCCTCGCCGGCCGATCTTGCCGGTTAAAGAAGCGCTCAAAAATGCCGATAAACAGGCATGAGAAAACGGTAAGGGAATCTTTAAAAAACAGAGGAGGTTCCGGCGTCATGGAGCGCATGACATGCAATGCAATTGTATGGCAGGAAAACGGCGTTTACTTCTCGGAATGCGCCGAGCTCGGCATCACGGGTTACGGCTTTTCCGTCTCCGACGCCGTGGAAGACCTTAAAAGGGCGATAAAGGAGTATTT
>JACRCI010000054.1 GCA_016219105.1 Deltaproteobacteria bacterium | reverse complement strand
GTTGCCGCCATAAAGGCGGAGAGTGCCGCCATAAAGGCGGAGAACGATGCCATAAAGGCGGAGAGTGCCGCCATAAAGGCGGAGAGTGCCGCCATAAAGGCGGAGAACGATGCCATAAAGGCGGAGGGTTTGGAAAATAAATTTTCAGACCCGAAGGCGCAAAACGCACGTATGAAATCTATGCTCCCGATGGTTAAATTTTCTTTTCTCGTTCCCACTCGTAACAGGCCAGACCTCGTGGCGAGGTTCCTTCAGAGCATAGTGGATACGACCTCGGATATCAACGGGCTTGAGGTCGTGCTCTGCTTCGATGACGACGATATCGAGAGCCAAAAGATTACCGACGACAGACTCAATATAAAAATGGTCGTTCTTAAGAAGGGCGCCACGATGGGGGAGCTCAACAGGGCATGCTTCGACGCCTCGACCGGCAGGTACGTGATGCTCCTGAACGACGACGTGATACTGCGCACAAAGGGGTGGGACGATATCATCTCCGGCGTATTCGTCTCTTTCGAGGACGATATCGCGCTCATACACGTGAACGACCTTCTCTTCAGAGAGAAGTTGTGCACGTTCCCGATGCTTTCAAGGAGGGCGTGCCTGGAGATCGGCATCTGTCCCTCCGAGTATAAGAGATACAGGATAGACGACCATATATGGGATACGTACAATATGCTCGCGTACCTCGGCCACAAGAGGATAGTCTACCTGCCCGACGTCGTGTTCGAGCACGATAATTACGAGCATGCCAAAAAACCGCAAGCGGGCCATACCTTCAAATCCGAAGAGAACAAGGTCTACGTACCGAATCAGGAGATAATCGAAAAAGACGCCGCGATCTTCGATTCCAAGCTCGCCGAGCGCAAGAAAAACGCGCTTATCCTCGCCTCTCTTGTCGAGGGGAGCAAGACCGAGCGCGTGCTTGCATCCTATAACGGCATGCTTTCCGTGGTAAAGGACCTCGGTTACCGAAGGCCGGATTTCATAACCACCATGGGGGGCGCACCTGCGGCAACAATTGACCCGCGAAGACCGCCTACCGTCACGGTGGCGGTGGTCACCTCCGACATCTACAAGGAGCATGCGAAAAAGTGTCTCCAACTCCTCAAGAGATACACGCCGCAGTTTGACCTCGTGATCCTCGATAATAATAACAGCAAGGACTTCAGCCACCCCCGGGAGATGAACAAGATGCGCGGGATGGTCAAGACCGACTACCTCGTGCTTCTTGACGACGACGTCTTCGTGGAGGAGGGATGGTTGCAGGGTCTTCTCGACGGGATGGATGAGGATACCGGCATAATAACGCCGCTCCACAGGGACAAGGACGGGAACGTTTCTTACGCCGGGGTCTACCTCGCCGGCGACGGTCTCGGCACCCACGCCCATCTCCTCGACGTGCCGGCCGCGCCCAGGCCGGTTCAGTGCGTCTGTAGCGCGGCCTTGATGATTGACATGAGGAAGTGCCGCGATATCCCCTTCGACACTTCCTACAGGAAGTATTTCTTCGATCTCGATTACGGCCTCAAGGTCTGGGAGGCAGGCTACAAGGTGGTCTGCACCCCGAAGAGCATAGTCACTCACCTGGGCGGGGCGACCCTGTCATGGTTTACCGAGGAGGCAAGCAAACTCGTTAAAAGGGACGCGGCGATATTCACGGGCATATGGGTGGCCTCAGGGAGGCTCGCGGAGATAGAGAAAAGGCAATGGTCCAAATATCCGTTCATTAAGGGCATCTGCGATATGCCGGTAAGGATCAACGCCTTTTTCAAAGAGGCCGGCAAAATGGACTTCGCCGCATTTAAATCCGGTTACGCGGATCTTATCGGGGCAATAAGGCCGATGAGGCTCTTTAACGGCATGACGGCCCATGCCGTATTTGAGTGCATCCATGCGTGCAAGAAAAGGGGCGATTTTGAAAAGATGAGGTTTTGCGAGGAGGAGCATAATGTCCTCGTACAGTATAAGCGGAGCCTGAAATTCATGCTTTTCGACGTGGTCAAGGCCTTTCTATTACGGATATTCACCGCGATTAAATCCAATAGATTTTCTTATGGCGTTGTCAACGGCATATACAAATCCCTTAAATCCGTCTTCGATCTATACTTGCGCATGCCTTCGCAAATAAGGGGCATTACGGATAAGCCGGTATTCAAGCTCTTTGCAATGTATGAGGCCGTGAGGAAGGTGGCGGTTTCCGCGCCCAAAGGCGCCGCTCCTCCTCAGGTCAGCGTCAAAGACACCCCAAAGGGAGGAGCGCTTGTCTTAAGCTCTCTGCCACCGGATAAGATGAAAACATACCTCCCCGGCATAGAAGGCGAGCCGACGTTGCTAATTACCGCCGGCCAGAAGGACGCCTTCGACGGGTATAAAACGATTGAATTCAGGGATTCGTCCGGCAACGCATCCGATACGATAGACGTAAACAACATTTCGCCCTCCCTCCTCGCGGAGCTTAAGGCAAGGGAGTTTGATCTCGTGGCTGTCTTATATGGTGAACCCTTGAAGTGGGGGGACGCGCGGTTTGAGAGGCTGGTGGCGCTACTCGGCAGGCGCTTTACGATATTCTTTCCGGGCAACGGGAGGAGGGATTACGCCAATTACGACGACCCGAACCGGATACTATACAACAAGGCCTACCTCGGGAGCATGTTCAGTTTCATCCCGAGGCCTAAGGGCAAAAAGGTGTTGGACGTTGGGTGTAGCGACGGCCTGGTCTGCGACCTTCTCTTGAACGAAAACCCGGAATCCGTAACGGGGATTGACGTCATGGATTCCGTCGGGTGCAATTATAAAGACGAGAGGCTCAGGTATTTCAAGATGGACGCATCGAAGCTGTCATTCGATGATGCTTCGTTCGACCTTACGTTCTCCATAGCCACCCTGGAACACTGCATTGACCCGCTCGTGGTGCTCCGCGAGATGAGGCGCGTCACTAAGAGCGGCGGATACTGCTATGTCCAAGCCG
>JACRCI010000055.1 GCA_016219105.1 Deltaproteobacteria bacterium | reverse complement strand
CGCAGTCTTTACATATGAAAACAAGAAACAAGGAACCACTGCCCCTTTTTTGATGACACAAAATACTTGACGTTACCCCTGGGGGGGCCATGGGGCGGCACTGGGATAACCGGGGTTATTTCAGGCCCTGCACCACCTTCGAGATGGAATCCCTCGCGTCCCCGAAGAGCATGCGGGTATTTTTGTTAAGGTACAGCTCGTTGTCTATGCCCGCGAACCCCGGGGCCATGCTCCTTTTGCAAACTATCACGAGCCTGGATTTGTCCACGTCGAGTATGGGCATGCCGTATATGGGGCTGGTCTTATTGTGCCTCGCGGCCGGGTTGGTCGTGTCGTTGGCGCCGATGACGAGCGCGATGTCGGTCTCCTCGAACTCAGGGTTTATCTCCTCCATCTCGACGAGGTCGGTATACGGCACGCCGGCCTCCGCTAAAAGCACGTTCATGTGCCCGGGCATCCTTCCGGCGACCGGATGGATGCCGAATTTCACCGAAACGCCTTTTGTCTTGAGGAGTTCGGCGAGTTCCCCCACCGCGTGCTGGGCCTGGGCCGCGGCCATGCCGTAGCCAGGGACCACGATGACGCTCCTGGCATTCTTGAAGTGTTTAACCGTTTCCTCCGGGGTTACCTTCCTGACAACGGCTCCGCCCGCCTGTGTTTCCTCCTCGACCGGCGTGGGGGCGGCCTTCAGGTTGGGGTCTTTTATGCCGGC
The DNA here is from genome assembly GCA_016219105.1 of Deltaproteobacteria bacterium. Lineage (GTDB taxonomy): Bacteria > Desulfobacterota > GWC2-55-46 > GWC2-55-46 > DRQE01 > JACRCI01. The sequence continues at coordinate 17,682 of JACRCI010000055.1, read as the reverse complement.
GAGGACCTTTGTTATCGAGTCCTTCGCGTCTCCGAAGAGCATCCGGGTATTTTTATTAAGGTACAGTTCGTTGTCTATGCCCGCGAACCCCGGGGCCATTCCCCTTTTGCAGACGATGATGTTTTTGGCCTTGTCCACGTCGAGTATGGGCATGCCGTATATGGGGCTTGCCCTGTCGTGCCTCGCGGCCGGATTGGTCGTGTCGTTGGCGCCGATGACGAGCGCGATGTCGGTCTCCTCGAACTCCGGGTTTATCTCCTCCATCTCGATGAGGTCCGTATACGGGATCCCCGCCTCCGCCAGGAGCACGTTCATGTGCCCGGGCATCCTTCCGGCGACCGGGTGGATGGCGAATTTGAGATGGATGTCCATCGCCTTGAGCATCGAGGCGAGCTCTCCCACCGCGTGCTGGGCCTGGGCCGCGGCCATGCCGTAGCCCGGGACCACTATTACGCTTTTGGCGTCCCTGAAAAGGAGCGCGGTCTTTTCCGCGGTTATCTTTTTAACGGCCGGGGCGGATGGTTTGGCATCACCGGCAAAGGCCCCGGCCGGCGCCGCGGAGGTTACAGCCGGTGCCTCGGCGGCAATCTGGCCGAATGCTCCGAAAAGGACGTTGGTGATGGAACGGTTCATGGCCTTGCACATCAGGATGGAAAGGATGAAGCCCGATGCGCCGTCGAGCGCGCCGGTGATGATCTGTATCCTGTTGTCGAGCATGAACCCCATGGCCGCGTCCGTCAGGCCCGCGTAGGAATTTAGGAGGGCTATGACGACCGGCATGTCGGCCGCGCCTATCGGCAGCACCAGCAGGACCCCGAAGGTAAAGGCCAGCCCCAGCAGGGTATAGAAAAGCGCGCTCATGGCCGGCACGAAGACGAGGGATACGATAAGTACCAGCATGACGGTGAGCAGTGTGAAGTTGGAAAAGTTCTGGCCCCTGTAGGTGATGGGGCGCCCCGGCAGGAGGCCCTGGAGCTTGGCGGCGGCCATCAGGCTTCCCGTGACCGTCAGCCCGCCGACCATCACCTCGATGCCGATCATCGCGGTCCTGATCGTGCCGAGCCCCGCCCCGTGCCGGTAGTACTCCGAGACGCCTATAAGGGCGGCGGCCAGCGCCCCGCCCGCGTGCGACAGGGCGGTCCTCTGAGGCACCGCGGTCATCGGTATCCACAGCGACATCAATGCCCCGATAGTGGATCCCACCACGATGCCGGCGATAATCCATCGGTAGGAGACGATATCCCTGTGCAGGAGCGTCCCGACGATGGCGATGAACATCCCTATCGCGGCCATGTTCATGCCGCGCCGGGCGGTCTCGGGGGCGCTGCTCATGCCCTTTATCCCGAGGATGAAGAGGGTGGCGGACAGAAGGTAAGCTAACTGGATGTAGATACTCATGTTTATCTCTTGCCCTTTTTAAACATCTTCAGTATGCGGTCGGTTATCAGAAACCCGCCCACCACGTTGATGGTGGAACAGGTCACGGCTATGAACCCGAGCACGTTGCTTACGGTGCTGTAGTTTTCCCCCGTAATGACAAGGGACCCGACGAGCGATATCCCGGATATCGCGTTGGTCGCCGACATGAGCGGCGTGTGCAGCAGCGCCGGCACCTTCGAGATTATCTGGTATCCGAGGAACGCCGCCAGGATGAATACGTATAGCCCTACAATCAATGTCGAGGTTTCCATAAGGTCTTGCCTCCGCTGAGAATATGTGTGGTCTGTTGCCCGATTAGTCTGAAGATACCACTTACCAGTGGCTCCTGCTCGAAAGTCCGCCGGGGTACGAGATGTTGGCCTTTTTCACGGCCTCTTTCACCCCTGTATGCGTAATCTCCCCGTTATGGGTGATGAGGGAACCCTTGATTATTTCGTCCTCCATGTCCAGCTTCAGCTCCTTTTTGTCCGGCGCGAGAAGGTACAGGAACGTCAGGATGTTCCGCGCGTAGAACTGGCTTGCGTGGACCGGGACGGTGGAGGGGAGGTTCGTCGTCCCTATTATCGTCACGTTGTGCCTCTCGACCGTTTTGCCGGCTTCCGACACAGCGCAGTTGCCGCCCTGCTCGGCCACAAGGTCCACTATCACGGAGCCCGGCTTCATCTCCCTGACCATGTCCTCGGTTATGAGCGTGGGGGCCGGTTTGCCCGGGACAAGGGCCGTTGATATGACTATGTCGGCGTCCTTTGTGTGCTTCCTTATTATATCCTGCTCCTCCCTGTAGAACTCGGACGACATCGCCTTTGCGTAGCCCCCGGAGTCCTCGGTCTCATCGTGTCTTACGTCGAGGGGGGCGAATTCGGCCCCGAGGCTTTTTATCTGCTCTCCCACGGCCGGACGCGTGTCGAAGGCCGTTACCACGGAGCCGAGCCTTTTGGCCGTGGCGATTGCCTGCAGGCCCGCGACCCCGGCGCCTATGACGACCGTCTTGGCCGGGTGGACCGTGCCGGCGGCGGTCGAGAGCATCGGTATGAATTTCTTGAGGTGGTCGGCGGCCATTATAACGGCCTTGTATCCGGCGACCGTGCTCATGGAACTCAGGGCGTCCATCATCTGGGCCCTCGATATCCTCGGGACGGCGTCCATTGAAAAGGCGGTTATCTTCCTTTCAATCAGCTTGACGACCACTTCGAGGTTGGCGAAGGGGAAGAGGAACGCAATCAGCACGGCCCCCTCTTTCATCATGTCTATCTCGTGCCTTTTGGCCTTATCGTTAAGCATCGGCCTTTGCACCTTCAGCACCACGTCGGATGAGCCGAAAAGCTCCTCGGTCCCGGCCGCTATCCGCGCTCCGGCCTTTTGATATTCCCCATCCGGCATGTAGGAGGCGTCGCCGGCCCCGGTCTCGACCAGCACCTCCATCCCGCCTTTTACCATCTTTCCCGCGGTCTCCGGCGTCGCGGCCACTCTGTTTTCGTTTGTGAGCACCTCTTTCGGTATCCCGACCTTCATGACCTCGCTCCTTCAGGTTAAAGTGGTAAAAGTCCTTTTTAGCGGGAGGTTTCTGTTGTCCAAAAAAGCATATTATAAATATTTAAGGGTATTAATGTCAACAGGGTAGTTTGCGCCTGTTTATTGCCCCAAAAACCATTTGACGCGGGGGGGCGCGGCTGTTAAACTTATGCGGTATGGCCGATGAAATAATCGAAAGGTTCGAGGTCAGATATCTTCAGGCGGTTGATGAATCCGGCAACGCCGACCCCATTCTTATCGCCTCGGTTTCAGACGAGGAAATCAAAAGGTCCTTCGAGTCAATAATCCTTACAAGGACGTTCAATCAAAGGGCGCTCTCGCTTCAACGCGAAGGCAGGATAGGCACCTACGCCTCGGTCTTCGGCCAGGAGGCCTCGCAGGTCGGTAGCGCGCTCGCGCTTGAGAAAGACGACTGGGTCTTCCCCTCTTTCAGGGAGACCGGGGTTTTTCTCACCATGGGCTATCCGATATGGCAGATGTTTAGGTACTGGGCCGGAGACGAGAGGGGGATGAAGATACCCCCTGGCCTCAACATCCTTCCAATGAGCGTGCCGGTCGGCACGCAGATACCGCACGCCGCCGGGGCCGCGTGGGCCATGAAGATAAAGGGGCGCCGCGCCGCCGCCGTCTGCTATTTCGGCGACGGAGGCTCTTCGAGGGGGGATTTCCACGAGGGCCTCAATATGGCCGGGGTTTTCAATCTGCCGGCCGTGTTCATCTGCCAGAATAACCAGTGGGCCATATCCGTTCCGCGCCGTAGCCAGAGCGCGGCAAAGACCATTGCCCAGAGGGCCTTTTCATACGGGTTCGACGGCGTGCAGGTTGACGGGAACGACGCGGTAGGCGTCTACGTCGCGACAAAGGCGGCGCTGGAGAAGGCCAAAAACAAAGGGGGTCCGACGCTCATCGAATGTTTCACTTACAGGCTGGACGACCACACGACCTCGGACGACGCGTCGCGTTACAGGAGCAAGGAGGAGGTAGAGGAGTGGAAGGGCAGGGAGCCGCTTATAAGGCTGAGGTTGCTGATGCGGAAGATGGGCCTCTGGACCGGGGAGTATGAAAAGGCCGCGATAGAGAAGGCAAGGGCGCTTGTGGACAGGGCCATCGAGGAGGAAGAGGCGTATCCTCCCCCGAAACCCGAGGACATAATCCTTTATACGAACGCGGAGCTTACGCCGAGGCAGTTTAAGGAGCTTAAGGAATTCGGATGGCGAAAATAAACATGGTCGCGGCCATAAACCAGGCCCTCGCCCAGGAGATGGAGCGCGACGGCGACGTGGTGGTCATGGGCGAGGACGTCGGAAAAGACGGAGGGGTGTTCAGGGTTACGGAGGGCCTGCTCGACAGGTTCGGGCCGGAAAGGGTCATGGACACGCCGCTTTCCGAACTCGCCCTCGTGGGCTGCGGCGTGGGCATGGCGGCCTACGGGCTTAAGCCCGTGGTGGAGATACAGTTCATGGCCTTTGCTTACGAGGCCATCGAGCAGATTTACTCTCACGCAACGAGGCTCCGCGCCCGCTCCAGAGGGCGTTTCACCTGCCCTCTCGTCGTGAGGACCCCCTACGGCATAGGGATAAAGGGGCCGGAGCTTCACTCGGAATCGTCCGAGGCCCTTTTCTGCCACATGCCCGGGATAAAGGTCGTTGTGCCGTCAACGCCTTACAACGCGAAGGGGCTTCTCATATCCGCGATAAGGGACGCCGGTCCGGTCGTATTCCTCGAGCCGGCACGGCTTTACCGCTCGATAAAATCCGAGGTTCCGGAAGGCCCGTTTACGGTTCCGCTCGGGCGCGCCGAGGTCTTTCAGGAAGGTAAAAGCATCACCGTGATTGCGTGGGGCACCATGCTCCACAGGGCCGTTGAGGCGAGCGAGGGCTTTGACTGCGAGATAATAGACCTGATGACCCTGAAGCCCTTTGACGAGGAGACGGTCTTGAATTCCGTCAAGAAGACCGGCCGGGCGGTCATCGTCCATGAGGCGACAAGGTATTGCGGTCTCGGAGCGGAACTGGCGGCGTTTCTCGCGGAAGAGGCTATAATGCATCTTAAGGGGCCGGTCAAGAGGGTGGCCTCGCCGGACGCGGTAGTTCCAATGGCGGCGCTCGAGGACTACTACGTGCCGACGGCCGGACGGATAAGGAAGGCGTTTGAAGAGGCGATGAAATATTGAGGAGCGTGACGATGACTTTTGAGTTCAAGCTGCCGGACCTCGGCGAGGGCATAACCGAAGGCGAGATAGTGAAGTGGCGCGTAAAAGAGGGCGATGAGGTCGAGGAGCATCAGGTGGTGGTCGAGGTCGAAACCGACAAGGCCATAGTCGAGGTGCCCTCTCCGAAAAAAGGGAAGGTCGTAAAGCTCGTCCGCGCGCAAGGCGACGTGGTGGAGGTCGGGACCACGCTCCTCGCCATAGAGACCGAAGGAAGGGAAGCGGAAAGGCCGAAGTCCGTGTCGGTCGTCGGCACGCTCCCGGAGGCGGAAGAGGTGCTCGCGGCCCCGATGGTCAGGAACCTGGCGAAAAGGCTCGGCGTTGACCTTCTAAGGCTTTCCGGCACCGGTCCCGGAGGACGCATCACCGAAGAGGACGTCAGAGCGGCCTCGGAGGGCGCGAGGAAAGAGGCCAGGGACAAATACGGGCCGATAGAGAGGGTCGCGATAAAAGGGGTCAGGAAGGCGATAGCCAAAAACCTCATGACGGCCCTCAAGAACGCGGCCTCGGTTACCGGCATGGACGACGCCAACATAACCGCGCTGTGGGAGCTTAAAAAAAGGGAGAAGGCCGGGGCCGATAAAAAGGGCGTGCACCTTACGTTCCTGCCCTTTTTTATGAAGGCGGCCCAGCACGCGCTCAGGGAGCATCCCATGCTTAACTCAAGCGTGGACGAGGAGACCGAGGAGATAATAGTAAAGAGATATTACAATATCGGCGTGGCGGTGGACACCCCGGACGGATTGATGGTGTCGGTCGTCAGGGACGTTGACAAAAAGACCATACTCGAACTCGCGGGCGAGGTCCAGGCGTTGAGCGTCAAGGCGAGGGAGAGGAAGATATCCCTCGATGAACTCAAAGGCTCCACGTTCACCATAAGCAACTACGGCACGTTCGGAGGGGTCTACGCTACCCCGGTAATAAATTACCCGGACGTCGCCATACTCGGAACTGGAAAGATAAGGGAAAGGCCCTGGGTCGTGGACGGGAAGGTGGTCGTAAGGAGGATACTCCCGCTTTCCTTCACCTTTGACCACAGGGTCGTGGACGGAAGCGAGGCCGCGCTTTTCCTCAACAAGGTAATCGGCTATCTCGAAGACCCCGGGTTGCTTTTTATCGAGAGCGCATAAAAAAACCTGCCGCGGCCAAAGGCCGCGGCAGGTTCATAGACGCGGGGCCTGGAATCAGCTCGCCGCGATCTTTTGAAGGCACTTCTCGGGGATGCCCTTCGCCCTCTCCGAACAGACCGTCCAGTCCACGTTCTTCATGAAGGCCTCGATGTAAGGAGGCCTTTTCACTCCGTAGTCTATTGCGTAGGCGTGTTCGTAGACGTCCATAACGAGGATGGGCGTTAAGTTCACCGGCAGGTTCGCGTTGTGCGTGTCGAGGCAGAAGTTGTGGAGCCTGCAGTCGTAGGTGGAAAACCCGAGGATGACCCACCCCCTGGCGGCCATGCCGCAGGCCTTGAATTCCTCTTTCCACTTTTCGACGGAGCCGAAGTCCCTCGCAATGAGGCTTTGTAGCTCGCCCGCGGGTTGCAGGGTTTTTCCTGCGAGGTTTTCAAAGTACAACTCATGCAGGACGACCCCGTTCAACGCGAAGGTCTCCTCGCTTTTGAGCGCCCTTAAGTCGCTGAATATCTGGTTCGCCTTCGTTACGTCGCAGGTCTTCAGGCGGTCCCGTATCTCGCCGAGCTTGTTGACGTAGCCGGCGTAGAGGATGTCCCTGTGCTGGGATATCTGGTTTTCGGATATTCCGTCCAGTCCTTTTAATTCGAATTTCCTTGGCTGATATGCCATTCGCGCCACCTCCATTGTTATTTAACCCCCGTTAAAAGGTCATGCGATATTTATAGCCCGCAATCCGGATATGTCAAGGGGGAGGGGGGAGAAATCTTCAGGAAAGGGACGAGGCCTTTTTCTTTCCCCACGCGCGGAAGAGTTCCTTGTGTTTCGCCAGGTAGTAGACTATGGCGCAGTTAAGGACAAGGGTGCCCACCTTGATAACAGAGGCATCCTCGACCACCTTATACGCCTCGAAGGGGATGAAAAGCGAGGTTGAGATGACCGTAAGCCACTCGGCCCACCGTCTTCTGAAATACAGCCCCCAGCCCTCCGTAAGGGCCAGCGCCGCGAGGAGGAAGAGGCTCCCGGAGATGCCGAGGATCGTGCCGTTGCCGATCATCCCGGCCTTCTCGATAAGGGATTTGACGTACTGGTTGTCCGTGTCCAGGTTGAAGTAGACGGCCACCTTCATGGCCATTGAGTTGAGGTCGGTGTTTAACAGGCCGAGCAGTCCGACGGAGAGCACGAGTTCGAGCGCCCCGGTGGCTATCTTCTGCGCGATTATGAATCTGAGAAAGCCCTCTTTTTTTATTTCCCGCTCCACGGCCTGACCTTTACCCCTTTTTCCCGCAGAAACCGCTTCGTTTCTTTTATGGTATATTCGCCGAAATGGAATATGGAGGCCGCGAGCGCCGCGTCCGCCATGCCCACGGTGAACGCCTCATAGAGGTGATAGGGCGTTCCGGCTCCGCCGGAGGCTATGACAGGCACGGCCACCTTTTCCGCGACCGCCCTGGTAAGTTCGATGTCGTAGCCGTCCTTTGTCCCGTCCCTGTCCATGCTCGTAAGCAGTATCTCTCCGGCCCCGAGGCGGGCCGCTTCAGCGGCCCACTGAACGGCGTCGAGCCCGGTCGGTCTTCTGCCGCCGTGGGTGTAAACCTCCCAGCTTTTTACCGTCCCGGCGTTTTTTCTTTTCGCGTCTATCGCTACGACGACGCACTGGGAGCCGAATTTTTCCGCGGCCTCTTTCACAAAGGGCGGATTGAGAACGGCCGCCGTGTTTATAGAGACCTTGTCGGCGCCGGCCCTCAATAATTCCCTTATGTCCGTAACGCAAGTTATCCCGCCGCCTATGGTGACGGGTATGAAGACCTCGGAGGCGGTCCTTTCCGCCACCGCGAGGATCGTCTTTCTCTTTTCATGGGACGCGGTGATGTCGAGGAAGACGAGCTCGTCAGCGCCCTGCTCGTCGTAAGCCCTGGCGGCCTCCACCGGGTCTCCGGCGTCCCTCAGTTCCACGAAGCTCACTCCCTTCACGACCCTGCCGCCCTTTACGTCGAGACAGGGGATGATCCTCTTTGTCAGCATGTCTTTTTTTCCGTCGGGATATTCTATTTCCGTCAGGATATCCAGCCCTCAAGGCCGAGCGACCGTATCCTGGCTATCGCGCCCTCAAGGTCAATTGCCCCCGAATAAAGGGCCTTTCCAATTATAACACCTTTTGCCCCGGTCTTTCCAATCGCGATAATGTCCTCTATGCTGGAAACGCCGCCCGAGGCTATAACCGGGATATTTACCGCGTCCGCGAATCTTTTTATCGCCTCGACGTTTGGCCCCGAGAGCATGCCGTCCCTCGATATGTCGGTGTATATGAGGCAGGCAACGCCGGAGTTCTCGAAACTTACGGCAAGCGTAATGGCCGGGGTTTTCGTGACGCTTAACCACCCCTTTATGGCGGCCATACCGTCCTTCGCGTCTATACCCACGGCTATCCTTCCCGGATATTCTCCGCACAATCTTTTCGTGAATCCGGGGTCTTCATACGCGGCCGTGCCGAGGATTATGCGTTTTACGTTGGCGAGCGAGAGGTAGGTTTCCGCCGCGGCCCTGTCCCTTATACCTCCCCCTATCTGTACCGGGATTTTTACGATGGAGGCGATATCCCTGATTACGCTGAAGTTGGTCGTCTTCCCTCCCACCGCGGCGTCGAGGTCAACGAGGTGCAAGAGCCCGGCCCCTTTACTCTCCCATCCGAGGGCGACCTCCGGGGGGTTTTCGGAATAGACGGTTTCCTCGTCCATCAGGCCCTGCCTCAATCGGACGCATCTGCCGCCCTTTATGTCTATCGCCGGGATGATCAACAAGGTTTCCTCACTTCATCTCTTTAAAGTTTTTCAATATCTTGAGCCCGAGATGCTGGCTCTTTTCCGGGTGGAATTGGCACGCCAGCACGTTATTCTTCTCAACGGCGCTGGTGAACTCCACCCCGTAGTCCGTGGAGGCGAGTATGACGGAGGGGTCGTCCGGGACCGCGTGATACGAGTGGACGAAATAAAAGAACGACCCGTCCGGAACGTCCTTTAAAAACGGCGAGTCTTTTTTCTTTTTTATGCCGTTCCATCCCATGTGTGGGATTTTAAGCCCGCCGGAGGCGTCTAAAAGGCCCGCGGGGAACCTCAAGACCTTTCCTTTTATTACGCCGAGCCCTTTTGCCGGGCCGTCTTCCTCCCCCTCGTCAAAGAGGAGCTGCAGCCCCAGGCATATGCCGAGGAAGGGTTTCCCCGAGTTGATAGCCTTTATTATTTCGTCAACAAGTCCGTAGCTTTCGAGGTTGCGCATGCATTCCCTGAACGCGCCAACGCCGGGAAGAACGACGTGGCTTGCCTTGCCAAGGACGCTTCTTTCGCGGGTTACGACGGCCGCGGCCCCGACCTTTTCAAAGGCCTTGGCCACGCTCCTCAGATTCCCCATGTCGTAGTCTATTATGGCTATCATACGGAAAGCGCTCCCCTTGCGGGTCCGGTGGATGGGATCTACAGCCTCCCCTTTGTCGAAGGCACACCCTTCATGCGTTTGTCCTTTTCCACGGCCTGCCTCAAGGCCCTGCCGAGGGCCTTGACTATGGCCTCGATGGAGTGGTGCGGGTCGCGCCCGTAGTGGAGCGTTACGTGGAGATCTATGCCGGCCGTGTTCGAGAGGGCTTTCATGAATTCCTCGGCAAGGCCCATATCGAAGGCTTCCTTCCTCGAGGGCCTGTAAGCGGCCTTCGGCGCGCTGAGCATCAAGGAAGGCCTTCCTCCTATGTCGAGCGTGACCGTTGCCAGCGCGTCCATCATCGGCACGTCGCTTGAGCCGTATCTCCCTATGCCCTTTTTGTCGCCGAGGGCTTTCCTTATCGCCTCTCCGAGCGTTATACCCACGTCCTCGACCGTGTGGTGAAAGTCAACGTCCAAGTCTCCCTTTGCCTTTATCTTCAGGTCAAAGAGCCCGTGTTTCGCGAAAAGCGTGAGCATGTGGTCGAAAAAAGGTATCCCTGTTTTTGTGCCGCTTTGCCCGTGCCCGTCGAGGTTTATCCCGAGGGTTATGTCTGTCTCGGCCGTCTTTCTTTTAACCGTAGCCTCTCTCGGCATAGATCCTCCTTAAAGGTCTTCGAGCCTCATCTCCACGCTCTTTGCGTGCGCGGTAAGCCCCTCGACCCGTGCCAACCTCGCAATTGCCGGGCCGAGGTTTTTCAACGCCTTTTTCGAGAACCCTATAACGCTTGATGATTTCATGAAATCGCGCACCCCGAGCGGGGACGAGAACCGTGCCGTCCCTCCGGTCGGGAGCGTGTGGTTCGGGCCCGCGAGATAATCGCCGGCCGCCTCCGGCGTAAGAGCGCCTAAGAATATCGCGCCGGCGTTCCTTATTCTTTTCATTAAAACCGCGGGCCTCTTGACGTAAAGCTCCAGATGTTCCGGGGCCATGAGGTCCGCTATTTCCGCGGCCTCAACGGTATCCCGCGCGACGATTATCACGCCCCGGCGTCTTATCGAGGCCATGGCAATGGTCCGTCTTTCAAGCCGCTCGATCTGCCGCGTGATTTCCTCTTTGACGGCCTTTGCCATTGGAAGGGACGTGGTGACGAGAATGGATGAAGCGATTTCGTCATGCTCGGCCTGCGAGAGCATGTCGGCGGCTATCCACGCCGGGTTTCCCGCGCCGTCGTTTATGATGAGTATCTCGCTCGGCCCGGCTATCATGTCTATGTCCACGGTTCCGAAGACAAGCCTTTTCGCCGTGGCGACATAGATGTTGCCCGGCCCTGTAATCTTATCCACCGCCGGAACGGTCTCGGTCGAATACGCGAGCGCCCCTATCGCCTGCGCCCCGCCTATCCCGTATATCGAGTCAACCCCGGAAATCTCCGCGGCCGCGAGCACATAGGGGTTTATCCCGCCCTTTGAGGGCGGGGTCGCCATCACCACCTCATCCACTCCGGCCACCTTCGCCGGTATGGCGTTCATGAGCACGGTCGAGGGGTAGGCGGCCTTTCCGCCCGGCACGTAGATGCCGGCTTTTTTAAGAGGGGTTACCTTCCGGCCGAGCGTAACCCCGTCCAAGTCCGTTATTGACCATGAGCGTTCGAGTTCCCTTTTGTGGAAGGACGCAATCCTCTTTGCCGCGAGTTTAAGCATCTTCAAGTCGGCCGCGGGTATCTTTTTCAGCGCCCCTCGTATCTCGCTCTCCTTGACCTTTATCCCGTTGCCTATGTCAACGCAATCGAATTCCTTCGTATATGCGACGAGCGCGCGGTCGCCATTTTTCTTTACGCCGAGGAGTATGCGCCTTACGCTCTCCTCGACCTTGCCTTCGCCGCCGCCCCTTGAAAGCACCCTCCCGAGCGTCTTTGAAAACCCTTTATCGCTTGTCCGTATTATCTTCACCATCTTCTCGTGGGCCTTGTTCTCCCCTCAAACCGCGCGGGAGAGGTTTTCTATGATACACTTTATCTTCCTGGGTTTTGTCTTGAGGCTCGCCCTGTTGCATACGAGGCGGCTTGTAACCTCCATTATGGTCTCGACCTCGACGAGGCCGTTTCGCCTGAGGGTTTCGCCGGTCTGCACCAGGTCTACTATCCTCTCCGAGAGCCCGAGAAGCGGGGCGAGTTCTATCGAGCCGTAGAGTTTTATTATCTCGACCTGTATGCCCTTGGAGAGGAAATGCCTTGTGGTTATGTTCGGGTATTTCGTGGCGACCCTTACGTGCGTCCAGCGCTGAGGGTTATCCCTGCCGCCGAGTTCTTTCGGCTCGGCCACGACCATCCTGCACCTGCCTATGCGCAGGTCAAGCGGCTCGTAGAGGTCTAAAGCCTGTTCCTCAAGGACGTCCTTTCCGGCCACCCCGAGGTCCGCCGCGCCGTATTCGACGTAGACGGGCACGTCCTGCGCCCTGACGACCATGAACCTCACGCCTTGTTTTTTGTTTTCGAACATGAGCCTGCGGTCGTCTCCGAGGAGAGGGCCTGCGTCAAGCCCCGCTTTTTTGAACAGGGCCGCGGCCTCTTTGAGGATCCGGCCCTTGGGCAGCGCGATGGTTAATGAACCGGCCTTTTTCGCGGTCTTTTTCATTCTTTTATCCTCTTTATGTTTGCGCCGAGCCGGTTGAGTTTGACCTCGATGCCCTCGTATCCCCTGTCCAGGTGGTATATCCGGGATATCTCCGTCGTCCCGTCCGCCACGACCCCGGCGAGCACTAAACCGGCGCTCGCCCTCAAGTCCGTCGCCATAAGAGGGGCGCCGCTTAAGCGTCCCAGGCCTTTTATTATGGCGTTGCGTCCGTCAACCGTTATGTCCGCGCCCATGCGCCTCAGTTCCGCCACGTGCATGAACCTGTTTTCGAATATGGTCTCCGTTATGACGCTCAGGCCCGATGCCATCGCCATCATGGCCATCATCTGCGCCTGCATGTCCGTGGGGAATCCGGGGTATGGGCATGTCTTCATGTCAACGCTTTTAATGGGCCAGTTCCCCGTGACCCTCACCCCGCCTTCCTCGGCCGTAATCCCGGCCCCGGCGTCAACGAGTTTGGTCGAGAGGGATTCGAGGTTGGCCAAAGGACAATTTTTTATAAGCACGTTGCCTCTGGTCATGGCCGAGGCCACCATGAAAGTCCCGGCCTCGATCCTGTCCGGCATTACGCTGTATTCAAGCGGCCTGAGTTCCTTTACCCCGCTAATCCTTATCGTGTCGGTGCCGGCGCCTTCGATTGCGGCCCCCATCTTTTTTAGCGCCTGCGCCAGTTCCACCACCTCGGGTTCCAGGGCCGCGTTTTCTATCACCGTTTCGCCGTCGGCGTATACCGCGGCGAGCATCAGGTTTTCAGTCCCGGTGACCGTGGATGTGTCGAGATATATGCGGGCGCCTTTGAGTCCGGAGGTCTTTACGGTTATGTAGCCGTGCTCTATCGCCACGTCGGCCCCCATCTTTTCGAGTCCCATGAGATGGAGGTTCACCGGACGCGCCCCTATGGCGCACCCGCCCGGAAGGCTCACCCGCGCGGTCTTGAACCGCGCCACGAGCGGGCCCAGAACGAGTATCGAGGCGCGCATCGTCTTTACGAGGTCATAGGGGGCCTCCATCCTCGTTAGCCTGGAGGCGTTTATCCTGAGGGTCCCGGCCTCGGGGTCGGCAAAAACCCCGCACCCCATGTGGGAGAAGAGGTCCGTGAAGGTTTCTATGTCCTTAAGCCGCGGGACGTTCGTAAGCGTCGTAGATCCGTCAGCGAGCAGCGCCGCCGCCATAAGCGGCAGCACCGCGTTTTTGGCCCCGCTTATCCCGACCGTCCCGACAAGCCTCGTTCCGCCCTCTATTACCAGTCTGTCCATTTTTATTTGACCCGGCACCACTTTCCGTTATTGACTTTTCTGAAAAACTGGCGTTCGCGCCGGAAAGTGGTGCCGGGCAAGCGGCGATGAGGCCGGGTCATTTCGCCGCCTCGAAGGCCCTCAGGTTTTTAAGGACCTCGGTCTGGTGATGGGATATGAGTTGGTCCGTCATCTCGTCTATGTCGCCGTCCATTATCTCCTGAAGCCTGTGCAGGGTCAGCCCTATGCGGTGGTCGGTGACCCGGCCCTGCGGGAAGTTGTAGGTTCGTATCTTCTCCGACCTGTCGCCGGTGCCGACCTTCGCCCTGCGCTCGATGGCGATCTTTTCCTGCTGCTCCCGTATTTTCCTGTCGAGGAGGCGGCTCAAAAGTATCTTCATCGCCTTCTGGCGGTTCTTGTGCTGGCTCTTTTCATCCTGGCAGTTCACGACTATGCCGCTGGGGACGTGGGTTATCCTGACGGCGGTCTCCACCTTGTTCACGTTCTGCCCGCCGTGCCCTCCGGCCCTGAACGTGTCCACGCGTATCTCGTCGCCTTTTATGTCAACCTCGACCTCCTCGGCCTCCGGCATGACGGCGACCGTGACGGTTGATGTGTGGCGGCGGCCCGAGCTTTCGGTCTCCGGCACTCTCTGGACGCGGTGGACCCCGCTTTCGTATTTAAGGCGCGAATAGGCGCCCCTGCCTTCTATCATCGCGATGACTTCCTTGTAGCCGCTTAACCCGGTCGAGGAGGAACTCATTACCTCGGTCTTCCAGCCGTGCCTTTCGGCGTAGCGGCTGTACATCCTGAAAAGCTCGGAGGCGAAAAGCGCGCTTTCCTCCCCGCCGGCCCCGGCCCGTATCTCTATCAGTATGTTCCTTTCGTCGTTGGGGTCCTTCGGGATGAGCATCACCTTGATGCGGGAGGTGACATCCTCCTTTTTTCTTTCGAGTTCCGCGATCTCGTCCTTCGCAAGCCCCTTGAGCTCCTCGTCGCTGCCTTCGAGTATGAGCCTCGTTTCCCGTATCTCGGAGTCTATTTTTTTAAGCCCGTGGTAGCCGTCCACAATCCTCTCCAGCCCGGCCCGTTCCCTGGCGCATTCCCGGTATCTCGCCTGATCCCCGATTACCCCTGGGGTGCCGAGGAGACTTGAGAGTTCCGCGTATCTTTTCTCTATCTCTTCGAGTCTTTCAATCAGCATAATGGATGCATGGTGAGGGAGTCCCCGAGCTTTAACGCCATTGGACCGCGCCGCTGCGGTGAACCCTGAAAAGCGCGGCTCGGCCGGGCGGATAAGGCATTTACAGTTCCTTGAATTTCTTCCGTATCTCGCCGGGCCTTCCGCAGGTCATCTCACCCTCGCTGCACGGCCCGGCCACGCACGCGGGGCCGGCCGAGGAGAATATGGAAGGGGCTTCTTTCCTGGCCAGTTTGAGCATCCGGGTCGCCATCTCCCGTATCTCCCACTGGGCCCGCTCACAGCAGCGCAGCCTGAAAAAATGAAGCAGCTCTCTTGAGTTCATCGTTACGATAATCTTCGTGCACGCGGCGTTCGGGAGCAGGTACCTCGCGTCCTCGGCCGGCACCCCGTTGTCCACAAGTTCCCTGTAAAGCCCGTAGGAGTTTTTTATCGCGCGGGCGAATTTCCTTTTCCGGCCGGGGTCATTCCCTATGGAAGGGGGCGTTACGTAATCCGGCTCCTTAAGCCTGACGTACCGCTGGCTCTGCTGCGAGTAGGAGGCTATGCGATGGCGCACAAGCTGATGCGTGGTGGCCCTCGATATGCCCTCAACGCCGAAGGTGAAGCCGGCGTGTTCGAGCACGGAGAGGTGCCCCATCTTCACGATCTTTCCGAGAAATTTCCCGTGGGATATGCCTTTTACCCTGTCTTCGAGCTCGTCAATGGAGGAGTCCGAGTAACAGAGTTTCGCGGCTATCGAGATTGTCTTTTCGGGATTGGGCGTGAAATTAAGGAGAGTGACCTTCACAGCATCTCCCTCTGGACGGACGTCACTTCTGCGCTTCTTTGCCGTACCTGCGCTTGAATTTCTCGATCCTGCCCGCCGTGTCCACAAGCTTGTGCTTGCCGGTGAAGAAGGGGTGGCAGTTGGAGCATATCTCCACGGAAATCCCCTTCTGCGTGGAACGGGTCTCGACCTCGAAGCCGCACACGCAGTGTATCCTGGCGGTCTCGTATACGGGATGCGTGCCTTCCTTCATAATATGAATTCCCCTTTTCTGATTTAAGTTTTATATATTAACAACTGCAATCGCGGAATGCAAGGAAAAATTGCCCGGCACCACTTTCCATCGCCGAGGCCGTGCAGGATAATAAGGATGGTGCTGGGCTGGTTGAAGGGCGGCGGCGCTTTGACCTGAATAAACGCCTGTCCATGTATGTCTGTCGGGGGATGACCGGAGGGCAGGGGCTATTTGCTCATCGAGGAGAGGAAATCCTTATTAGAGCCGCTATGTTCGAGTTTGTCGAGCAGGAACTCCATGCTCTCCACCGGGTTAAGGGGCTGGAGGACTTTCCTCAGTATCCATATCCTGTTGAGGTCTTCTTTGGGAAGGAGAAGCTCCTCTTTCCTCGTGCCGGACTTATTGAGGTCTATGGCCGGGAATATGCGCCTTTCGGCGAGCTTTCTGTCGAGCACTATTTCCATGTTGCCGGTGCCCTTGAACTCCTCGAAGATGACCTCGTCCATCCTGGAGCCTGTCTCTATGAGGGCCGTGGCGATGATGGTCAGGCTTCCGCCTTCCTCGATGTTCATGGCGGCGCCGAAAAACCTCTTGGGTTTATGGAGGGCGTTTGAGTCAACCCCGCCGGAAAGCACCTTGCCGCTCGGGGGGACGACCGTGTTGTAGGCCCTGGCAAGGCGCGTGATGCTGTCGAGCAGTATCACCACGTCTTTTTGGTGCTCGACGAGCCTCTTCGCCTTTTCCATGACCATCTCGGAGACCTGCACGTGACGCTGGGCGGGCTCGTCGAAGGTCGAACTTATGACCTCGCCGTTTACCGACCTCTGCATGTCGGTCACCTCTTCGGGTCTTTCGTCTATGAGGAGGACGATCAGGACTATTTCAGGGTGGTTCGTCGCGATCGCGTTGGCGAGCTTCTGGAGTATGGTCGTCTTGCCGGTCCTGGGGGGGGATACTATAAGCCCCCTCTGTCCCTTGCCCACCGGGGTGAAGAGGTCCATGGTCCTCATGGAGATGTCGCTGTTGCGTTTTGTCTCGAGGTTGATCTTTTCCTGCGGATATAAGGGGGTGAGGTTGTCGAAGAGTATCTTGTCTTTCGCGACTTCCGGGTCTTCGTAGTTTGTCTTTTCGACCTTCAGGAGCGCGAAATACCTTTCGCCTTCCTTCGGTGGCCTTATCTGGCCGGAGACTATGTCGCCGGTCCTCAGATTGAACTTCCTTATCTGGGATGGGGATACGTATATGTCGTCCGGGCCGGGCAGGTAGTTGTAGTCCGGCGCCCTCAAGAAGCCGAACCCGTCGGGCAGGGTCTCCAGAACCCCCTCGCCGTATATCACCCCGTTTTTCTCGCTCTGCGCCTGCAGGAGCGCGAATATCAGGTCCTGCTTCCTCATCGCGGCGGCGCCTTCTATATGATAGTTCTTCGCGAGCGCCGTCAAATCGTTAATCTTTTTCTCTTTCAGTTCTCTTAAGTTCATGCACTGCTCCCCTGGGTTTTAATACGGAAATTTCAGATGGAAATCCCCGGCGGAAATTCTGGATAGAAGATAAGTTGATTGATGCGGCTGTGCGTCAAGTTTTTTTGGACTCTTTAAAAGCCTGGTTAATTACCTCTGGATTTCTGGCACCATCAGGGTTTATATGCGGGTATGCTGGGATATACAATCCATCTGAAGGGTAATTAAACCTTAGCAGGTAATCCAACATTAGCACGGTTTAACACGGGTGTCAATAGTTTTTCTTATCCGTGTCAAGCCAAAATAGAAATGTCCTCTTTTCGCCAAAATAGAAATGTCCTCTTTTTGGCAGCGTGTGAATACTTCCTCCAAGGGTGGTCCTTTGGCGGGGGGATACGCTTCTTTCTTATCTTAAAGGGTTTTGAAGGT